>JBLNBJ010000026.1:0-2938 GCA_050259835.1 Ignavibacteria bacterium | reverse complement strand
CCCGGCTCGACGGCGCGGTCGTTCAGGTCCTGGCCGGCGCAGAAGCCGCGCCCGGCGCCGGTCAGCACCAGCACGCGGACGGTCTTGTCGGCCTGCAGCTTGTCCAGGGCGTCGCGGACTTCGCCGTGCATGGCCTTGGTGAAGCTGTTCAGGCGGTCGGGGCGGTTGAGGGTGAGGACGGCGATGCCGTTGGCGATGGTGAATTGGATCGATTCGTAGGTCATGGGGGTCTCCTCGTTGTTATCGTTTGAGTCGTCATCCCCGCGAAAGCGGGGATCCATGCTGAGGCACTATTCACGCGACGTATGGATTCCCGCTTTCGCGGGAATGACGGCATGGGCACTCAGTCATGCACATCAAAATCAACCACGATCTTATCCGTCACCGGAAAACTCTGGCAGCTCAGCACAAAGCCACGCGCCACTTCGTAGTCTTCGAGCGCGTAGTTGACGTCCATGTCCACCTGCCCTTCCAGCACCTTGCAGCGGCAGGTCGAGCACACGCCGCCCTTGCAGGAGTAGCGCATGTCGATGCCGGCGCGCAGGCCGGCGTCCAGCAGCGATTCCTTGTCCTTGTCCATCGTGAAACTGGCGTGAACGCCATCCATGACCACGGTGACTTCGGTCTGGTGGCGCGGTTCCGCCGTTACCGGGCGCGGCTTGCGCTCGCTCTTTGCCGCGCTGGCCGCGAACAGTTCGATGCGGATGCGCTCCTTCGGCATGCCGGCTTCCTCCAGTGCGGCCGAGACGCCGTGCATCATGTCTTCGGGCCCGCAGATGAAGGCGTAGTCGACGCTCTCCACGCGCAGCCAGTGCTGGAACAGGTCGCGGCACTTGTCTTCGGTGATGCGGCCGTGGAACAGCTCGATGTCCTGGGGCTCGCGGCTCATGATGTAGACCAGGTTCAGGCGCTCCAGGTACTGGTCCTTCAGGTCGGTCAGCTCGTCGCGGAAGATCACCGACGACGAGGCGCGGTTCCCGTACAGCAGGGTGAAGCGGCTGTGCGGCTCGGCCATCAGGGTGGTCTTGATGATCGAGAGGATGGGCGTGATGCCGCTGCCGGCCGCGAAGGCCAGGTAGTGGCGGCGGCTCTCCGGTTCGAGCGGCAGGTTGAAGCGGCCCTCGGGCGGCATCACGTCGATGGTGACGCCGGGGCGGATGCATTCGTTGGCCCAGGTCGAGAACAGGCCGCCGTTCACGCGCTTGATCGCCACGCGCAGGCGATCGTCCTGCACCGCCGAGCAGATCGAGTAGGAGCGGCGCACGTCCTCGCCGTCGATCATCGCGCGCAGGGTCAGGTGCTGGCCCTGCTGGTATTTGAATGCTTCCTTCAGCTGCGGCGGCACGTCGAAGGTGACCGCGATCGCGTCGCGCGTTTCGTGCTTCACCTTGGCGACGGTGAGTGGATGGAATTTGCTCATCGTTTTAATGACACTTGAAGTAGTCGAAGGGCTCGCGGCAATCGAGGCAGCGGTACAGCGCCTTGCACGGGGTCGAGCCGAACTGGCTGGTGGCGAGGGTGTGGCGGGAACCGCAGTGCGGGCACGGGACTTCCGGCTCCTGGATCGCATGGCGTTTGACGCCGTGCTTCAAGGCGCTGATGTCGATCACCTGCTGCACCGGCGGTGCGATGCCGTAGCCCTTCAGGGCCGCCTTGCCGGCCTCGCTCATCCAGTCGGTGGTCCAGGCCGGCGACAGGCGGGTGGCGATGCGCACGTGCCGGAGTCCGCGTGCGCGCAGGGCGTTCTCCACGTCCTCGGCGATCACCTGCATGGCCGGGCAGCCGGAATAGGTCGGCGTGATCGTGACCACGCATTCTCCCGTATCGCCGTCGACGGCGACCTCGCGCACGATGCCGAGATCGACCACCGAGATCACCGGGATCTCGGGATCGGGCACCTCGCCGAGCCAGGCCCAGACCTGGGCGCGAACTTGTTCGACATTGGTCACGGTCTGCTCGCTCATGCTGTTACCTTACCAATCCGCGCCGGGATAGGCGCGCTGCAGGGACTGCATCTCGGCCAGGATGTAGCCGAGGCGCTCGGTATGCCGGCCCTGCTTGCCGCCGCGCTGCATGTAGGCGTCCGGCGACGGCATCGCCAGGGTCGCATCAAGCAGCACTTCACCGACGTGCTGCAGGAAGGCGTCGAGCAGCGGCGCGGCGCGCGGCGCCACAGCCTGCGCCACCATGGCCTCGTCGACCGCGTCGTAGATGAACATCTCGCCGGCATAGGTCCACAGCTCGTCGACGGCGGCCTGCATCTTCGCGTGGCTGAGCGGCGTGCCGTCGCCCAGGCGCACCACCAGGTCGCCGCTGCGGCGCAGGTGGTAGGTGACTTCCTTGAGCGACTTTTCCGCGATCTCGGCGATGCGCCTGTCGGTCGAGGCAAGGAGTCCGCGCATCAGGAAGTAGTGCCAGGTATCGAAGAAGAACTGGCGCACCATGACCTGGGCATAGTCGGCGTTCGGCTGCTCGACCAGCAGGCAGTTGCGGAACTCGCGGCTGTCGCGCAGGTAGGCCAGGCGGTCCTCGTCGCGGCCATGGCCTTCGAGTTCGCCGGCGTAGGTCAGCCACATACGCGTCTGGCCGAGCAGGTCGAGGGCGACGTTGGTGAGCGCCATGTCCTCTTCGAGCGCCGGGCCCTTGCCGCACAGCTGGGACAGCTGCTGGGACAGGATCAGGGCGTTGTCGCCCTGGCGCAGGAGGTATTCGACCTTGGCATTGTTTGCGTCCACGGCCGGCCTCACAGGTTCTTGACTTCTTCCGGCATCGGGAAGAAGGTCGGGTGGCGATAGACCTTGCTGTTGGACGGCTCGAACAGCGCGTCCTTGTCGCTCGGGCTGGAGGCGACGATGTCGGCCGCCTTCACGACCCAGATCGAGACGCCTTCGTTACGGCGCGTGTAGACGTCGCGCGCATTGTTGATCGCCATCTCGGC
>JBLNBJ010000025.1:0-6013 GCA_050259835.1 Ignavibacteria bacterium | reverse complement strand
AGCTGTTTTCGATTTCCGGCCACGTCAACCGGCCGTGCAATGTCGAAGAGGCGATGTCGATCCCCTTCCGCGAGCTGATCGACCGCCATTGCGGCGGCGTTCGCGGCGGCTGGGACAATCTTCTCGCGGTCATTCCCGGCGGCTCGTCGGTGCGCTGCGTGCCCTCGCATGAAATCATCGACTGCCCGATGGATTTCGACAGCCTTGTGAAGCTCGGCTCGGGCCTCGGCACGGCGGCGGTGATCGTCATGGACAAGTCCACCGACATCATCCGCGCCATTGCGCGTCTTTCCTATTTCTACAAGCACGAGAGCTGCGGTCAGTGCACGCCCTGCCGCGAGGGCACGGGCTGGATGTATCGCGTCGTGCAGCGCATGGTCGAAGGCCGTGCGCAGAAGAAAGAGATCGACATGCTCTTCGAGGTGTCGAAGCAGATCGAGGGCCACACCATCTGCGCGCTGGGCGACGCGGCGGCCTGGCCGATCCAGGGCCTCATCACCCATTTCCGTGACGTGATCGAACAGCGCATCGATCAATACACGGCCAATCCGCATCCCGAGCCCGTGCGCGAGGCGGCGGAATGATCATGAACCAGCGCGTTGCGACTTCGGAGACAGCGAAGTGACAAAGATTCTCGTCGATGGCGTCGAAGTGGACGTTCCGGGAGAGTTCACGCTTCTCCAGGCGTGCGAGGAAGCAGGCGCCGAGGTGCCGCGCTTCTGCTTCCATGAGCGCCTGTCAATCGCCGGCAATTGCCGCATGTGCCTCGTCGAGGTGAAGGGCGGACCGCCGAAGCCGACGGCGTCCTGCGCCATGTCGGTGAGGGATCTGCGTCCGGGCCCGAACGGCGCGCCGCCGGAAGTTCTCACCAAGTCTCCAATGGTGAAGAAGGCGCGCGAAGGCGTGCTGGAGTTCCAGCTCATCAACCATCCGCTCGACTGCCCGATCTGCGATCAGGGCGGCGAATGCGACCTGCAGGATCAGGCGCTCGCCTATGGCGCCGGCAAGTCCCGCTATACGGAAGACAAGCACGCGGTCGAGAACAAATATATCGGCCCGCTGGTGAAGACCGAGATGACGCGCTGCATCCACTGCACGCGCTGCGTCCGCTTCACGGCCGAAATCGCCGGCACGAGCGACATGGGCGCCATCGGCCGCGGCGAGGACATGGAGATCACCACCTATCTGCAAACCGCAATGGTGAGCGAGTTGCAGGGCTGCGTGTCGGATCTCTGCCCGGTCGGCGCGCTGCTGCCCAAGCCGCAGAATTTCCGCGCGCGTCCGTGGGAATATCAGAAGACCGACACGGTCGACGTCATGGACGGGCTCGGCGCGAATATTCGAGTCGACTCGCGCGGCCGCGAAGTTATCCGCATCCTGCCGCGCATCAACGACCTCGTGAACGAGGAGTGGATTTCGGACAAGACGCGCCAGGTCGTCGACGGTCTGAAGACCCAGCGCCTGGATCGCCCCTATGTGCGCGAGAATGGCCGCCTGCGGCCGGCGACGTGGCAGGAGGCTTTCGAGGCCATCGCGGCCAAGCGCAAGGCCACCGCGCCCGCGCGGACCGGCGCGCTCATTGGCGATCTTGCCGCCGTCGAAGAGACATTTGCGCTGAAGCTGCTGATGCAGCAGCTCGGATCGTCGAACCTCGATTGCCGTCAGGACGGCTCAAAGCTCGATCCGGCTTTCGGCCGCGCCTCCTATCTGTTCAACGCGACCATCGCGGGGATCGAGCAGGCCGACGCGCTGCTGATCGTGGGGTCGAATCCGCGCAAGGAGTCGCCGGTCCTCAACGCTCGCATCCGCAAGCGCTGGCTGAAGGGCGACTTCAAGGTGTCGCTGGTCGGCGAGAAGGCCGATCTCACCTATGACTATGACTATCTCGGCGCCGGTCCGGATTCGCTGCTGCGCTTCATTCAGGACGGCAAGCCGGTCGGCAAGCTGCTGGTGATCGTGGGGCAGGGCGCGATCTCGCGTCCCGACGGCGACGCCGTGCTGGCTTTGGCCGCGCAGGCGGCGCAGAAGCTCGGCGGCGTCAGCGACGGCTGGAATGGTTTCTCGGTCCTGCATACGGCGGCCGCCCGCGTCGGCGCGCTCGACCTCGGCTTCACGCCGGCGGCGGGCGGTCTCGATGCGCAGGGGATGGCGACGGCCGGGGCGCTGGACCTGATCTTCAACCTCGGCGCCGACGGAATCGACATCGCGCCGGGCGCCTTCGTGGTCTATATCGGCACGCATGGCGACCGCGGCGCGCATCGCGCCGACGTCATCCTGCCGGCGGCGGCCTACACCGAAAAATCGGGCCTCTATGTGAATACGGAAGGCCGCGTGCAGCTCGCCTCGCGCGTCGTCTTCCCGCCGGGCGAGGCCCGCGAGGACTGGGCGATCCTGCGCGCGCTGTCGGCGGTTCTCGGCCATGCGCTGCCGTTCAACTCGCTTGCCGAACTGCGCAGGAAGCTCGTCGCCGAGCATCCGCACTTCGCGCGCATCGATCAGATCGAAGCGGGATCGCCTGCCGACATCGGCCGGCTCGCCAGTCATTCGGCGGTCGCCATGAAGGACGCTTTCGTCCCGGCGATCACCGATTTCTACCTCACCAATCCGATCGCGCGCGCCTCGGCGGTCATGGCGGAATGTTCGGCCCTCGCGCAGGGCCGGCTGACGCAGGCGGCGGAATAGGAGCGACGACGTGTCTGAAGGCTGGAACGCACTTACTGCCTATCTCGCGGAAAGCCCCGTTCTGCTCGCGATCATCAAGAGCGTGCTGATCGCGGTGGTGCTGCTGATCTATGTGGCTTACGTCATTCTGGCGGACCGCAAGATCTGGGCGGCCGTGCAGCTGCGCCGCGGCCCGAACGTCGTGGGTCCCTGGGGCCTTCTGCAGAGCTTCGCGGATTTCATCAAATTCGCGCTCAAGGAGCCGGTGATCCCGGATACGGCGAACAAGGGCGTCTTCCTGTTCGCGCCCTTCATCATGGCGACGCTCTCCATCGCCGCCTGGGCGGTGATTCCGGTGTCCGACGGCGGCTGGGTCGTCGGCGACATCAATGTCGGCATTCTCTATATTTTCGCGCTGTCGTCGCTGGGCGTTTACGGCGTCATCATGGGCGGCTGGGCGTCGAACTCGAAATATCCGTTCCTCTCGGCGCTGCGTTCGGCCGCGCAGATGGTGTCCTATGAAGTCTCGATCGGCTTCGTCATCGTCACCGTGCTGCTCTGCGCCGGTTCGCTGAACCTCACCGAGATCGTCCGCGCGCAGGATACGCAATATGGCATGGCCGGCTGGTACTGGCTGCGCCTGTTCCCGATGTTCGTCATCTTCTTCGTCTCGGCGCTGGCCGAAACGAACCGCCCGCCCTTCGATCTCGTCGAGGCGGAGTCGGAGCTCGTCGCGGGCTTCATGATCGAATATTCGGCGACGCCCTACGTGCTGTTCATGCTCGCCGAATATGTGGCGATCGTGACCATGTGCGCGCTGCTGACCATCCTGTTCTTCGGCGGCTGGCTGCCGCCGGCGAATATCGCGCCCTTCACATGGGTGCCGGGGGTGATCTGGTTCCTCCTGAAGGTCAGCTTCTTCTTCTTCTTCTTCGCCATGGTGAAGGCTTTCGTGCCGCGTTATCGCTACGATCAGCTGATGCGTCTGGGCTGGAAGGTCTTCCTGCCGATTTCGCTCGCCATGGTCATCATCGTCGCCGCCGTGCTGCAATTCGGCGGCGGAACAGTCGCGAGCTAAGGGCCCGTCATGAGACTAGACCAAGCCGCAAAGTCGCTTTTCCTGTCGGAGTTCGTCGGGGCCTTCTGGCTGTCGATGCGCTACTTCTTCAAGCCCAAGGCGACCGTCAATTATCCGCATGAGCGCAATCCGCAGTCGCCGCGTTTCCGTGGCGAGCATGCGCTGCGCCGGTACCCGAACGGCGAGGAGCGCTGCATCGCCTGCAAGCTCTGCGAGGCGATCTGCCCGGCGCAGGCCATCACCATCGAGGCCGGCCCGCGCCGCAACGACGGCACCCGCCGCACGACGCGCTACGACATCGACATGGTGAAGTGCATCTATTGCGGCTACTGCCAGGAGGCCTGCCCGGTCGACGCCATCGTCGAGGGGCCGAACCAGGAATTCGCGACGGAAACGCGCGAGGAACTCTACTACACGAAGGAGCGCCTGCTCGAGAACGGCGCCCGCTGGGAACGCGAAATCGCGCGCAACATCGCGCTGGATTCGCCCTACCGGTAAGGACTGAACGCGAGGCGCGGCGCGGGCCGCGTTCTCCTGACGAGAGGATGAGGGCCGTGGCGGCTGTATTTTTCTACATCTTCGCGACGATCATGATCGCATCGGCCTGCGTGGTGATCTTCGCCCGCAATCCGGTGCATTCGGTGCTGTTTCTCATCCTCGCCTTCTGCAACGGCGCGGGCCTCTTCCTGCTGTCGGGGGCGGAATTCCTGGCGATGATCCTGATCGTCGTCTATGTTGGCGCCGTCGCGGTGCTCTTCCTCTTCGTCGTGATGATGCTCGACGTCGACTTCGCGGAGCTTAAGCAGGGCTTCTCGAAGTATCTGCCGGTCGGCGCCGCCGTCGGCGCCGTGGTGCTGGCGGAACTCGGCATGGTCGCCATCGGCTGGCAGCCGGCGGAAGCGTCCAAGAACCTGCTGGAGACGCCGATCCCGGCGACCGTCTCCAACACCGCCGCGCTGGGGCAGGTGCTCTACACAAAATATGTGATCTTCTTCCAGGCGTCGGCGCTGGTGCTGCTCACCGCCATGATCGGCGCCATCGTGCTGACGCTGCACCACAAGCCCAACGTCAAGCGCCAGAAGATCGAGGAACAGAACGCGCGCAACCGCCACAATGTGATCGAGATCAAAAAGGTCCCGTTCCGGACCGGCGTTTAACGAGGCAGCCACATGATGACCATCGGTCTTACCCACTACCTCGTCGTCGCCGCGATCCTGTTCACGCTCGGCGTCACGGGCATCATTCTCAACCGCAAGAACATCATCGTCATTCTGATGTCGGTCGAGCTGATCCTTCTGTCGGTGAACCTCAACTTCGTCGCCTTCTCGCATGAGCTCGGCGATCTGGTCGGACAGGTGTTCGCGCTCTTCGTGCTCACCGTCGCGGCGGCGGAGGCCGCCATCGGCCTCGCCATTCTCGTCGCCTTCTATCGCAACCGCGGAACCATCGCGGTCGAAGACATCAATTCGTTGAAGGGCTGATCACCGCGATGATCCAGGCAATCGTCTTTCTCCCGCTGCTGGGGTTCCTGATCGCCGGCGCCTTCGGGCGCCTGATCGGGCCGCGGCCTTCCGAGCTCATCACGACCGGGCTGCTCTTCGCGTCCGCCGTCATGTCCTGGATCACTTTCCTCGACGTCGCGATCGGCCATGGCCACGGCCTCACGCCGGTGCTCGGCAACTGGATGACGGTCGGCGCGCTGAAGGTCGACTGGGCGCTGCGCGTCGATACGCTGACGGCGGTGATGCTGGTGGTGGTGACGACGGTGTCGAGCCTCGTGCATCTCTACTCCGTCGGCTATATGCACGAGGACCCGTCGCGTCCGCGCTTCTTCGCCTATCTGTCGCTCTTCACCTTCGCCATGCTCATGCTGGTGACCGCCGACAATCTGGTGCAGATGTTCTTCGGCTGGGAGGGCGTCGGTCTCGCCTCCTATCTGCTGATCGGCTTCTGGTATGAAAAGCCCTCGGCCTGCGCCGCCGCCATCAAGGCCTTCGTGGTCAACCGCGTCGGCGACTTCGGCTTCGCGCTCGGCATCTTCCTCCTTTTCCAGCTCACGCAGTCGCTGACCTTCAACGAGGTCTTCGCCGCCGTGCCGGGCCTCGAGGGCAAGCCGATCCACGTCTTCGGCATGGACGTCGACGCGCTGGAAATCGCGGCCTTCCTGCTCTTCATTGGCGCCATGGGCAAGTCGGCGCAGTTCTTCCTCCACACCTGGCTGCCGGACGCGATGGAAGGCCCGACCCCGGTCTCGGCCCTCATCCATGCCGCCAC
>JBLNBJ010000024.1:0-19801 GCA_050259835.1 Ignavibacteria bacterium | reverse complement strand
TGCGGCATGACGGTCAACTATAGTCGAGGCCGATCGCCTCGCGCACGTCGCGCATGGTCTCCTGGGCGAGCTTGCGCGCCTTCTCGCAGCCGTCGGCAATGATGTTCTTGACGAGTTGCGGGTCCTCTTCGTAGATGCGCGCGCGTTCGCGCATCGGCGCCTGTTCCTTGAGCACGCCGTCGATGACCGGCTGCTTGCACTCGAGACAGCCGATGCCGGCCGAGCGGCAGCCCTGCTGAACCCAGGCCTTGACGTCGTCGCCCGAGTAGATCTTGTGGAACTCCCACACCGGGCACTTCTCCGGATCGCCCGCATCGGTGCGGCGCACGCGCGCCGGGTCCGTCTGCATGGTGCGGATCTTCTTCTTGATCGATTCCTCGTCCTCGCGCAGCGCGATGGTGTTGCCGTAGGACTTCGACATCTTCTGGCCGTCGAGGCCCGGCATGCGCGAGGCGGCCGTGAGCAGCGCGTCGGGCTCGACGAGGATCATCTTGCCGCTGCCTTCCAGGTAACCGAACAACCGCTCCTTGTCGCCGAGCGAGAGGTTCTGCGCGTCGTTGAGCAGCGCCTTGGCCTGCTCGAGCGCATCGGCTTCGCCCTTCTCCTGGAAGCGCGTGCGCAATTCGTCATAGAGCTTGGCGCGCTTGGAGCCCAGCTTCTTGACCGATTCGCGCGCCTTCTCCTCGAAGCCGGGCTCGCGGCCGTAGAGATGATTGAAGCGCCGCGCGATCTCGCGCGCGAACTCGAGGTGCGGCACCTGGTCCTCGCCCACCGGCACCTTGTCGGCGCGGTAGATAAGGATGTCCGCGGCCTGCAGCAGCGGATAGCCGAGGAAGCCGTAGGTGGTGAGGTCCTTGTGCGTGAGCTTTTCCTGCTGGTCCTTGTAGGTCGGCACGCGCTCGAGCCAGCCCAGCGGCGTCATCATCGACATCAGCAGGTGCAGTTCGGCGTGCTCGGGCACGCGCGACTGGATGAACAGCGTGGCCTGCGACGGATCCACGCCGGCGGCGAGCCAGTCGACCACCATGTCCCAGGTGTTCTGCGTGATGGTGCCCGGCTCGTCGTAGGCCGTCGTCAGCGCGTGCCAGTCGGCGACGAAGAACAGGCACGGGTACTCGTGCTGAAGCTTGACCCAGTTGGCCAGCACGCCGTGGTAGTGGCCGAGGTGCAGCCGCCCCGTGGGGCGCATGCCGGAAAGGACTTTTTCTGCGTACATATCAGAGACCGAACAAGCTCTTTACGAGCAGTTGAAGAAGGCTGATCGGGAGGAACAGGAAATCGAGCATCCCGGTGAACAGCAGCGCCAGCAGGATCACCAGGCCATAGGGCTCGATCTGGGCATACTTCCACGCCATGCGGGTCGGCAGCAGGCTGAAGGTGATGCGCCCGCCGTCGAGCGGCGGGATTGGCAGCAGGTTCAGCACCATCAGCATGGCGTTCCAGTAGGTGCCCGCGAGCCCCATCTCCTTCATGGCCAGCGTGTAGGCGTGGTCGGGCATGACGGCGGCGAGCTTGATCCACGCGCCCCAGAAAAGCACCATGGCGAAATTCGCCCCCGGCCCCGCCGCCGCCACCCAGAGCATGTCGCGCTTGGGATGGCGCAGCTTGCCGAAGTCCACCGGCACCGGCTTGGCCCAGCCGAACACCGGGCCGTGGAACAGCAGCAGGATCAGCGGCACCACGATGGTCCCGACCGGATCGATGTGCTTGAGCGGGTTCGCCGTGACCCGCCCCAGCCGCCACGCCGTCTGGTCGCCGAAATGGCGCGCCACGTAGCCATGCGCGGCTTCGTGCAGCGTGATCGCGAAGATGACCGGAAGCGCGTTGATCGCGAGCTTCTGGATATCGAAGTCCATGGAGCGGGAAGGCCGGATAGAAGGGGTGGGATTCTATCAGACAGGGGATTCCAGCCCGAACGGCTCCAGCGGGCCGCGGCCCGCCCGCACCAGTTCCGGCGCGCCGCCGACCAGGTTGATGACGGTCGTCGCCTGGCTGCCGCAGGGACCGGCATCGACGATCAGGTCGATCTGCTTGCCGACCCGCGCGGAAATCTCGTCCGCATCGGTCAGCGGCTCATCGTCGCCGGCGAGGATCAGCGTCGAGGTCAACAGCGGTTCGCCCAGCTCGCCCAGCAGCGCCAGCGTCAGCACATGGTCCGGAATGCGCAGGCCGATGGTCTTGCGCTTCGGGTGGAGCACACGGCGCGGCAGCTCGCGGCTGCCCTCGAGGATGAAGGTGTAGCTGCCCGGCGTCGCGGCCTTGAGCAGGCGGTAGGTTGCATTGTCGACGCGCGCATAAGTGGCGATCTCGGAGAGGTCGCGGCACATGAGCGTGAACAAGTGGCGCTCGTCGACGCCGCGCAGGCGCCGGATGCGGTCGAGCAGCCCGGCGTCGCCCAGATGCCCGCACAAGGCATAGCCGGAATCGGTGGGAACGGCGACCAGGCCGCCTTCGCGAACGGCATTGGCGGCCTGCGCCACACGATGCGGCTGGGGATGATCGGGGTGGATCGAGAGAACGGTGGCCATCAGAACAACTCGCTCCAGACCGGGACCAGATCGGGCGGCAGTTCCGGCAGCTTGCCGAGATCGATCCAGCTTTCGCCGGGACCGTGGAAATCGGAAGCGCGCGAGGCGAGGAAGCCGAACTTGCGCGCAATGTTGGCGCACTCGCGAATCTCCTCCTCGCCATGGGAGCCGGAAATCACCTCGATGCCGCGGCCGCCGAGTTCCTTGAACGCCGCCAGCATCTCGAGCAGGCCGTCGCGCGACAGCCGATAGCGCCCCGGATGCGCAACGACCGCAATGCCGCCGGCGCCCCGTATCCACGACAGCGCGTCCTCCATGGTCGCCCACGGGTGCTCGACGTAGCCCGGCTTGCCCTTGGCCAGCCACCAGTCGAAGACGTTCTTGACTTCCTTGGCATGGCCGAGCTCGACGATATAGCGGGCGAAGTGGGCGCGCGAGATCAACGCCGGGTTGCCGGCATACTTGAGCGCACCTTCGTAGGCGCCATGGATGCCCACCTTGTCGAGCTCCGCGGCGATGCGCCGGGCACGCGAGTCCCGTCCGCTGCGCACACGGGCCAGCCCGTCGACCAGCGGCGCATGGCTGGCATCGAAGCCAAGCCCGACGACGTGCACCGTTTGATCGTCGCCCCAGGAAACGGAGATCTCGACGCCGTTGACGAAGCGCAGGCCGACGGCCGCGGCCTCGCCGCTCGCTTCGGCGAGCCCGCCGATTTCGTCGTGATCGGTGATCGCCAGGAGTTCGACGCCATTGGCCTTGGCGCGGCGCACCAGTTCCGCAGGCGAAAGCAGACCGTCGGAAACGGTCGAATGGCAGTGCAGGTCGGCATTCAGGGCCAAGCGAAGAACTCCTCGATCAGGCGCGCCACATCCTCCGGACGGTCGTGGTGCAGGTTATGGCCGCAATCGTCGATCAGCACGTCGCGGGCGTCGGCGAAGCAGGCAAGCCGGCTGCGATAGTCATCCTCTGCGGGGATGTATTCGCGCAAATACGCCGAATCGCCGGCGCGCACGCAGAGCACCGGGGCCGTCACGCGGCGCCAGCATGCGCGCGCTTCCTCGATGCGGTACAGAATCGGATTGACCCAGCGATGGCGCGGATCGGCCGCCAAGCGGAAGCCGCCTTCGGCCGGCTGGGCCAGGTGCTCGGAAAGGAACGCAGCCCTCGATTCGGTGAGGCGATGGTTGTCGCGCCGCAGGCGCGCCGCGAAGGCGGCGCGGTCGGGATAGAGCCGCGAAGCGGACGGCGCGCGCATCTGGTCGAGCCACTTGCCGTAACGCTCGGGCGCTTCGTCGGCGTCCGTGGGGCGCAGTCCGAAGCCCTCGAGGTCGACGAGGCCGGCGACGCGCTGCGGACGGACGCCGGCATAGATCGCGGCCACGTTGCCGCCCATGCTGTGGCCCACGAGCCGGACGGCCTCTTGCGGACAATGATGGTCAAGCAATGCATCAAGGTCGGCGACGTAGTCCGGAAACCAGTACGGGCCCTCGTTCCAGTCCGACAGGCCGAAGCCCCGCCAGTCGGGGGCAATCACTCGCCATTCCCGGCGCAGGGCATCCACCACGAACTGGAAGCTCGCCGAAACGTCGTGCCAGCCATGCAGCATGAAGAGCGCCGGTGCCGCGGCGTCGCCCCAAATGCGGAAATGCAGGCGCCGCCCGCGCAGGACGACGTACTCGGATGTGCTGCTCTTCATCGGCGCGATTTTAGCAGCCGCGCAGCAGCGAACGCCGCGGCCCGCTGCCGCGCCCGATGCAGCGGGCATTCACGCCTTCGCGCCCCGGCGCCGCTCGGGAAATTGAATGACCACGGAATTGAAGCGGCGCTCGGGCACCAAGTCCTGCAAGCCCGTCTCCTGCGCCAACGGCGGTGGCATCAGGACCAATGCGCACGACTGCATGAAACTCGCCGCGAGCACGGCTTGCAGTCCCGTCATCGCTTCGGCCGCCACCGCAATCGGTTCCATCAAGCTGCGCATCTGTGAACGCTGCAGCCGGAACCAATACGGCCAGCCGACGCTGCGCAGGATGCCGTGCAATACGTCCGCCTGCCGTACCGCGCTGTCCATCAGCAGCAGCATCGCCGCCTGCGCCTGCAGTTCCATCAGGCGCCGGCTTGCCTCGCCCAGGTGCTGGAAGACGCCGGACGCCGTCTCGGAGAGCCCCGCCGCCGAGGAAGGGTCCGAGTAAGCCGCACCGCCTGGTTTCGCCATCGCAATCCCCTCGTCTCTCGCTGTCGATTGGTTCGACTTGCGCCGCCTTCACCGAGTTTCGGCAGTCGACGCGGAAGCGGAGTTCAAGGCATAATGCGTCCCGCTCGTCGGGAGAGAGCGATCGTCAGCGCGAGATCGCCGCCGAAGGCGCAACCGCCCGGGAACCGCTCAGGCAAAAGGGCCGACGAGGCAGCACAAATCTGGAGAGCGATGGGTCCGCCCATCCACCGACGGGGCAGCCGGCATGGCCGGTAATCTCTCAGGTCAATGGACAGATGGGCGCACAGCTTACCGCCGTGCGCCCATTTTCGTTTGCGCGAAACCGCGCGAGCTAACGGACGCAAGTCCATGATGTCTGAGAGGGTTGTATGGCCAAACGCACGCCGCTGTACGAAGCCCATGTCGCCGCCGGCGCGAAGATCGTCGACTTCGCCGGCTGGGACATGCCCATCAATTACGGGTCGCAGATCGAGGAGCACCACAAGGTGCGATCCGATTCCGGCATGTTCGACGTTTCGCACATGCGCGCCGTGGACGTCACCGGCAAGGATGCCCAAGCCTTCCTGCGCCGTCTCGTCGCCAACGACGTCGCCAAGCTCGCCATTCCCGGCAAGGCGCTCTATTCCTGCATGCTCAAGGACGACGGCGGCGTCATCGATGACCTGATCGTCTACTTCTTCACGCCCGAGCGCTATCGCGTCGTGGTCAATGCCGGCACCGCCGACAAGGACCTGGCGTGGATGAAGCAGCAGGCCGGTCAGTTCTCCGACGTGACCGTGGCCGACCGTCCCGAGTTCGCGATGATCGCCGTGCAGGGCCCGAACGCGCGCGAGCGTTTCTGGACCGCCTTTCCCGCCGGGCGCGCGCGCACCGTGCTGCTGCAACCCTTCCAGGCCGTCGAATGGGACGGCTGGCTGGTGGCCCGTACCGGCTACACCGGCGAGGACGGCTTCGAGATCACCCTGCCCGCCGCGCAAGCCATGGCCGTCTGGGACAAGCTCAAGGAAGCCGGCGTGCCGCCGATCGGCCTGGGCGCGCGCGACACGCTGCGCCTCGAAGCCGGCATGAATCTCTATGGCCAGGATATGGACGAGGGTCAGAACCCGCTCGAATCGGGGCTGACCTGGACGGTCGACCTCAAGGACCCGAACCGCGATTTCATCGGCCGCAAGGCGCTCGCCGCGCTCAAGCCGACGCGCCAGTTCGTCGGCCTCGTGCTGCTCGACCGCGGCGTGCTGCGTTCGCACCAGAAGATATTCACCCCGCTGGGCGAAGGCGAAACCACCAGCGGCTCGTTCTCCCCGACGACCAACAAGTCGATCGCGCTCGGCCGCGTGCCGGTGGGCGTGAACATCGGCGACATCGTCGAAGTCGAAATCCGCGACAAGCGGCTGCAGGCCAAAGTCGTCAAACCCACGTTCGCCCGCAACGGCAAATCCATGATCTGAAGGAGAGGACAACAAATGACTATTCCCGCGAACCTCAAGTACACCGCCTCGCACGAATGGGCCCTGAAGAACGCCGACGGCACCATCACCGTGGGCATCACCGACCATGCGCAGGAAGCGCTGGGCGACATCGTATTCCTCGAACTGCCCGAAGCCGGCCGTCAGGTGAAGGCCGGCCAGGAGTGCGCGGTAGTCGAATCGGTCAAGGCCGCGTCCGACATCTACGCGCCTGTTTCGGGCGAGATCGTCGAAGCCAACACGCCGGCCGTCGACGCGCCGGATGCCGTGAACAAGGATGCCTATGGCACCTGGCTGTTCAAGATCAAGCCGAGCAATGCCGCCGAATACGACGGCTTGCTCGACGCTGCCGCCTACGAGAAGGTCGCCGACGAACACTGATCCATGACTGCCGCCATGCCACCCCATCTGCCGCTGTCCGCGCTCGAGCAGCAGGACGAATTCCTTTCCCGCCACATCGGCCACGACGGCTACGACATGGCGGCCATGCTGGTCGCCGTCAAGGCTGCCAGCCTCGACGAACTGATCGGCCAGACCGTGCCGGCTTCCATCCGCCTGGAGAAGCCGCTGCCGCTGTCCGGTCCCCAGCGCGAGCATGAGGCGCTGGCGAAGCTCAAGACGATCGCGTCGAAGAACGTCCTGAAGAAATCCCTGATCGGCCTGGGCTACTACGACACCCTGCTGCCGAAGGTGATCCTGCGCAACGTGCTGGAGAACCCCGGCTGGTACACGGCCTACACGCCCTACCAGGCGGAGATCGCGCAGGGCCGGCTCGAAGCGCTGCTCAACTACCAGCAGATGGTGATCGACCTCACGGGCATGGAACTGGCGAACGCCTCGCTGCTCGACGAGGCAACCGCGGCGGCGGAAGCCATGACGACGGCGCGGCGCGTCTCCAAGTCGGCATCCAACAAGTTCTTCGTCGACGCGGATTGCTTCCCGCAGACCATCGACGTGGTGAAGACGCGCGCCGGCTTCTTCGGCTACGAACTCGTCATCGCCCCGGCGGCGGAAGCCGCGCAGCATGACGTCTTCGGCGCCCTGCTTCAATACCCGAACCAGCGCGGCGAAGTCGCCGACCTCACCGACATCATCTCGGCCCTGCATGCGAAAGGCGCCATCGCCGCCGTCGCCAGCGACCTCATGGCGCTGGTGCTGCTGAAATCCCCGGGCGCCATGGGCGCCGACATCGCCCTGGGCTCGAGCCAGCGCTTCGGCGTGCCGATGGGCTTCGGCGGCCCGCACGCCGCCTTCTTCGCCTGCAAGGACGAGCACAAGCGCTCCGTCCCCGGCCGCATCATCGGCGTCTCCGTCGACGCCCGCGGCAAGCGCGCGCTGCGCATGGCGCTGCAGACGCGCGAGCAGCACATCCGCCGCGAGAAGGCCAACTCCAACATCTGCACCTCGCAGGTGCTGCTCGCCAACATGGCGGGCATGTACGCGGTCTATCACGGCCCGCAGGGCCTGCGCACCATCGCCGGCCGCATCCACCGGCTGACCACGATCCTCGCCGAAGGCCTCAAGCAGGGCGGCGTCAAGCTCCTGACGCAACGCTGGTTCGACACGCTGCACGTCGAAACCGCCGCCGACGTCCCGGGCTACAACCTGCGCGTCGTCTCCGGGAACGTGCGCGGCATTTCGCTCGACGAGAAGACCACGCGCGCAGACGTCGCGGCGCTGCTCAAGGCCATCACCGGCAAGGACGCCGACGTCGCCGCGCTCGACGCCAAGGCAGCGTCCAGCAGCCCGCTGGCCGGTCTGCTGCGCTCGGATGCCATCCTCTCCCATCCCGTGTTCAACCGCTACCACACCGAACACGAGATGCTGCGCTACCTCAAGAAGCTGCAGAACCGCGACCTCGCGATGGACCACTCGATGATCTCGCTGGGCTCCTGCACCATGAAGCTCAACGCGACCAGCGAGATGATCCCCATCACCTGGCCCGAGTTCACCGACATGCATCCGTTCGCGCCGCTCGACCAGGCGGCCGGTTACACGGAACTGATCGGCACGCTGACCGAGTATCTCAAGGCCGTCACCGGCTTCGACGCCATCTGCATGCAGCCGAACTCCGGCGCCCAGGGCGAATACGCGGGCCTGGTCTCGATCCGTCGCTACCAGGCGGCCAAGGGCCAGGGCCATCGCGACATCTGCCTGATCCCGAAGTCGGCGCACGGCACCAACCCGGCGACCGCGCACATGTGCGGCCTGCAGGTCGTGGTGGTGGACTGCGACGACAGCGGCAACGTCGCCGTCTCGGATCTCAAGGCGAAGGTCGCCGAGCACAAGGACAAGCTCTCCTGTCTGATGCTCACCTATCCTTCGACGCACGGCGTCTTCGAGGAAGCGGTGAAGGACATCTGCGCCGCCGTGCATGAAGCCGGCGGCCAGGTCTACATGGACGGCGCCAACCTCAACGCGCAGGTGGGGCTCACCAGCCCCGCCGCCATCGGCGCGGATGTAAGCCACATGAACCTGCACAAGACCTTCGCCATCCCGCACGGCGGCGGCGGACCGGGCATGGGCCCGATCGGCCTCAAGGCGCACCTCGCACCCTACGCGCCGAACCATGCCGTGCAGAAGGTCCCCGGCCCCAACGAGGGCCAAGGTGCGGTTTCCGCCGGCCCGTGGGGTTCCGCGGCCATTCTGCCGATCTCATGGATGTACATCGCCATGCTCGGCGGCGAAGGCCTCACGCTCGCCACCAAGACCGCCATCCTCAACGCCAACTACGTCGCCGCGCGCCTCAACGAGCACTATCCCGTGCTCTACACCGGCACGCACGGCCGCGTCGCCCACGAGTGCATCCTCGACGTGCGCGCCATCAAGGCGGCCACCGGGATCGCCGAGATCGACATCGCCAAGCGCCTGATGGACTACGGCTTCCATGCACCGACAGTGAGCTTCCCGGTCGCCGGCACGCTGATGGTTGAGCCGACCGAGTCCGAGTCGAAGGCCGAGCTCGACCGCTTCTGCGACGCGCTGATCAGCATCCGCGACGAGATCCGCAAGATCGAAGCCGGCGCCTGGCCCAAGGACGACAACCCGCTGAAGCGCGCGCCGCACACCCAGGCCGACATGATCGAGCCCGACTGGAACCGCCCCTACACGCGCCAGGAAGCCTGCTTCCCGCTGGCGTGGGTGGCGGAGAACAAGTTCTGGCCGTCGGTGAACCGCATCGACGACGTCTACGGCGACCGCAACCTGTTCTGCGCCTGCCCGCCGATGGAGGAATAAGCCATGACCACCTACCTGATCCTCACCGCCATCGGCGACGACCGTCCGGGCCTCGTCGGCGAACTCGCCGCCGCCATTTCGGCGCACGGCGGCAACTGGCTCGAATCCTCGATGTCGCACCTGGCCGGCAAGTTCGCCGGCATCGTCAAGGTCGCCGTCGCGAACGAGAACGTCGAGCCGCTCAAGGCGGCGTTGGCGAAGCTCTCGGGCCTCAAGGTGACGAGCGAGACCTCGACCGTCGGCGAAGCGACGAAAGGCCGCCGCCTCAAGTTCTCCCTGGTCGGCCACGACCGCATTGGCATCGTGCGCGAGGTGTCGCAGGTGCTGGCGCGCCACGCCGTCAACGTGGAGGACCTGGCCACCCGCACCTCGAGCGCGCCGATGTCGGCCGAGGTCCTGTTCCACGCCGAAGCGGAACTGCTCGCCGGCCCCGAGCTCGACGCGCGCAGCCTGGCCGCAGAGCTCGAACGCATCTCCGACGACCTGATGGTCGACATCACGCTCGACGAAGCCTTGAAGTGACGCGCAAGGAAGTGCGCATGCCGCGGTTTCCCGAATGCTGGGAAACCTGCGGCAACTGCGCGAACGGCGAGGTGTTCATCCTCGACGTCCATGTCCAGCCGGGCGACGTGCTGCGCGTCGAGGACAATCTCATCACGCTCGAGACCGGCAAGGTCGCGCTCGACATCCCGAGCCCCTACGAGGGAACGATCGTCGAGGTTCACGTCTGCGAGAACCAGACCATCGGCGAGGGCGCGCTGATCGCCACCATCGAAACGCCTTGACGCGCGGAGCTCGCGCAATGACGTGCGGATTCCATCCTTCCGTCATTTCGCATATTCTATGCGCTTCACATTCGCGGAGTCCCCGTCATGCAGGTAAGCGTATCGATGAACAAGGAGGCCGCCGTCCTGCGCCTCGTCGGCAGCTTCGACTGCAAGTGCCACCGCCAGTTCACGGATGCGACCCGGCCGCTCATCGCGAATGCCGAGGTCAAGGAACTGCTGCTGGACCTGACCGACGTCGACCGCCTCGACAGCTCGGCGCTCGGCCTCATGCTCGTCACGCGCGACGAGGCCAAGAAGACGGGAAAGACGATCGCCCTGAAGGGCGCCCGCGGCGTGACGAAGCGGGCGCTGGACATGGCGCAGTTCGAACTGCTGTTCGCCTTCAAGTAGGGCGGCCTTGACAGTCTCGACCAGCATCGCCTTCCGCGACACCGGGGAAGGCCTGCGGCACGTCTCGCTCTCGGGCCGTCTCGACATCGCGGGTACCGAGGCCATCGCGGCCGAGCTCGCGACCTTGTGCACGACGGCGCAACGCGGCGTCGTGCTCGACCTCACCGCCGTCAGCTTCATTTCCTCCATTGGAATCCGCGCCCTGGTGACCAGCGCCAAGAGCCGGGAGCAGCGCGGCGGAAAGCTCGCCCTGGTGGTCGCCGGCGACAGCAACATCGCCCGGATTCTGGAGACCACCGGCGTCGACCTCATCATCCCGATGTTCGCGAATGCGGCCGAAGCCGACGCGGCCGTGGCCGGATGACGGCACACGCCGAGCTTTCCCTCACCGCCAGTCCCGAGAGCTTCGGATCGGCGTCGCCCTGGCTCATGCAGGCCGGCGGCGATCTCGGCATACCGCCGGCCCAACTCGAAAGCCTCGACCACTGCCTGGACGAGGTGCTGGCCAACATACTGTCGCACGGCGGGCCCGGCGCGCGACAGGCGCCGATCGTCGCGCGGCTCTACGTCTGCCGCGATGGCACGCGCCGCGAAGCCGTGCTGGAAGTCAGCGATGCAGGCAGCCCGTTCGATCCTCTTCAGGCAACGCTTGCGCCGAAACTCGCGACGCTGGCCGACGCCGACGCAGGCGGGCTCGGCCTGATGCTGTTGCGCGGCAACTCCGACGAGCTCGGCTATCGCCGCTGCGACGGCTGCAACCAACTGACGGTGCGCGTGCGCTGGCAGGAATCGGGCGCCACGAGCGCAGCACAATGCCTACGGGGCATCTCCGACAGCGCGCTGTTCCGCGGCACCGACGCTGCCGTCATCGCCGCCGCCCTGTCCGACAGCCCGGTACTCACCCTGGCCGCCGGCACCCGGCTGCTGGAACCGGGTCAGGCCAACGACAGCGTCTATCTGCTGCTCAGCGGGCGACTGGCCACCTATCTCGACGGCATGACGTCGCCCGAAAGCGGCATCGCGATACTCCCGGGCGAGAGCGTCGGCGAGATGTCGGCCATCGACGGCAAGGCGGTCTCCGCCCTGGTCTGCGCCGAGGAGGAATCCCAGGTCATCAAGCTGCCGCCGGAAATCTTCTGGGAGCGGCTCAACACCGTCCCCGGCGTTGCGCGCAACCTGCTTTCGCTCCTCACCGAACGCATGCGGCGCAGCAACGAAGCCGTGCTCCGCACGCAGCGCGAGAGGCTGGAGTTGGAGCACCTGCACGAGGAACTCGAGATCGCGCGCCAGCTGCAGAACAGCATGCTGCCGCAACCAGGGCCCCTCTTCCCCGAGCGCTGCGACATCGAAGCCGAGGGCGCCATGGCGCCCGCATCGAGCGTCGGCGGCGACCTGTTCGACGCCTTCTTCGTTTCGCCGCAGCGGCTCTTCGTCTGCATCGGCGACGTCTCGGGCCACGGCATTCCGGCAGCGCTGTTCATGGCCCGCATCGTCGGCCTCATCCGCATTGCAGCCATGACCACCGACGAGCCGCACGCCGTGCTCGAACACCTCAATGCGCAACTCAGCGCCGGCAACGAAGCCAGCATGTTCGCCACCATGTTCTGCGGCTTCCTCGACGTGCCGAGCGGCCGCCTGAGCTACTCCAACGGCGGACACTGGTCGCCCCTCCTGGTATCCGCCGCGGGAACCCGCGAGCTGCCGCTGCCGAAAGGCATGCTGATCGGGCCGATTTCGGGCGCGCGCTACCGGACGCTCGAGGTCGAGATCGAACGGGGCACGACCCTGCTCTGCTACACCGACGGCGTCACCGAAGCCCGCAACGACGCGGGCGACGAGTTCTCCATGGAAGGACTGATCGGCGCCCTCGACAGCCTCCCGGCGACAAGCGCCCCGCTGGGGAGCGTACTCGACGCGGTGCGTCGCGAGCTGCTGCGTTTTTCGGGCCCGGTTCCGCTCGCCGACGATTGCACGCTGCTGGCGGTGCGCCGGCCCTGATCCAGCCGCGCTCGCGCGGCTGACTCCCGGCTTCGCCTAGGGCGCTGCTTCGCCGAGCCGGCGCCGCGCGATGGTGCGGCGCGCCTCTTCCTTGGCCGTATCCGCCATGCTCTGCATGACGAACTCGATGTGCGCGCGCGCCGCCTTGGCGGCGTCGTCGGGGCGATGCTCGCGGATCGCGCTCCAGACCGCATGGTGCTGCGCCTGCAATTTGCTCCAGCGCTGCGGCCGCGCGTAGAGGTGTTCGAGGTTGCTCGAGATATGGCCGTGGATCACGCGCAGCAGGCTGGCCGTCACATGGCCGATCAGCACGTTGTGCGCAGCCTCGGCGATGGCCTGGTGAAAGGCCACGTCGGCGTCGATGCAGTGATCGAAATCGTCGGCGTCGTAGAACCTGCCGAGCGCCTCGTAGGCTGCATCGAGCCGCTTGATGTCGGCGTCGGTGGCGCGCTCCGCCGCCAGATACGCGGCCTGCCCCTCCAGCATGTGCCTGAATTCCAGCAGGTCGGCCTGCAGCATCGGATGCCCGTCCAGCATCTCCTGCCACGGGTCGACGAACGGCGCTTCGAGACGGTCCGTCACGAAGGTGCCGCCGCCATGACGCGTCGTCAGCAGGCCCTTCGACACCAGCTTCTGGATCGCCTCGCGCAATGACGGACGGGAAACGCCCAACTCGACCGCCAGTTCGCGCTCCGCGGGCAGCCTGTCGCCGGGCTTGAGCGAGCCCTCGAGGATGCGGGTTTCAAGATCCTCGGCGACGGCGTCCGAGATACGGGTGACGGCAGGGCGGCGTGGCGGCATGGCGGCAACTCAATTGGTATGACCAGTTGCATGATATTGGGATCGACCCAGCGCGTCAATGTTCGAATCGTTGACAACCGTATCGGAGTGGCCCTATAGTGCGCGCACGATTGGTCTTACCACTTGACCTCTCGCTAACAAAATAATGGAGGAGACGGCCCATGGGAAGCGACGCCCAGAGCCCCCGGCGCTATCCGCCGAAGCCCGCTGACATCTATCTGTTCGCCACCTGCCTGGTGGACCAGTTCGCGCCCGAGGCCGGCCTCGACGCCGTGCGCCTGCTGGAACGCGAAGGCATCGCGGTCCACTATCCCGAGGAGCAGACCTGCTGCGGCCAACCTGCCTATACCAACGGGTTTCCCGACGAGGCGCGCGCGGTGGCGCGCCGGCAGATCGAACTGTTCGAGCAGCCGTGGCCGGTGGTGGTTCCCTCCGGCTCCTGCGCCGCGATGATGCGGCACCACTACCCCAAGCTGTTTGCCGGCGATCCGGTCTGGGCGCCGCGCGCTGCCGAACTGTCGGCGCGCATCTTCGAGTTCACCGAATTCCTGGTGCACGTCGTCGGCTTCGCACGTGAGGATGCCGGCGCACCGCTCACCATCGCGCTGCATACCTCCTGCCACGCGCGCCGCGAGATGGGCACCCACGAGACGAGCGGCGCCCTGCTCGCAGGTCTCGCCGACGTCACCGTCGTCGAACAGGCGCGCGTCGAGGAATGCTGCGGCTTCGGCGGAACCTTCGCCATCCTGCAGCCCGACATTTCCGAAGCCATGGTCACCGAGAAGGTGGCCGCCCTGCGCGAGAGCGGCGCCCGGCGCGTCGTCAGCGCCGATTGCGGCTGCCTGCTCAACATCCTCGGCCGCGCCGCCAGGCAGGACGAAGACATCGGCCGCGCCGAGCCCTCGCTGCCCGGCGAACACATCGCCAGCTTCCTCTGGCGCCGCACGGGGGAGCGCTCATGAGCACCGCCCGCGAACGCATCCTTGCGCGCCTGCGCGCCGCGCCGGCCGGCGAGCCGGTGCCCCTGCCCGACGTGGCCGCCTGGCATGCCGGCCGTCCGGGGCTCAGCCCGGCCGCCCGCATCGAGCGCTTCCGCAGCAACATCGAAGCCGCGCACGCCGAGGTGCACGACACCGACCGCGCCGGCTGGCCGGCGCTGCTCGCCCGCATTGCGCTGGAGAAGGGCGTGCGCACGCTGCTCGTCGGCTCGGGCTCGGACCATGCCGCAGCCCTTGCGGCCACGCCCGCATGCGCGGACGGCGGCATGCGGCTCATCAGCTATGACCGGCCCGCAAGCATCTGGCGCGACGAACTGTTCGAAAACGTCGACGCCGCACTGACGCCCGCGCGCAGCGCCATCGCCGACACCGGCAGCCTGATCCTCTGGCCCGATGCCGGCGCCCCGCGCCTGATGTCGCTGGTGCCGCCGATCCATTTCGTGCTGCTCGACGCCGCCCAGATCCACGCCGATCTGCACGAGGCGATGACGGCCGAGCGCTGGGGCGACGGCATGCCGACCAACGCCCTGGTGATCTCGGGCCCGTCGAAGACGGCCGACATCCAGCAGACGCTCGCCTACGGCGCCCACGGGCCGCGCGAAGTCGTCGTGCTGCTGTTGCGGAGCGCGTCATGAGCCAGCCCGTCGAATTCCACCCGAGCTTCGCCGAGCGCAGCAAGGCCGCGGTCAACGACCCCGCCCTGCGCAAGAGCTTCCGCGGCGCCATGGATTTCCTGCAGGCCAAGCGGCGGGCGCAATTTCCCGATGCGGGCGAACTCGCCGCGCTGCGCGACCTGGGCTCGTCCATCCGCCGCTACGCGCTGGCTCACCTGCCCGAGCTGCTCGAACAGCTCGAGACGAAGCTGACCGCCAACGGCGTCCGCGTGCACTGGGCGCAGACGCCCGCCGAAGCGAACGCCATCGTGCTCGGCATCGCCCGGCGCGCCGACGCCCGCCGCATGGTCAAGGGCAAGTCCATGGTCAGCGAGGAATGCGGCCTCAATCACGCGATGGAGGCGGCCGAGATCGAAGCGCTCGAGACCGACATGGGCGAGTACATCGTCCAGCTCGCCGGCGAAGGCCCCTCGCACATCATCATGCCGGCGATCCACAAGACCAAGCAGCAGATCGCCGAGCTGTTCGCGCAGAAGCTGCCCGGCGTGAAGTACACGGAGAACGTCGACGAGCTGATCCGCATCGGCCGCCAGGTGCTGCGCAAGAAGTTCGCCGCCGCCGACATCGGGCTCTCCGGCGTGAACTTCGCCGTCGCCGAAACCGGCACCTTGTTCCTCGTCGAGAACGAGGGTAACGGCCGCATGTGCACCACCGTGCCCAAGGTGCATGTCGCCATCACCGGCATCGAAAAGGTGGTCGCCAAGCTCGAGCACGTCGCGGTGCTCAACAGCCTGCTGCCGCGCTCGGCCACCGGCCAGGCGGTCGAGACCTACCAGAACTTCATCAGCGGCCCGAAGAAGCCCGGCGAGCTCGACGGTCCCGACGAGGTGCACCTGATCCTGCTCGACAACGGCCGCACGCAGGCCTATGCCGACGTGCAGCTGCGCGCCACGCTGCAATGCATCCGCTGCGGGGCCTGCATGAACCACTGCCCCGTCTATGCGCGCATCGGCGGCCACGCCTACGGCACCGTCTATCCCGGGCCGATCGGCGCCATCATCTCGCCGCACCTGCTCGGGCTCGAATCCACCCACCCGCTCGCCTTTGCCTCGACGCTGTGCGGCGCCTGCGCCGAAGTCTGCCCGGTGCGCATTCCCATCGTCGACCTGCTGATCCGGCTGCGCACCGAAGCACAGGCACGACCCGAAGGCGCGCACCTGCGCGGCAGCGGCAGCGCCCGCACCGGCCGCGTCAGCGCCATCTGGCGCGCCTGGTCGGTGGTCTACAGCCGGCTCGGCCTCTACCGCCTCACCACTTGGTTCATGAGCCGCGGCCGCGCCCTCTCGCCCACCGAACAAGGCGCCTGGACGCGCTGCCGTACGCCGCTGGTGCCGGCACCCAAGCGCCTGCGCGACCTGCTGCGCGAGCGGCGGCCATGATCGCCCTGCTCCACGCGCTCAAGCGCTTCCTGCCGGCGTCGCAGGTCATCACCGACGACCTGCGGCGCCTCGCCTACGGCACCGACGCCAGCTTCTACCGGATGATCCCGGAGGTCGTCGCGGTGGTCGAAAGCGAAGACGAGGTGCAGGGCCTGCTGCAGGCCGCGCGAGAACACGGCCGCGCGGTCACCTTCCGCGCTGCCGGCACCAGCCTGTCGGGACAGGCCGTCACCGACGGCGTCCTCGCCTTGATCGGCGAGAGCTTCGCCACTTGCGAGATCCCGCCCGGCGCAGCGACGGCAAGGCTCGGCCCGGGCATCGTCGGCGGCGAGGCCAATGCGCGGCTGGCGCCGTTTGGCCGCAAGATCGGCCCCGACCCGGCCTCGATCAACGCCTGCAAGATCGGCGGCATCGCCGCCAACAACGCCTCCGGCATGTGCTGCGGCACGGCGCAGAACAGCTACCGCACGCTGGCCGGCCTGCGCGTGATCCTGGCCGACGGCACGCTGCTGGACACCGAGGATCCGGGCAGCGTCGCGCGTTTCCGCCGCAGCCATGCCGCGCTGCTCGACGAGCTCGAGCGCATGGCATCCGAGACCTGCGCCGACGCCGCGCTGGCCGAGCGCATCCGCCGCAAGTACAAGATCAAGAACACCACCGGCTACAGCCTCAATGCGCTCGTCGACTACGGCGACCCGGTGGACATCCTCGCCCACCTGATGATCGGCTCCGAAGGCACGCTGGGCTTCATCTCGCGCATCACCTACCGCACGGTCGCCGAAGACCCGCACAAGGCGAGCGCGCTGGTGTTCTTCCCGTCGATCGAGACCGCGTGCCAGGCCGTGATCCGGCTCAAGCCTCAGCCGGTCGCCGCCGTGGAGCTGCTCGACCGCCCCGCCCTGCGCTCGGTGGAAGACAAACCCGGACTGCCGGCTGTCATGCGCACGCTGGGGCCCGATGCCGCCGCGCTGCTGATCGAAGTGCGCGGCGAGAGCGCAGCGACGCTGCAGCAGCGCATCGCGGCGACGCTGGGCGCGCTGGCGGGCATCGAGACCGTCGAGCCGCCAGCATTCTCGACCGATCCCGCCACCTGCGAAACCTTCTGGAAGGTGCGCAAGGGCACCTTCCCGTCGGTCGGCGCCATGCGGCGCGCCGGCACGACGGTAATCATCGAGGACGTCGCCTTTCCGGTCGAGTCGCTCGCCAGCGCGACGCTCGACCTGCAGGCACTGCTGCGCCGCCACGGCTACGCGGAGGCCATCATCTTCGGCCACGCGCTCGAGGGCAACCTGCATTTCGTGTTCACCCAGGACTTCGGCAGCGAGGCGGAAGTGGCGCGCTACGCGCGCTTCATGGACGAGGTCTGCGAACTGGTGGTCGGCAAGTACCAGGGCTCGCTCAAGGCCGAGCACGGCACCGGGCGCAACATGGCGCCCTTCGTGGAGCTCGAATGGGGCCAGCAGGCGACCGCCCTGATGCGCCGGATCAAGCATCTGTTCGATCCCGGCAACCTGCTCAATCCGGGCGTGATCATCAACGACGACCCGCAGGCGCACCTCAAGCACCTCAAGCCCATGCCGGCCGCCGAGGACATCGTCGACCGCTGCATCGAATGCGGCTTCTGCGAGCCGCTGTGCCCCTCGCATCGGCTCACGCTGTCGCCGCGCCAGCGCATCGTCAGCTGGCGCGAGCTGTCGCGCCGGGCCGCGGCAGGAGAAGCGCCGGGCAGCGTCGGCGTGGACTTCGCCTACTTCGGGCTCGACACCTGCGCCGGCTGCGGCCTGTGCTCGACCGCCTGCCCGGTCGGCATCGACACCGGCGAACTCACCCGCCGGCTGCGCGGACGTGGCCTGGGCGGCGTTGCCCGCAGCCTCGGCCGCTGGACCGCCGACAACTTCGGTTCCGTGACGAGCGTCGCGCGGGCCGGCCTGGCCGTGGGACATGCCGTCTCCGGCGTCCTCGGCGACGGCATCGTCGGCCGCCTCTCCGGCGGCAGCTGGCGGCACGGCATGCCGCTGCCCGGCCGCGCGCCGGCGCGCACGAGCGGCAACGGTGATCCGGTCGTTTACTTTCCCACCTGCAGCGGCCGCATCTTCGGCGCGAACAGCCGCGACGAAGCCGCCCTGCCCGACGTCGTCGTCGAACTGCTCGAACGCGCCGGCTATGCGCCGCGCCTGCCCGAGAATTGCGACCGCCGCTGCTGCGGCCAGATGCTGGCGAGCAAGGGCATGGCCGAGGAAGCGCAGCAGATGGCCGACACCCTGACTGCCGCCCTGATGAAGGCGGCCGACGACGGCCGCGGCGGCTTCCATCCGGTGATCATGGACGCGAGCGCCTGCTCGGTGCGCATGCAGAAGCACCTGGCCGGCCGCCTGCCGCTGTTCGACTTCCACGAGTTCGCCCACGACGCGCTGCTGCCGCGCCTGATCGTCACGCGCAAGCCGGGCCCCGTCGCCCTGCACATCAACTGCAGCGTGCGGCGCACCGGCAGCGACGCCAAGCTGCGCAAGCTCGTCGCCGCCTGCGCCGAGCAGGTCGTCGAACCCGCCGGCGTCACCTGCTGCGGCTTCGGCGGCGATCGCGGCTTCGTCGTGCCCGAACTCAACGTCCACGCGCTGCGCAAGGTGCACGGCGCCCTGCCGCCCAACTGCCACGAAGGCGTCTCCACCAACCGCACCTGCGAGATCGGGCTGACGGCGGAGACGGGGCGGCCCTATCGGTCCATTGCCTACCTGCTGGAGGAGTGCAGCCGGCCGGAAGCTTCCGGGGGGTGCTGAGGAATCGGCACGACAACGTCAATCAAAGGAGAGGAGGAAGAACCACCATGCAAACCTGGCAACAAATCTACGACCCCTTGGGCAACCTCTGGTTGTCCTCGCTGGTCGCCGCGATACCGATCATTTTCTTCTTCGTGGCGCTCGCCGTGATGCGCCTCAAGGGGCACATCGCCGGCACCATCACCGTCGCGCTGGCGCTGCTGGTCGCGATCTTCTTCTACCAGATGCCGGCCGACATGGCCCTGGCCTCCGCCGCAAACGGCTTCCTGTTCGGCCTCTGGCCGATCGCCTGGATCATCCTCACCGCCGTGTTCCTCTACAAGATCACGGTGAAGACCGGCAAGTTCGAGATCATCCGCGCTTCCGTCGTCTCGCTCACCGAGGACCAGCGCCTGCAGATGCTGCTGGTCGGCTTCTCGTTCGGCGCCTTCCTCGAGGGCGCGGCCGGATTCGGCGCCCCCGTGGCGATCACCGCCGCGCTGCTGGTCGGCCTGGGCTTCAACCCGCTCTACGCCGCCGGCCTGTGCCTGATCACCAACACCGCGCCGGTCGC
>JBLNBJ010000023.1:0-23155 GCA_050259835.1 Ignavibacteria bacterium | reverse complement strand
GTCCGACGACGGCGGCGGCAATTACAACGCCGTGACCGGCGTCTGGAATGTCGGCACGGTCAACCATAGCGGCGGCAGCGGCAGCAGCGCCACGCTGCACATCACGGCATGTCCGCCGGGGGACACGAAGCGGCGACGACCACCCGCCACCCTCGGCGGGTCGAAGGCAAGGTCTTTCGAGCACCCCTCGCCCTCGGCGGGTCGTAGGTCACCGGTTCTAAGCCTTCGTCAAGTCTTGTAACCGCCCCCCGACCCCGCTAAAGTTCGCGACCTCGCGTTTTCCCCCACCCTCATGCTGCCTCCGATCGAACACCGCATTGCCGCCGAACTCGGCGTCCGCCCGCACCAGGTCGTCGCTGCCGTCCAACTGCTGGACGAAGGCGCCACCGTGCCCTTCATCGCGCGCTACCGCAAGGAAGTCACCGGTGAACTCGACGACATCCAGTTGCGCCTGCTCGAGGAACGCCTCGGCTACCTGCGCGAACTGGAAGAGCGCCGCACGGCGGTCCTGGCCTCGATCGAGGAACAGGGCAAGCTGACGCCGGAGCTCAAGGCCGAGATCGAGGATGCCGACACCAAGCAGCGCCTCGAGGATCTGTACCTGCCCTACAAGCCCAAACGCCGCACGAAGGCGCAGATGGCGCGCGAAGCCGGGCTCGAGCCGCTGGCCGATGCGCTGATGGCCGACCCGACGCTGTCGCCGGAGACCGAGGCCGCCAAGTACGTCAATCCCGAGAAGGAGCCGCCCGAGAAGCACGTGCCGGACGTCAAGGCCGCGCTCGATGGCGCGCGCCAGATCCTGATGGAGCGATTCTCGGAAGATGCCGCGCTGCTCGCCAAGCTGCGCGACTACCTGCACGAGCACGGCCTGCTGACCTCCAAGGTCGCCGAGGGCAAGGAGGCCGCCGGCGAGAAGTTCCGCGACTGGTTCGACTTCCGCGAGTCGATCAAGACAGTTCCCTCGCATCGTGCGCTGGCGCTGTTCCGCGGCCGCAACGAGGATGTGCTGCGCCTGGCGCTCAAGACCTCGCAGGAACTCGAGGAGCCGCCGCGCGCTTCGCCCTGCGAGGCGATGGTGGCGAAGCATTTCGGCATCGAGGACCAGGGCCGCGCGGCCGACAAGTGGCTGCTCGATTCGGCGCGCTGGGCCTGGATGGTGAAGCTCTCGCTGCACCTCGAACTGGAATTGATGAACGAACTGCGCGAGCGCGCCGAGGAAGAGGCGATCCGTGTCTTCGCCCGCAACCTGCACGACCTGCTGCTGGCCGCGCCGGCCGGGCCGCGCGCCACCATCGGCCTCGACCCCGGCCTGCGCACGGGCGTCAAGGTCGCCGTCATCGACAAGACCGGCAAGCTCGTCGACACCGCTGCAATCTTCCCGCATGAGCCGCGCCGCGACTGGGAAGGTTCGCTCGCGACGCTGCGCCATCTCGCGCAGAAGCATGGCGCCGAGCTGGTCGCCATCGGCAACGGCACCGCGAGCCGCGAGACCGACAAGCTCGCCGGCGACCTGATCAAGCGCCACCCGGAGCTCAAGCTCGCCAAGATCGTCGTCTCCGAAGCCGGCGCCTCTATCTATTCGGCCTCGGAACTCGCCTCGAAGGAATTCCCCGACATCGACGTCAGCCTGCGCGGTGCCGTCTCGATCGCGCGGCGCCTGCAGGATCCCCTCGCCGAACTGGTGAAGATCGATCCGAAGAGCATCGGCGTCGGCCAGTACCAGCACGACGTCAACCAGGGGCGCCTGGCGAAGATGCTCGACGCCGTCGTCGAGGATTGCGTGAACTCGGTGGGCGTCGACGTGAACACCGCGTCGGTGCCCCTGCTCACGCGCATCTCGGGCCTCAACTCCACTCTGGCCGCGAACATCGTCGCCTTCCGCGACCAGCACGGCGCCTTCGCCTCGCGCCGCCAGTTGCAGGAAGTGCCGCGCCTGGGCGACAAGACCTTCGAGCAGGCGGCCGGTTTCCTGCGCATCAACGGCGGCGAGAACCCGCTCGACGCCTCGGCCGTGCACCCGGAGTCCTACCCCGTCGTCGAGCGCATCCTCGCCGACATCAAGAAGGACATCCGCGAAGTCGTCGGCAATGGCGGCGCCGTGCGCGCGCTGAAAGCCGAGAAGTACACCGACGAGAAGTTCGGCCTGCCGACGGTGCAGGACATCCTCAAGGAACTCGAGAAGCCGGGCCGCGACCCGCGCCCGGAGTTCAAGACGGCTTCGTTCCGCGAAGGCGTCGAGGACCTGAAGGACCTCGAGCCCGGCATGACGCTGGAAGGCGTGGTGACCAACGTCACCAACTTCGGCGCCTTCGTCGACATCGGCGTGCACCAGGACGGTCTCGTGCACGTCTCGGCGCTGTCGAACAAGTTCGTCAAGGACCCGCACGCGGTGGTCAAGGCGGGCGACGTCGTGAAGGTCAAGGTGCTGGAGGTGGACGTGGCGCGCAAGCGCATCGCGCTAACCATGCGGCTCACCGACGAGGCGCGGCCGCAGCGCGATGCCGGTGCTCCTGCGCAGCGCCGCCACACGCCTCCGCCGCGGCGCGAAGCGCCGCCGGCGAACACCGCCATGGCGGCGGCGTTCTCCAAGCTCAAGCGCTAGCGGATCAGGTCTTCAGCCGGCCGTCTTCGAGGTGCAGGATGCGGCCGGCGCGCGCCGCCAGCCCGGGGTCGTGCGTCACCACGACCAGGCTGGTGCCGACATCGGCATTCAACTCGAGCATCAAGTCGAACACCCTGTCGGCCGTCTGGCGGTCGAGGTTGCCGGTCGGCTCGTCGGCCAGCACGCAGGCCGGCTTCGTGACGAGCGCGCGCGCGATGGCGGCGCGCTGGCGCTCGCCGCCGGAGAGTTCGCCCGGCCGGTGGCTCAGGCGCTTGGCCAAGCCCACCTCCGAGAGCATCTCGGCGGCACGCTCCTCCGCCTCGGCCTTCGGCATGCGCCGGATCAAGAGCGGCATGGCGACGTTCTCGAGCGCCGAGAATTCGCCGAGCAGGTGGTGGAACTGGTAGACGAAGCCGAGGCTTTCGTTGCGCAGGCGGCCCCGCTCGGCATCATCGACGCCGGAAAGATCACGGCCCAGCAGATGCACTTCGCCGGCCGACGGTTTGTCGAGCCCGCCGAGCAGGTGCAGCAGCGTGCTCTTGCCCGAGCCGCTGGCGCCGACGACGGCGAGGCGCTCGCGCACGCCGACCTCGAGGTCGATGCCAAGCAGCACCGGCACCTCCGCGTCGCCTTGGCGGAAGATCTTTTCGAGCCCGCGGCAGCGGAGTACCGCGGCGCCGCCGGGCCGCCCCAAGGCGCGGCTATCCATCTGCCCGGAGCCGCGAAGCGGCGAACCCGCGTCCCCTTCCTCAGGAAGGGGGCTGGGGGGAAGGGGCCCGTTGTCATTCATAGCGCAGCGCCTCGGCGGGATTGACGCGCGCCGCGCGCCACGACGGATAGAGCGTCGCGAGCAGCGTGAGCAGGAAGGAGACGCCGGAGATGACCGCGACGTCGGGCCACTGCAGGTCAGACGGCAGCTCGGAGATGTAATAGACGTCCTTGGCGAGGAACTGGATGCCGAAGGCCTGCTCGATGGCCGGCACCACGACGTCGATGTTGAGCGCGAGCGCGACGCCGCCCGCGACGCCGGTGGCCAGCCCGATGGCGCCGATCAGCGCGCCCTGCACGATGAACACCTGCATGATGCTGCGCGGGCTGGCGCCCAGCGTGCGTAGGATCGCGATGTCGGCCTGCTTGTCGGTCACCGCCATCACCAGCGTGGAGACGATGTTGAACGCCGCCACGGCGACGATCAGCATCAGGATCAGGAACATCATGTTCTTCTCGATGGCGACGGCGCGGAAGAAGTTGGCGTGGCTGCGCGTCCAGTCGGTCACGTAGGCGTCGGCGTCGAGCGTGGCCAGCAACTGCCGCGCGATGCGCGGCGCCTCGAACAGGTCCTCGACCTTGAGACGCACGCCGGAGACGCGATCGCCCAGGCGGTAGAGCTTCTGCGCGTCCTCGATGTTCACCAGCGCCAGCCCCGAATCGAACTCGAACATGCCGACCTCGAAGATGCCGACGACGCGGAACTGCTTGAGGCGCGGCAGCACAGCGGCCGGCGTGACCAAGCCCTGCGGCGCGATCAGGGTCACCTTGTCGCCGACATAGACGTCGAGCGCGTGGGCGACTTCCGAGCCGAGGATGATGCCGAACTCGCCCGGCCGCAGGTCGTCGAGCTGGCCGGCCTTCATGTGGCGGCGGAAGTCGGCCACCTTTTCCTCGGCCTGCGGCAGGATGCCGCGCACCACGGCGCCGCGCACATGCTGGTCGAAGGCCAGCATGCCCTGCTCCTGCACGTAGGGCGCGGCGGCCAGCACGCGCGGGTCGCGCGCCACCTGCTGCACCACGCGCGGCCAGTCGGCCAATTCGCGTCCGGCGCCGCTGATCTCGATGTGCGAGGCGACGCTGAGGATGCGCGTGCGCAACTCCTTCTGGAAGCCGTTCATCACCGACAGCACCACGATCAGCGCCGCGACGCCGAGCGCCAGCCCGACCAGCGAGATCAGCGAAATGACGGAGATGAACGGATTGCGGCCGCCGGTGCGCTTCTTGGCGCGCGTGTAGCGCAGGCCGATCCAGAACTCGTAGCGGAAGGGAAACATGGCGGCGAATGTTATCCGGTTATGCGCCCCGTCGGGCGGCCTCGATTGCCGCGTCGGCGCCGGGGTCGCCGGGGGCTGCGTGTTAACATCCGCGCATGCGCCTGACCCTCTGCCTGCCCGGCCTGCTGCTGCCGCGCCAAGCCCTGCGCGACACGGTTTCCGACCTCCGGCTGCCGGCGCTGATGCGGCTGCTCGGCCGCGGCCGCCTGCATCGCGACGTCCCGGCCGCGCACTACGTGCGCGTCATGCAGCGCTGGGATCTCGAGGAACTGCCCGCCGCGGCGCTGCGCGTGCTGGGCGAAGGCCATGAACCCGGCGGCGACGACTGGCTGTGCCTCGATCCGGTGCATCTCGACGTCGACCGGCGCGGCGTCAGGCTCGCCGATCCCGAAGCGCTGGCGCTTTCGGCGGAAGAGGACGCGGCGTTGCGCGAAGCGGTCGCGCCGTTGTTCTCGGACCACGGCGAACTCTCCGCCACGCGGCCCGGCCACTGGCACCTGCGGCTCAGGGAGGACAGCCCGCTGGTGACCCAGCCGCTGCCCGACGCCATCGCGCAGTACCTCGACCCGGCCCTGCCCGGCGGCGAGGCGGGCGCGCGCTGGCGCCGTCTGCTGGCGGAAGCCCAGCCGCTGTTGCATGCGCACCCGGTCAACCGGGCGCGCGAAACGGGCGGCCGCATGACGGTCAACCATCTGTGGCCCTGGGGCGAAGGCCGCATCCCGGCGAGCGTGCAGGCGCCCTTCGACGCGCTCTGGTCGCGCGACCCCGTGATGCTCGGCCTGGCGCGCGCCTCCGGCATCCCGGGCGGCACCCCGCCGCCGCGCTTCGAAGCCGCACAAGGCAGCGTCGTAGCGGTCGTGGACGACCTCGTCGCAGCAGCGCGAGGCCTTGATGCCCTGGCCTGGCGCGATACGCTGACCCGCATCGAGACGGACTGGATCGCCCCCGCGCTCGAGGCCGTCGCCGCCGGCCGCTGCAGTTCGCTGCACCTGGCGGGCTTCGGCCCCGACATGAGCATCGACATCGACCTGACGCGGTTCGACCTGCTCAAGTTCTGGCGGTCGCCGCAACCGTTGGCCCGGCTGGCAGGATGACCCGCATCGTCACCCGCGCCGTGCCCACCCGCGCGAGCCTGCTGCTCGAGCAGGCCGGCGTGCATCCGCTGCTCGCCAAGCTGTATGCCGCGCGCGGCGTGTCCTGCAAGGAAGACGTCGATACGGCGCTGGCCGGCCTGGTGCCGCCCGATCGCCTCAAAGGCGCGCTTGACGCCGCCGCGCTGCTGGCCGACGCCATCGCTGCCGGCAAGCGGCTGCTGATCGTCGCCGACTACGACTGCGACGGCGCCACCGCCTGCGCCGTCGGACTGCGCGCGCTGCGCGCCTTCGGCGCCACGGTGGACTACCTGGTTCCCAACCGCTTCGAGACCGGCTACGGCCTCTCGCCCGAAGTCGTCGAGATCGCCGCAGCGCGCAAGCCTGACGTCATTGTCACCGTCGACAACGGCATCGCCAGCGTCGAAGGCGTGGCGGCTGCGAAGCAGCGCGGCATGGCAACGGTGATCACCGACCACCACCTGCCCGGCGATTCGCTGCCGGAAGCGGACGTGATCGTCAATCCGAACCAGCCGGGCTGCAGCTTCCCGAGCAAATCGCTGGCCGGCGTCGGCGTCATGTTCTACGTGATGCTCGCCCTGCGCGCCGAGCTGCGGCGGCGCGGCGCCTTCGGCGACGGCAGCGGCCCCAACCTCGCGACGCTGCTCGACCTCGTCGCCCTGGGCACGGTCGCCGACGTCGTCGCGCTCGACCGCAACAACCGCATCCTCGTCGCGCAAGGCCTCGCGCGCATCCGCGAGGGGCGCATGCAGGCCGGCCTGCGCGCGCTGTTCGCCGTGACGGGGCGCGACCCCGCGCGTGCCGGCACCTTCGACCTGGGCTTCATGCTCGGCCCGCGCATCAACGCCGCCGGGCGGCTCGGCGACATGTCGGTGGGCATCGAGTGCCTGTCCACCGACGACACCGGGCGCGCCCTCAACATCGCGCAACAGCTCGACGGCATCAATCGAGAGCGGCGCGAGATCGAGGCGCGCATGCGCGACGACGCCGAGGTGCTGCTCGACGAGAGCGACGCCGCCAGCCGTGCCAGCATTACGCTGTTCGATCCGGCCTGGCACCAGGGCGTCATCGGCATCCTGGCCGGCCGCATCAAGGAGCGCCTGCACCGCCCCACCTTCGCCTTCGCGCGCGGCGACGAAGGCATCCTCAAGGGCTCGGGCCGCTCGATTCCCGGCCTGCACCTGCGCGACGCGCTCGATCTCGTCGCCAAGCACCGGCCGCAGCTGCTCAAGCGCTTCGGCGGCCACGCGGCGGCCGCCGGCGTGACCATCGCCGAAGCCGACCTCGCCGAATTCGAGGCGACCTTCGAGGAAGTGGCGCGCGCCCTGCTCTCGCCGGCCCAACTCACGCGCACGCTGGAAACCGACGGCGCGCTCGAATCCGCCTACTACTCGCTCGACGCGGCGCGCCTGCTGCAGCAGGCGATCTGGGGCCAGGGCTTCCCGGCGCCGGTATTTGCCGACGTCTTCGACGTCGACCGCCAGACGCTGCTGAAGGAAAAGCACCTCAAGCTCACGCTGCGGCAGGGGCGCGCGCGCATCGACGCCATCAGGTTCAACTCGCCGGAACCGGCGCCGGCGCGCATCCGCGCCGCCTTCCGGCTCGACATCAACGAGTTCAACGGGCTGGCGAGCGTCCAGTTGATCCTCGAGCACTTCGAACCCGCGTAGGCGACGCGGGCTTTCCGGCTCGGGCTTCCCTTATGGAACCGGGAAGCGCCGTTGGGTATCGTAGGTTCAGTTCCACCACGACAACGATAATGGAAATGCTCCCCAACACTTCGCGGCCGCGTCGCAGCGGCCGCCTCCTATCCCTTTGCGCAGTTGCCTGCCTGCTGGCGCTCGCCGCCTGCGATCCCGTCTCCCTCACGATGATGGGCGTCGGCGCGGGCGCAGGCGTCGGCCACGAACTTGGCGGCATCGTCTACAAGACATTCACCGCACCCGAGCCCCAGGTGAAGAAGGCGGCCTTCGCGGCACTCAAGCGCATGGCGATCAAGGTCACCGCGGTCGAGAAGATCGAAGGCGGCGAGAAGATCAAGGCCCTCGCCGGCGACCGCAACATCGAGATCGAGCTGGACTCCCTGACCCCGAACACCACCCGCATGCGCGCCGTGGCGCGCAAGGACGGCGGCGTCATCGTGGATTCGGCCACGGCCGTCGAGATCATCACCCAAACGGAGAGAATGCTGGGCGCCAACGGCGGCTGACCCGCCCGCAGCCTCGGCAGACACAGGAGGCACCATCATGAAGACGCGCTTCAAACAGAGCCTGATCGCACTCGCCGCCGGCATCGTCTGCGGCAACCTCGCGCTGGCGCAGACCACCAGCAGCGGCGGCACGACGAGCGGCACTTCCACGACCACCACCACGACTACGACCACGACCGCCGGGACGACCACCACGGGCGGCACCGCGCCCTCGACGTCCGGCGCCGCCAGCACCCGGCTCGCTGCCTCGTTCGCCGATCTGGCCGGATCCTCCGCCAACGCGACCTCGCTGGTGAACGGCCTGCGCACCGGCAGCGCCATCACGCTGACGGCGCCGACCACGACCGGCGGCACCACGGCTGGAACGACCACCGGCGGGACCGGCACGACGAGCGGAACGGGCTCCACGGGCGGCAGCACCACCACCGCCTCGAGCACCACTTTCACGCCGCCGACCAAGCCGATGGGCTACGGCAACATCCGCATCGCGCTTTCGCTCGCGCGCGCCGAACTCGCCGCCCAGGGCATCAGCAATCCGACACCGCAGCAGCTGCAGACCGCACTGATGGGCAGCGGCACCACGGCAGGCACCGCCGCCGGCGCGGGAACCACCAGCACCCAGCAGGGCATCCTGCAGATGCGCGCCAGCGGCATGGGCTGGGGCCAGATCGCGAACTCGATGGGCTTCAAGCTCGGCGCGGTGATGAGCGGCCATACGCCCAACGCCCCAGCCACGACCGGCACGTCGTCGGGCACCACGACGAGCGCAGGCGGCAGCGGCACCGGCTACTCCAGCCACGGCAAGGGTTCGGGCATCGTCTCGGCGGGCGGCGGCAGCGCCTCCTCCGCGGGCGGCATGGGCCGCGGCAACGCCGGCGGAGTTTCGAGCGCCGGCGGCGCGATGAGCGCCCAAGGTGCCATGCACGGCCAGGGCGGCGGCGGCGGAATGGGCGGCGGCCAGGGCCGCGGCAAGCCCTGAAGAGCGTCAGGCCGCGCCCGGCACCAGCGCCAGGCCGGCCGCATACGGCGGCTCGGCTTCGGCGCACTGCTCCGCGAGCAAGCACATGAAGGCCTCCTCCGGCATCGGCTTGGCGATCAGGTAGCCCTGGAATTCGTCGCAGCCTTCCGCGCGCAGGAACTCGAACTGCGCAGGATTCTCCACGCCTTCCGCCACAACCGTCTTGCGCAGGCTGCGGCCGAGCGAAATGGCGGCCCGCGCAATCATGGCCGGTTCATCCTCGCGCTCGACGTCGGTGACCAGCGAGCGGTCGATCTTGATGATGTCGAGCGGAAAGCGGCGCAGGTAGGACAGCGACGAATAACCGGTGCCGAAGTCGTCCATCGCCAGGCTCACGCCCAGCTCCTTGAAGGCGCGCAGGATGCCGATGGTGCGTTCGCCGTCGCCGATGAACACGCTTTCGGTGATCTCCAGCTCGACCAGCGAAGGAGGCAGCCCGGCCTCGCGCAACAGGTCGCCGATGTGATCGACCAGCCCGTTGCCGAGAAACAGCCGCGGCGACAGGTTCACCGCCAGCTGCACCGGCGGCCCGCCCAGCTTCTGCCAGCGCCGCGCGGCGGCGAAGGCCTGGCGCAGGATGGCATCGGTGAGCGGCACGATCAGGCCGGTTTCCTCGGCGATGGGAATGAAGCGGTCGGGCGTCACGTTGCCATGCTCGGCGCTATGCCAGCGCGCCAGTGCTTCGACGCCGACGATGCGGTGGCGATGATCGGCCTTCGGCTGGTAGGCCACCGTGAATTCCCCCCGCTCGAGCCCGACGCGCATGGCGGCCTCGAGGTGCAGACGTTCTTCGGTCAGGCGATTGAGCTCGCGCGTGAAGAACTGGAAGTTGTTGCGGCCGCGGTCCTTGGCGGCATACATGGCGATGTCGGCGTGCTTGAGCAGCTGCTGGCCGTCGACGCCGTCCTGCGGATAGAGCGCCACGCCGAGGCTGGCGCCGATCTGGAAATCGCGGCCGGCCAGCGTGACGGGCCGGCCGATCTCCTCGAGCACGCGCTCGAGCAGCGAGATGACGGACTCGACCAGGAAGTGGTCGTTGAGCACCAGCACGAACTCGTCGCCGCCCAGCCGCGCCACCGTGTCCGAGTTGCGCAGGCAGCCGCACAGGCGGCGGCCGATTTCCTTGAGCAGCTCGTCGCCGGCGACGTGGCCGAGGCTGTCGTTGATGAACTTGAAGTTGTCGAGGTCGATGAAGACGACCACGACGTAGTAGGAAAGCCGCGCGGCGCGCGCGATGGCCTGCTCGAGGCGGTCGAGCAGCAAGTTGCGGTTCGGCAGCCCGGTCAGCAGATCGTGGTTGGCCTGGCGCTCGAGCCGTTCCTGATAGCTGCGCCGTTCGGTGACGTCCTCCACCGTGCCTTCGTAGCAGATGAATTCGCCCTTGGCATCCCGGACGCTGTGGGCGTTCTCGGTGATCCAGATGCGGCTGCCGTCGCGCCGGTAGACCTCGGACTCGAAATCCTTGACCTCGCCGCGCACCTCCATCAGCCGGCGAAACTGCTCGCGCCGCTCCGGATCGACGTAAAGCTGGTGCTCGATGTCGGAAAGGCCGGCGATCAGGTCGTCGGGCGTGTCGTAGCCATAGAGCGTGGCGAGCGCCTGGTTAGCGGCCAGATACTGGCCGTCGGCCGTGGTCTGGAAGATGCCTTCGGAGGCGTGCTCGAAGATGTGGCGATAGCGGAGTTCGGCATTCTCGAGCGCCTCGAGCGTGCGATGGCGCTCGGTGATGTCCTCGATGAAGCCTTCGATGACGAGCTCGCCGCCTTCGTCGGGGACGCCGATGCCGCGTTCGAGCACCCATTTGACGGCGCCGTCCGCCGCCACGATCCGGTATTCGAGCCGAAACCGCTGCCCGGCGCTCAGGGCCGGCCCGATCTCGGCGCGCACGCGCATGCGGTCGTCGGCGAAGGTCAGCGATTCCCACGACACGCGGGCATTGTCGATGACATCCTCGGGCGCATAGCCGGTCAAGGCGCGGCAACCATGGCTGACGAACAGCATCGTCCAGTGCGCGTCGTTGCGGCAGCGGTACGCCATGCCGTCCAGGTTGTTGACCAGCGTGTCGAGCACCCGCGAGCGGTCGACGGCGAAACGGGCGTTGAGGCTGGGGCGGCGGGGCATGGGGGAGCAGGCGTTGCTGAAGATGATGGATGTCCTTTCGATAGCAAGGGGCATACCCATGCTGCCGCATCGGCGTTACCGCGCCATGACAGGCCCTTGCCTGCCCGGAAGCGGTGCATGCGCTCCCCGCTGCGCACCACGGCGGGGAGCGGCGCTCCCGAATGGTGCAAGCCGCATCGGCGGGCGCCCCGCACCCGTATAATCGCGCCCTTCCTCGAATTGGAATCCCGCAGTGTCCCCGCTCGAAACCGAAATCTCCCGCCGCCGCACCTTCGCGATCATCTCGCACCCCGACGCCGGCAAGACGACCCTCACCGAGAAGCTGCTCTACTTCGGCGGCGCCATCCAGGTGGCCGGCGAAGTGCGCGCGCGCAAGGCCTCGCGCCACGCGACCTCCGACTGGATGGAACTGGAGAAGCAGCGCGGCATCTCGGTCACCTCGTCGGTCATGCAGTTCCCCTATCGCGAGAGCATCGTGAACCTGCTCGACACGCCGGGACACGAAGACTTCTCCGAGGACACCTACCGCACGCTGACCGCAGTCGACTCGGCGGTGATGGTGATCGACTCGGTCAACGGCGTCGAAGCCCAGACCATCAAGCTGCTCAACGTCTGCCGCCTGCGCGACACGCCCATCCTCACCTTCATCAACAAGCTCGACCGCGAGGGCCGCGCGCCGATCGAATTGCTCGACGAGATCGAGGACGTGTTGAAGATCCAGTGCGCGCCGATCACCTGGCCGATCGGCATGGGCAAGGGCTTCCGCGGCGTCTATCACCTCTACGACGACAGCATCTCGTTCTTCAACCCGCAGGCCGAGAAGGGCACCTCCGAAATCATCAACGGGCTGGACAACCCGCGCCTCGACAAACTCATCGGCATGCAGGCCCAGGAACTGCGCGACGAGATCGAGCTGGTGCGCGGCGCCTCGCACGCCTTCGACCGCGAGGAATACCTGACCGGCAAGCAGTGCCCGGTGTTCTTCGGCTCCGCGATCAACAACTTCGGCGTTCAGTCGCTGCTCGACGCCGTCGTCGACCTCTCGCCGGCGCCGCTGCACCGCGCGGCGGCGACCCGCGTGGTCGAACCGAACGAGCCCAAGTTCTCCGGCTTCGTCTTCAAGATCCAGGCCAACATGGACCCGAAGCACCGCGACCGCATCGCCTTCGTGCGCGTGTGCTCGGGCCGCTTCGAGCGCGGCATCAAGTTGAAGCAGCTATCGACGGGCAAGACGCTGGCGGTGAACAACGCCATCACCTTCATGGCGCAGGACCGCAACACTACCGACGAAGCCTATCCGGGCGACATCATCGGCATTCCCAACCACGGCACCGTGGTGCTCGGCGACACCTTCACCGAAGGCGAAGACCTCAAGTTCACCGGCATCCCCTGCTTCGCCCCCGAGCACTTCCGTCGCGCGCAGATCCGTAATCCGATGAAGATGAAGGCGCTGCAGAAGGGCTTGCAGCAGCTGGCGGAGGAAGGCGCGACGCAGCTCTTCAAACCGCTGGCGTCGAACGACCTGATCCTCGGCGCCGTCGGCACGCTGCAGTTCGACGTCGTCGCGCACCGGCTGGAATTCGAATACGGCGTCGATTGCATCTTCGAGCCCTACAATGTCGCCACGGCCCGCTGGCTGCGCGGCTCCGACGCCGACATCAAGGCCCTGGCCGACAAGGCCGGCGTGAACCTCGCGCTGGACGGGGCCGGCGACTACGTCTATCTGGCCCCGAACCGCGTCAATCTGCAGATGGCCGAGGAGCGGCATCCGAACATCCGCTTCCTCGAGACGCGCGAGATCCACTAGCGCCGCAGAAGGCCGCGGCATGGCGCGCCGCCGCCATCGGGGACCTACGGGCCTTCCGCCTTCAGGCGGGCGGCGACGACCTGCGCCAGGTCGTATTCCTGGAACCAGGTGACGCCGGTGCCAAGGCTGGCGCGGAAGCTCTCCGCCGCGGCGCGCCGATTGCCGCCGAGCAGTTGGAGCTGGCCGATGTAGAAGTTGGCCTCGCAGAGGTTGGCGTCGCGCTCGTCGGCGGAGCGGCTCTCGGCGGCGCGCAGCACGTCGGCCGCCGTCGCGTCCCCCATCAGCAGCGACAGGATGGGCATGGGCCAGCGGCGCCGGTCGTCGCCGACGAAGCGCTGCGCGAAGGCCGCCTTGGTGTCCTGCCCCTGCGCGCGCATGGCGAGCGCCTGCCAGATGTCGATGAAGTCGCGATTCACGCCATGGGCGTTGCCGCGCTGGGCCTGCTGGAAGTCTGCCAGCGCTTCGGCGTAGCGTCCGCCGAGGAAGCGCACCTGGCCGCGCCGCACGTAGGCCATCGACGGCTCGGCGCCCAGGGTGATCGCGCGCGACAGGTCCTCTTCGGCGGCCACCAGGCGCGCGTTGCGCAGGTGCACGAGGCCGCGGTCGCTCAGGGCCGCGCCGAAGAAGGGCCGCAGCCGCAGAGCGGCGTTGAAGTCGTCCATCGCCCGCCTGTCGTCGGGCAGCATCATGTGGGCGACGCCGCGCTTGTAGTAGGCGTCGGCCGCGTCATTGTCAGCCAGCCGGCCGCTGTCGATGGCGCGAGTGAGCTCATCGGCGAGCGCGCGGTTGTCGCGCTTCATGCGCTCGGCCACGCGACCGGGCTGCGCGGTCGAACCGGTCATCAGGTTCTCGGGCGACAGCAGCACGAAGTCGAGCAGCGCCTCGCGCGCCTGCTTCACTTTGTCGAGGTAGGCGCCGAAATCGCCGGGCGCGACTTCGCTCTTCATGATGACGAGCTCGGCGGAAAAGCGCATCGTGCTGCCGCGGAAGCTGCGCGTCGCGGTCAGGCGGAAATGCTCGTCGGACACGGCGTTCGAGACCGGGTCCTCGCGGCCCGCCACGGTGGGCGGCAGGTTGACCACCGCCTGGTAGCGGAAGGTGCCGCGCCCGGCCGGGATCGCAAAGGGATAGATGCGCTCGCGCTGCCCGTTGCCCCCGAGCAGCAGCATCAGCTGCTGCGCGCCGAGCGGCGCCAGCTTCTTGTCGTGGCCTTCGGCGCGCAGGAACTGGCGCAGTTCGTAGCTCTCCGAGATCGTAAGCACGCCGTCCTCGTCGCGCACCCGCGGCGGCTTCGCTGCCTTGACGTCGGTATAGCGCCGCGCCATGACTTCGAGCAGCGCGCGTTCGCTGGCGTCGCGTCCGCGCTGCGCCTCGGCCTTGCGCTCGGCGTCGGCGGCCGCGCCCGTCATGCGCGTCTCGATGGCGAAGGCCACCGGTCCGTCGAGCGCCGGCATCTCGGCCGTCTCGACCACCTCCATGCCGTTGGCGCCGCTCTCGGGAATGTCGGACAGGACAGCGTCGCCGCCGCCGACGAGCAGCGCCTTGCTGCCCGCGAACGCCACGCCCTGCTTGTCGAAGGCGGCGCCCGCGGAGGCGCGCGTCGGGTCGATCCAGTATTCGCGGCCCTCGAAGCGGAACCAGGCGATCGTATGGTCGAAGATGTTGGGCATCGGCGGGAAGCGCGCGACGCCTGCGCGGCGGGAGATCGACGTCAGCGCCGGCCGCGCCTCGAGGCCCAGGTCGCGCAGCAGCGTCGAGAGCAGCAGCGACTTGTCCTTGCAGTCGCCGTAGCGGCGCGCGACCACCTCGGCCGGCGGATAGGGCCGATGCGAGTTCTCGCCGATGGAGACGGAAAAATAGCGGATGTCGTCCTGCACGAAGCGCACCGCCTCGGCCACCGCCGCCCGCTTGGGCATCTTCTTCAGGCGCGCCAGCAGTTCGGCGTAGGCCGCGGACGGCGCGGCGTCGGCGCGGAACAGGCCCTCCGCCCAGCGCCCCACTTCCGCCCAGGAGGCATAGGGCGTGAGCGCGACGGCGATGTAGGGATCGAAGGCCGCCGGCATGCCGGGCTCGAGCCGTGCGATCGGCAGGTCGCGGGCCTGGACGAGGATCTCGCGGCCCTCGGCAGTTTGCGACCGGCGGACGTCGAGCGCCTCGGCGCCGCGCGGCGTGGTGACGCGCAGGTCGACGCCGCCCGGCGGCTCGATCACGCGCAGGCGGCGCGCCGCGATCGGCAGCACGCTGTTCCACAGCACACTGACCGCGCTGCGGTCGCCGAACACCGGATTGTGGCCGGTGAGGGTGTAGCCGTATTCGAGGATGTCGCCGACGCGCAGGTCCGGCACCTGGGCGACGGCCGTCCGGTTGCCGATCAGGATGCCCTGGCTGAAGTTGCTCTCCTGGTTGAGCACGCGGAACTCCGCCGTCGGCGCCAGATCGACGACCTCGTCGCCGCGCCGGTGGCGCAGCACATGGATCGCGGCGCGCGGGACGGCGCCCGAGACCGCGATCGTCCCGGTCCCCGCGCTGTTGAGCGCGGCCGGCTGGTTGATGCGGTAGGCGTAGTACTCGTAGCGTTCGGTCGCCGTGCCCTTCAGCAGGAGTTGCGTATCGCGCGCCAGATAGACGAGCGGACCGTTGCGATTGTGGGGCTCGCTGCCTTGCGGCAGGACTTGCGGCGGCAGCAGCCAGGCCGGGGCCGGTGTGACGGCGATGCCGCCGTCCTCGGCCGTCGCCGCCGCGGCGCCGAACGCAACCAGCGCCAGGAGAACGGCGCCGCAGCGCCTGAGCACGTCGAACATGGCGCGGGCCTCAGAACGGCAGGCAGCGTCCCTGGCAGCCGTCCTTGAGCACCGACGCCTTCCATTCGGCGCGTGTTCCCGTGTAGCTGCGGCAGAACTCGCCGAGCTTCTCGTCGCGTTCCGACACGATGCTGAGCACCGCCGGCAGGATTTCGATGCCGCACAGCGATTGCCGCTTCTTCGTGGCCGGGTCGTTGCGCTGCTCTTCCTCGGCCGATTCCCCCAGGATCTCGTTGCGCCTGGCGTCGATCAGCATCTGCAGGACCTTGTAGGCCGCATCGAGCTTCTCGCGCGCGGCCTTTTCGGCGGCGACGTCGCCTTCCTGGAAGAAGCGCGGCTTGAAGCGGTTCTCGGCGGTCCCGCCGTTCGGCGTGCGCGCCGAGTTGCGCGCCTCGGCGTTGAGGTAGCCCTGCTCGTCGAGCAAGGCCGAGTAGTACGAATACTTGTTGATGTCGAAATAGAGCACGCCGTCGTTCACCTTCCAGCTGCCGAAGGAGGTCGAAGCCTTCGAGCGGAACACGACCACACCCTCCTTCTGGAACGAGTAGGTGGTCGAAAGTGCGGTCGGCGACTTCCACACCGTGCCGGCGAAGCTGAAGCGCCTGGTCAGGTCGTTGCCCTTGCGGATCAGGAAGCCGTCCACCACCTTGCGCGACGGATAGCGGCCGGCAAAGATGTCCCGCTGCGAACTGCCCGGGCTGCCGGCGACGGCGAGGCTCTTGACGTTCGGGTCGTCGAGCTTCAGCACGTATTCGCCCGGATCGTACTCGCCCTTCTTCATCGGGCGGGCCTCGATCGCCACGATGCCCGGCGAATCGGTGGTTACCGCGGCGAAAACGACATAGGCGCTGCCGGTGGCGGCCAGCGGCACCAGCGCCCGCGCGAAGCCGGTCTCGGCCAGCGCCGCGGCGATGCTGCGGCTGAACGCCTTCACGCGCTCGGGATCCGCCCCTTCCGGCCTGAGCAGCGACGAGATGGCGTCGATCGGCAAGACCGGATAGCGCTGCGGCGACATCTGCACGCACATCCACAGCCCGCCTTTCTCCACCACCGCCGCGCGATCGCCAGGCTCCAGCAGCGAGCTCACGCCGCTCGATTCGTTCTTCGCCAGGCGCTGCTGCATGCGCTCGAGGCTCTCGGGCTTGACGCGCGGGTTGCAGGACCGCATCTTTTGCAGCGCATCGGAGTCGCTTATCTCGAAGACCTCCAGGGTTTCGGGAACAGCGCCCGACTGGGCCAGGACGACGCCGGAAAGCGCCGCGAGAGCGATGCCAAGAACCGATGAACGAACGCGATGCACGATGCAATCCCCTCCAACATGGCCGCCGGCCCGATTGCCGGCGCCGCGAGTCTACCCCGAATCCCCCTATGGAGGATGCGGCTATATGACATACCGTTAATGAAAGGCTAGAGGCCGAAGAAACCCTTCTTGGCCAGCGTCTCCCGCTCCTGCTGGGAGACGAAGCGGGCGATGAGCGCCTCGTCGGACCTGGACAGGCGCGCGAAACGGCAGCCCATGCCCATCCGGCGCGAAGGCATGCGCTTGAAGCCGCGCACCTCGAGATCGCAGCGGATGCGGCCGAGGCTGCCGAGCTCGATGCTGCAATCGATGGTCTGGCCGAGCCGGAAGACGTCCTCGGCGGAGTCGATCAGCAGCAGCACGCCGCCCACGCTGATCTCCGGCACGGGCACGGAAACGTAGCCGCGTCCCGGCACCGGCACCGTGCAGGTCGTCGAGCGCGTCTGGACGCGGAAGCTCTCGCGGTTCTGGAAGCGCTTGATCGAGGCCGGGAAGCGCACGGACAGGGCCGGCGCACCGCGATAGGCCAGCTCGCGCGCGGCGACCGCCGAGAACTCGAGCTTGGCGCCGTGCAGCATGCCGGCGAAGGTGAGCCGCGCGGCGGCGACGATATTGCGGTTGATGGCCGGGTCGCTCGAGCCGTCGAACACGATGTGGTCGCGGTCGCGGTCGGCGTGCAGCAGCAGCGTCGTCATGCTGTCGCGCCCATGGTTGAACGAAACGTTCAGCAGTTCCTTGGTCCGGATCAGCTGCTGCAGCAAGTAGGCGACCTCGATCGCCGAAGTGACGGCCCCTTCGTCCTTCACGTTGCCCCCGCGGTGTGCGACATCGACATATGACGCCGCGAATACTACAAGACCTTGGCTGGCGGGTCACCCCCGGGACGCCTCCGCCAGGCGGCGCAGCGCCGCCACGATGTCGTTCGGCGTCGTGTCCCTGGCGACGTCGATGCCGTTGTCGCGCGCGATCTTGAGCAAGGACTGCGTGACGAAGGCCGGCACGCCGCCGGCATCGACCGATTCGAGCAGTTGGGAAGCCTCGGCGCTGAGGCCCGGGTAACGCGCCGGAGCGGGCGCCGATGATGGTTCGGATGCGGGCGGCGGCGCCTCTCCGCCCTGCTCGATCTCGTACTGCCGCAGGAAGGAGGCGGCCCATTTCGCGAAATCGTCCGGTGCGGCCATGGTTCGAAGTCCCGGCAGAATGCCTGCATTCATCCTATCACCGCCGCCGGCTGCTAAAGTCCCCGCCATGGACCTGCCCATCCGCTACGTCGAACCCGTCTTCCGTCCGCCCAGCGAAGCCGAGTCGCTGATCCTGCCGCTGACGGATGGCTGCTCGTGGAACCGCTGCACCTTCTGCGAGATGTACACGGCACCGCAGAAGGCGTTCCGGGCGCGCGCCGAGGCCGAGGTCGAGGAGACCCTGCGCCGTTGCGGCGAGCGCTTCGGCGACGGGGTGCGCCGCGTGTTCCTGGCCGACGGCGACGCCATGATGCTGCCCACCCGCCGCCTGCTCGCCGTGCTCGAAGCCATCCGCACGCACCTGCCCGGCGTGCGCCGCATCTCGAGCTATTGCCTGCCGCGCAACCTGCGCAAGAAGAGCGTCGCCGACCTGCAAGCCCTGGCGGAAGCCGGCCTGTCGCTGGCCTACGTCGGCGCCGAGTCCGGCGACGACGAAGTGCTCGCCCGCGTGGACAAGGGCGAGACCTTCGAGACCACGCGCGAGGCGCTCGACAAGCTCGGCGCCGCCGGCATACGGCGTTCGGTGATGATCCTCAACGGGCTCGGCGGGCGCGCCCTCTCCGCCCGCCATGCCGAGCACTCGGCGCGGCTCGCGAATGCCACCCAGCCGGAATTCCTCGCCACGCTGGTGGTGAGCTTTCCGCGCGGCGAGACGCGGCTGCGCGCCGGCTTCCCCGGCTGGGAACCGCTCGATCAGCGCGGCCTGTTCGAGGAGATGGAAGGCTTCATCGCGTCGCTCGAGTTGAAAAGAACGGTCTTCCGCAGCGACCACGCCTCGAACTGGCTGGTGCTCAAGGGCACGCTGGGCGCCGACAAGGAAAGACTGCTGACCGAGGTCCGGCAGGCGATCGCCGCGCCGCAGGAAGCGCAACTGCGTCCCGCCTGGGCGCGCGGCCTCTAGGTCACGGGGCAGCCGCGGCTCGCTGGGCCGCGACCCAGGCCCCCTTGGTCATCGGCACGCGCGTTTCCAGGCTTGCCCTCAGCGTCTCGATCCAGAAGTCCTTCACGCCGGCATGCCCCGCGTCCACGGGGTGCATGCCCAGCCGCAGCAGCGGCGCGGCACGCTGGCGCCTTAGCAGCAGGCGGTTGAGCGCGCCGAACGCCGCGCGGCGCCACGCCGAGCGCACGCTCCACACCAGGCTCGCCGCCGCCAGCGAACGCCAGTCGGGCAGCGTGTGGATGCGTCGGCGCGTGGACGCGTAGATGAAAGGAAAAGCGGCCAGCGCCGCCCGCGTGCCGGCACTCATCATCCACGCCGGGGCAACGAAGCCGGCGACCGGCCAGCCCAGCCGGCGAAAGGTGTCGAGGCCGCGCGCGAGCCGCGCGCAGGCTTGTGCCTGCGTGAGCGCCGCAAACTCGCCCTCCCCCGCGGTATAGAAACGCCGGCGCAGCCAGGCGCCCGGCGTCGCCGCCGGCACGTCATCCCAATGGAAGCAGCCGTGCATGACGACCTCGTCGCCGCGCGCGAGGCGCGCTTCGACGGCACGGACGAAATCCGGCACGCGGTCGATCGCGTCGCCATGGTGGTATTCGGGCACGACCAGCAGGGTCACAGGCACGCGCCCGAGCGCGTCGATCCCCTCCAGCAGCTGGCGGCAGGCCGTCCAGGTTGGAGGCGCCACGTCGTGGAGCACCGCGCAGACCGCCCGCTCAGCCGACGGCACGCACGCGCTCCTCGAGTGCGCTGAGGCCCGAGCCGGCGAGCAGCGGCTCGTAGAGCGCGAGCAGCGCGGAGAAGCTGCGCGTCCATGTCCGGCCCGCCTCGATCGCCTGGCGCGCGGCGCGTCCGGCGGCGCGGACGTCGCGTTCGAACAGCGCCGTGACGGCCTCCGCCAGATGGAGCGGCGCGCAGGAGCGCGCCAGCATTCCCGTGGACGGCGTGATCAGCTCAGGCACCGCCCCGCCCTCGACGCCGACGACGGGCAGGCCGCAAGCCATCGCCTCGAGCACCACGAGGCCGAAGGTCTCGGCGTCGCCCGCGTGCACCAGCGCATCGCAGCTGGCGAGCAGGCACGCGAGTTCCGGCGCATCGACGTAGCGCGGCAGCGCCGTCACGTTCGCCGCATCGGGCTGCGGCATGCCGGGCCCGACCAGCAGCAGGTGATAGCCGGCGCCGAGCAGGCGCACGGCGAGGATCAGGTTGTCGAGGCGCTTCTCGCGCGCATTGCGTCCGGCGAAGACCAGGAGCCGCGTCCCCGGATTGAGCCCGAGTTCGCGGCGCAGGCGGGCGCTGCGTCGGGCCGGATGGAAGCGCTCGGCATCGACGCCGAGCGCCAGCACGCGCACATGGCGCAAGCCCAGTGCCTGCAGGCGCCGCTGCACGCTGCGGCTGGGCGCCAGCACCAGGTCGAAGCGCGCATAGAAGTCCGCCACGTAGCGCTCTGCCAGGGCTGCCGCCGGCCGGCCGAAGCGCGCGGCCGCAAGCGCCGGCAGGTCCGAATGGTAGAAGGCCGCGGTCGGCACGCCGAGGCGCCGGCCGGCCACCAGCGCCGCCCAGCCGGGGCCGTAGGGATCGCCGGCTTCGATGAGATTCGGCGCGAGCCGCTCGATCAGGCGGCACCAGCGATCGACGCGCAGCGGAAAGCGGAAGCCGCCGGAGAACGGCAGGCGCCAGGCGGGCAGCGCGTACAAGTCGGGGTCGGCCTGCGGCCTGCCTTGTGCCGGCGCCACGATGGTGTGGCGGGTGCGCGTGTGGCGGGACAGCCATTCGTGCTTCGCTTCGAGGTAGCGCCGCACGCCGCCGCTGTGCGGCCCGTACAGCATGGTCGCGTCGCACAGGTGCATCACCCGGGTTCGCACTGGGGATTCCGCTTGCATGCCGCAGCGTCGCAAGTCCCGGACCAGCGCACGGCTGCGGCCTGGGCACACGGGCCACGCGCGTTCTCCAGCAATTCCTACGGCCGCCGGAATTTGTTGCCGATAACCGCATCCGCGCCGTCGCTTCGTGTAGCCCAGGCCCGACAGCGTCAAGCCTGCACGGCCGACGGGTAGCATGCGGCAACCGCCGTTCCTTCGTCCTGCCATGGCCTTGCTCCGTCCGCTGCTGCTCGCCTGCGCCGCCGGCGCCTCGTTCTCCGCCGCCGCCTCCTGCGGTTCCGCCTTCTGCGTCCTCAATACCCAATGGGATACGCAGGGCATGACGACGGATGCCGGGCACATGAGCGTCGACCTGCGCTACGAATTCATCCGCCAGGATCAATTGCGTCGCGGCGACCGCAACATCTCCGCCGCCGAAGACGGCAGCGACACCACCGAGCTGGACACCGTCAATCGCAACTTCGTCGCGAGCTTCGACTACGGCATCGACGAGCACTGGGGCGTGATGGCGTCGCTGCCCGCCGTGAAGCGCGCGCATTCGCACATCGCCGATCCGACCGGGAGCGCCACTTTCGAGTCCTGGGACTTCGCACGCGGCGGCGATGCGCGCATCCTCGGCCGCTACCAATTCGCGGGCGCCGCGCCCACCGGCCGAATCGGCTTCCAGTTCGGCCTCAAGCTGCCGACCGGCAGCTGGCGCGTCGCCAACGCCGAAGGCGTCGTCGCAGAACGCGCGCTCCAGCCCGGCACGGGCAGCACCGACCTCGTATTCGGCGGCTACTATTCCTTCCGGCCGCAGTACCGCGATCTCGGCTGGTTCACGCAGGCGCTCTACCAGCGCGCGATCGCGACGCGCGACGGCTTCCGCCCCGGCGACCAGCTGTCGCTCACCTTGGGCGCCAACTACCCGGTCAGCGACGCCGTGACGCTCCTGTTCCAGTTAAACGGCCTCATCAAGCGCCGCGACACCGGGCCGAATGCCGAGCCCGACCTCAGCGGCGGACGCTTCCTCTACGCCAGCCCCGGCGTCAGCATCGCGCTCGGCCGCAACCTGCAGGCCTACGCCTTCCTGCAGGCGCCGCTGCTGCGCGACGTCAACGGCGTCCAGCTCGTCGCCCGCCAGGCCGCCGTCGCCGGCCTCAGCATGCGCTTCTGAGCGAGCCTGCGTTTACACCGTTTTTATCCTTTCCTTGCCACAATGCCGTTCAGGTTGAGCGCACCCATGCGACATGAAGAACGGCATTCTCGACGCCTGCCATAGTCTCTCCAACGGTCGCCGCCTGGCGGTCGCGGCGCTCGCCTGCGCACTGACGACCGCGCTGGCGACGCCGTTGCACGAGGTCTTCGACCTCGCCAACATCGTCATGCTGTTCCTGCTGACGGTGCTGCTGATCGCCGTCTGGCTCGGCCGCGCCGCCGGCGTGCTGGCCGCCTTCCTGAGCGTGCTGCTGTTCGACGTGTTCTTCGTGCCGCCGCGCTTCTCGCTGGCGGTCCATGACGCGCAGTACCTGGTCACCTTCGCCGTGATGCTCGCCGTGGCGCTGATCACCGCCCACCTGGCGGCGGGCCTGCGCCGCGCGGCAGACCTGGCCGAGCGGCGCGAACGCCAGGCGCGCGCGCTCTACGAGATGGCGCGCGAGCTCGCCGGCGCCGCCAGCCTCGAACAGGCCGGCGACATCACCCAGCGCTTCCTGCGCGAGACTTTCGACGTCGAAGCCGACCTCTGGCTGCCCGACGCCGCCGGCACGCTGGTCCCGCTGCAAGCGGACAAGGCTCCCGCCGATGAGCCGGTGCTGGCGCGCGTGGCCTTCGACAGCGGCATGCCGGTCAACGCCGACGAGCATGCGGGCGGACGCTACGCGGCCGCCTGGTTCCCTCTCAAGGCCCCGATAGCGGTGCGCGGCGTGCTCGGCATCCGTCCGCTGGACAAGGTCGCCCAGCCGCTGCATGTCCAGAAGACGCTGCTCAGCACCGTGGCGTCGCTCGTCGCCATCGTCATCGAGCGCCTGCATTACGTCGAGGTCGCGCAGACCTCGAAGGTTGAGGGCGCCTCCGAGCGCCTGCGCAGCTCGATCCTCTCCG
>JBLNBJ010000022.1:0-12296 GCA_050259835.1 Ignavibacteria bacterium | reverse complement strand
CTGGTTGCCTGCGGGTGACAGGTTGAGAAAGCCGTCGAGCGGTGTTGCCACGTCTTGCCTCCCGGATTCGGTGGGAGTGGATTCTACGCCGGTGGCATTTCGTGTTCCGTGAAACGCTCGAGCGCTCGGGCCGACAGGGTGCCCTGCTGCGCTCCGTGTCCCCCGGCCGACAAGATCTTAAATTCGTCGGCCTCCTCCTTTACCTACGCGCAGCAGGGCACCCCATCGGCCCGGCGAATCACCGTACGAGAGTCGAAGCGCTAAAACACCGGTAGCGTCTAGCCGAGGGTGGCGGGTGGTCGTCGACGCGTAGGTAAAGGAGGAGGCGCCCGATTTTCGATCTTGGGCGCCGGGGGACACGAAGCGGCGACGACCACCCGTCGCCCTCGGCGGGTCGAAGGCACGGCGGGACTACCGCCGCGCAACACTAGCCCGCGCCATCCGGTCCCCCGTCAGCGACTTCAGAAACGCCACCACGTCCTCAACCTGCTGATCCGTCAGCGCCGACCGGTCGATCGAACTCAGCATGCGATCCGGCGCGGACCAGACCACGAAACGTCCCGAACGCGGATCGTCGCGGGTGAGGCGTCCGAGTTGGGCGCTCGCCATGACGCGTACTGCCTCCGCGAGATCGGTGACCGAGCCGTTGTGGAAGTAAGGCGCGGTGAGTTCGACGTTGCGCAGCGAGGGCACGCGCCAGACGCCGCGGCCGCTGCCGGGGGGCGCGAGGCCCGTGTCGCGCGTGAAGGCGTAGCGTGCGTCGAAGCCGCTTGGGTTGCCGGGAAACAGCCGCAGCGGGGCGCTCGGATCGAACAGGCTGGCGCCGCTGAAGTTGGGGCCCGAGTGGCAGGAGACGCAGCCGAGCGATTCGAACAGCGCCATGCCGCGCAGGGCGGCCGGGCTCATCGCCTTGGTGTCGCCGCGCACGAAGCGGTCGTAGGGCGAGTCGGGCGTGATGAGTGTGCGCTCGTAGGCGGCGATGGCGGCGGCGACTGCGTCGATGGTGATCGGGCGGCCCTTGCCGAAGGCGCGGTCGAAGGCGGCGCGGTAGCTCGGGTCGGCGGCGACGCGCTGGGCGACGGCATCGAGCGAGGGCATGCCCATCTCGGCGGGATTCACAGGCGGGCCCTTGGCCTGCTCCTCGAGCGAAGGCGCGCGGCCGTCCCAGAACAGCACGGCCTGGAAGGCGGCGTTCCATACCGTCGGTGCGTTGCGGCTGCCGACTTGGCCGCCAATGCCGAGCGAGGTCGCGCGGTGGTCGACGCCGCCGCTGCCGACGTCGTGGCACGAGGCGCAGGCCAGCGTGCGGTCGCGCGAGAGCGCCTTGTCGTGGAACAGCCGCTCGCCCAGCGCCACCTTCTCGGGCGTGGTCGGGTTGTCGGCCGGCGCCGGCGCGCGCTCGGGGAGGGCCTGCCAGACGTAGCGCGGCGGCGCCGCGGCGAGCGCGAACGGGTCCAGGCGCGGCGTGGTCGGCTCGGCGGCCACCAGCGCGTTGGTGCCCGAGATCAGCGGCGCGATCACCACTTGCGGCAGCGTGCTGACGGCGACGATGACGGCGAGCTTGAACAGGAAGGCCAGCACGCCCATGCCGAGCGCCACCGTCAGCAGCCAGCGGCCCCGGCCGGCGAGTCGTCCCGACGGCCCGAGTTCGAGTTGCACCATGGGCATGAGCACGATGCCGGCGAAGAGGATGGCGACCGCGCCGATGCCGAGGATGTCCAGGATTCCGAAGTTCATGCTTGTCTCCTTCTGCGGCCGCGGGGCCGCGGCCGCTTCGTTGGCGGGGCGGCTAGGCGGCCGGACGGCGGAAGAAGCTGTCGGCCGGCGTCGCCGTGGCGACTTCCGTGATCTGGTCGAACGGCAGTCCGACGCGTTCGTGCGCGCGGCGCACGGCTTCCGCGTCGGGGGCCATGGTGAAGCAGAAGGCGCGGCCTTCGCGGTAGCCGACGTGCACGCGCAGGGGAATCACGCCCTCGGCGTAGCAGGCCTGCTCGTACTGCGCATAGAAGCCCTCGAACTGCTCTGGCGTGAGTCCCGCGGGGAACGACTGGTTGTCGCGGTCGTGCGTGTCGATGAAGAACTTCATGGCTTTCTCCTTGCCGGTGGTAGATGCCGGAAAGTTAGCCGCCGCTGCCGCCGCGATCTGTAGCAAAAGCTACACAGCGAACGCTATGATGAGCTCATCGAACTCGCCCGCCGGAGCGCGCCATGCAGCAGAAGGACCACTGGGAACATGTCTACGAGACCAAGCCGACGACCGGCGTGAGCTGGTTCCAGGACCACGCCGCGCAGTCGCTGCGGCTGATCGCCGCCGCTGGCCTGCCGCGCACCGCTTCGATCATCGACGTCGGGGGCGGGGCTTCGACGCTGGTCGACGATCTGCTGGCGCAGGGCTATGCGTCACTCAGCGTGCTCGACATCTCGGCCAAGGCGCTGGCCGCGGCGCAGGCCCGGCTCGGCGCGAATGCCGGCCGCGTGCGCTGGATCGAGGGCGACATCACTGCGCTGGCGCTGCCGCCCAACGCCTACGACCTCTGGCACGATCGCGCGGTGTTCCATTTCCTCACCGACCCGGCGCAGCGCGCTGCCTACGTGGAGAACGTGCTGCGCGCCGTGAAGCCGGGCGGCCACGTGATCGTGTCGACCTTCGCCGAGGACGGTCCGCTCCAGTGCAGCGGCTTGCCGGTGATGCGCTACAGCGCGGACACGCTGCATGCCGAGTTCGGCGCGCCCTTCCAACTGCTCAGGCACGAGAAGGAAGCGCACCGGACGCCGTCCGGCGGCACGCAGCAGTTCGTCTATTGCTACTGCCGGCGCCTGGGCAGCTAGGCGATGAAGCGGAAGTAGCCGATCAGCTCGCGCAGGCTGGCCGCGGTCGCCTTCATCTCGTCGGCCTGGCGGCTGGCGGCCGCGATGACGTTCGAGGTCTGCGCGATGCCCGTCACGATGCCCTCGACCTGACCGGCGATGGCGGAGCCGGTGGCCGATTGCTGCTGCGTGTTCTGGGCGATCTGGCGCGACTTCTCGACCACCTGCTCGCCGTGGCGCGCGACTTCGTCGAGTCCGGCCTGGGCGCCGCCCATGGCGGCTTCCGTGGTGGCGACGTAGCTGCCGGCCGATTCCATCTCGGTGACGGCGGCCTGGGTCTCGGTCTGGATCTGCTGCACCGTGGCCGAGATCTCGTCCGAGTGCTTCTTGGCCTTCTCGGCCAGCTTGCGCACCTCGTCGGCGACGACCGCGAAGCCGCGGCCCTGTTCGCCGGCGCGCGCGGCCTCGATGGCGGCGTTGAGCGCCAGCAGGTTGGTCTGGTCGGCGATCTCCTGGATGGCCTTGGTGACCTCGCCGATGGCGAAGATCGACTTGAACAGTTCGGACATCGTCTGGCTGGCCGCCTGCACCGTCTTCACGACGTTCTGCGAGGCCTCGCGGCTCTCCGACATGCGGGCGGAAGCGCTGTCGAGCAGCCCGCGGGACGCCTCGACGCCGGCCACCGCCTCCTGCGCGCTGGCGGCCACCTCCTGGACGGAGACGACCAGCTGTTCCACGGCGGCGGCAATGGTCGCCGTCGCCGAGGATTGGGCGGTCGATGCGTCGTGCGCCTCGCTCATCTCGGTGTCCAGCGCGGCGGCATTGAGGCTGACCCGGCCCGCGGCCTCGGCGATCTCCGCCAGCATCGACTTCAGGTGCGTCTGCATGGTGACGAGCTCGTCGTTGAGCTTGCCCAGCTCGTCGAGGCGGTCGAGCGGAATGCGGTCGGTGAGGTCGCCCTGGGCGATATGGTCGAGACGGGTGCGGATGCGGCCGATGCGCGCGACGATCTGGTCCTGCAGGAACAGCAGCGCCACGGCGGCGAAGAAGGTCGAGGTGCCGAGGACAGTGAGCGACCACTGGATGGCGCTCGGCGACATGCCGACCGAGCCGCCGAACCAGGCAGCCGCGCCGCCGACGATCTGCGACACCAGCATCCAGCCGACCAGCGCGCGCTGCTTGGCGCGCAGCGTGACGCGTTGCCAGAAGGAGGGCCGGGGCAGCGCCGCGCCGCTGGCGTTCAACTGGCGGTAGAGCGCATCCGCCGCCGCCACCTGCTCGCGCGTCGGCTCGGTGCGCACCGACATGTAGCCGATGGTGACGCTGTCCTTGCGCACCGGCACGACGACGGTGTTGACCCAGTAGTGGTCGCCGTTCTTGCAGCGGTTCTTGACGATGCCGGCCCACGGCCGGCCGTCCTCGATGGTGTCCCAGAGATTTTTGAAGCCGGCGGCCGGCATGTCCGGATGCCGCACCAGGTTGTGGTTCTTGCCGATCAGCTCGTCGCGCGAGAAGCCGCTCGTCTCGATGAAGGTGTCGTTGGCGTAGGTGATGATGCCCTTGAGGTCGGTGCGCGAGACGATGTACTTGCCGCGCGGAAAGGGCTGTTCGACGTCGGTGACGGGCAGGTTGCGCTTCATTTGACGGGCTCCGGGTCAATGGCGGAAGGCGCGGTGGGACAGCTGAGGTAAGGCCGATAGCGCATGTCCTCGACGAGGATGTGCTCGTTGAGCCAGCCGCGGAGGAACAGCAGGATCTCGCCGCGCAACTCCTCGCGGATGCCCTGGAAATACTCCCAGCGGATCTCCTCGAGGCGGCGGCAGATCGCCTGGTGGATGCGGCGGTGGCGCTCGAAGTCGTCGTACTCGGCGTCCTCCATCATCTGCTCTTCGCGCTTGAAGTGCGATTCGGTGTAATGCACGAGGTCGTCGAGCACGAACTCGATGACCTGGCGGTTGCCGTTGTCCTCGGCGACCCAGAGCCGGTTGATGATGCCGATCAGGCGCTTGTGATCGGCGTCGAGCTCGGCGCGGCCGACCGACATGCTCTCGTTCCAGACGAAGAAGTCCACCGACTTGCGGCGTTCCTCCAGCCACAGGAAGGCGTCCACGACTTCAGGATCGAAGTGCGTGCCGGCGCCGGCGCGGATGGTGGCGATCGCTTCCTCGTAGGGCCACGGCCGCTTGTAGGGACGCTCGCTGGTCAGGGCATCGAAGACGTCGACCAGGGCGACGATGCGCGCGGCGAGCGGGATGGCCTCGCCCTTGAGCCCTTCGGGATAGCCGCTGCCGTCGAACTTCTCGTGGTGGCAATGCGCGATCTCGGCCGCGCGCCGCAGAAGTTCGGCGTTGTCTGAGCGCGCCGCGGCGCGCGTCAGGATGTCGCGGCCGAGCAGGGCGTGCATTTCCATCGACTGGCGTTCGGCGGGCGTCAGCGCGGCGGGCTTGAGCAGGATCGCTTCGGGAATGGCGATCTTGCCGATGTCGTGCAGGATCGCGGCCAGGCCGATCTGGTCGACCATCTCCCGGTCGGGCACGTGGCCGCGGTCGGCCATCACCTGCGCGATTTCGGTGGCGGCGCGCGCCACGCGCGCCACATGCTCGCCGGTGTCGACGTCGCGGTACTCGGCCAGCGCGGCCATCGTCGAGATGGTGGCGTGCTGCGTGCGCAAGAGCCGCTGCGCCGCCTGGTTCTTGCCGATGGCGATCGAGAAGGCCGTCGACAGCAGGCGGATCAGGTGCTGCTGCCACGACGGCAGCGGCGCATCGAGCGCCAGGTAGATGCAGGCGACGTCGCCTTCCGGCGTGCGGATGTAGAGCACGGCCGCGTCGGCGGTGAAGCGGCTGCGCTGTTCGGTCATGGCCTGCTGGATGGCAGAGATGACCAGGCCGTCGTCGATGTCGTCGAGCGGCATGCAGCCCATGCCGGCATAGCGCCCGCTGCCGGCCACGGCCATCAGGCGCGGCTGCGCCGAGCCGCCGAGCAGGCAGAACAGCCCGCCGGCGTCGCCGATGCCGTGCTCGTGGATCATGGTCAGGATCAGTTCCGCCAGTTCCCACAGGGTGCGCACCTGCTCGAGACGGGCGGAGGCGCCCGTGATCGACGCCAGGGTCTCGGTGCGGCCGTGCTGGCGGACGACGGTGGCGATGGAATCCGCGAGGTCGGGCGAGTCGATGGCCTGCCCGAACAGGCGGTCCGCCGTTCCGAGCCGCCACAGCGCTTCGCGGGTTCCGCGCGGCAGCGGTTTGCGGCAGCGCACCAGGACCGGCCGCGGGGCGTCGCCGTGGGCTTCGGCCAGCGAGGCGAAGACGTCGGGCAGGCCGACCACTTCGTCCTCGTCCCACAGCAGCAGGACGAGCCCGATGTCGGTGCGGCTTTCCAGCAGGGGCAGGCCGTCGCGCAGGCTGAAGCGCGTCAGTATCTCGTCCTCGCCGAACGGGCCGTGCTCCCGCAGGGAGCGAGCCGCAATCTCGCTGGAGGCGGGCGTGCCGATGATCAGCAGCAGGGGTTTCTCGCGCTTCACCTTGGCGGTTCCGTGAGCGGATACAAAGGCCGACATGGTACAGGGGGCTTTGGCCCCATGCCATCGGAGAAAGCCGTAACCGATCTAGCGAATTCCGCTAGATCGGCGACGGCGTGGCGCCCGCGTCGGCGTTCATCTCGTTGAGCCGGTTGTAGGCGTACAGCACGAGCTCGGAGTTGGTCGCGATGTCGAGCTTGCGCTTGATGTTGGCGCGGTGGGTCTCGATGGTGCTTGCGCTGCGGTTGAGCTGCTTGGCGATCTCGGCGATGCCGAGTCCCTTGGCGATGTGCGAGAACACCTCGAACTCGGTGGCGGTCAGCCCGGCAATGGGCGAGCTCGACGCCTGGCCGCTGATGCGCTGCTGCAGCAGCAGCGCCCGCATGCGCTCGGAGAGATGCAGCTCGCCGCGCAGCACGGTGCGGATGGCCGACAGCACCGTGGTCGTCGCTTCCTGCTTCATCAGGTAGCCATTGGCGCCCGCCTGCAGGCAGCGCTCGGCGTAGAGCGTCTCGTCGTGCATCGACATCATGAGGATGGCGACCCCCGGGAACCGTTCGCGCAACTGCTTGACGAGCTTGAGGCCGGAGACGCCGGTCAGCGACAGGTCGACGATCGCGAGATCCGGCGGCGCGGCGCGGCAGGCGGCGAGCGCCTCTTCGGCGTTGCTTGCCTCGGCGGACGTCTCCATGTCCGCTTCGCGGTCGATGAGCTGGGAGATGCCCTGGCGGACGATCGGATGATCGTCGACGACCAGGATTCTTGCCTTACGAAGTGCGCTGTATTGCATCGTCGTCGATTTCCTCGGACAGCGGCAATGCTATTACAACTTTGACGCCGCCGCTCTCGCCATTGCCGATGTGGAGCTGCGCGCCGATCAGCCCGGCGCGGTAGCGCATGGTGTGCATGCCGAGTCCGCCCTTGCCCGGCGGTGCCTCGCCGTTCTGCAGCCCGCAGCCGTTGTCCTCGACCTCCAGCACCATGGCGCTCGATTCGCGTCGCATGGCGATGATCACGCGCGTGGCCTTGCCGTGGCGCACTGCGTTGCTGATCGCCTCCTGCACCACGCGGAACAGGTTGATGGCGACGCCGGGGTCGTCGGCCGCGAAGTCGCGGTCGGCGCGCACCTCGCATTTCACTTCGAATGTGCGCTCGACGTTGTCGGCGAGCTGGCCGATCATCGAGCGCAGCCCGGCCTCGCGCAATTCCACCGGATAGAGGCCCTGCGCCAGGGTGCGCGTCTTGGCGACGGCGTCGTTGATGAGGCGGGTGATGGCGGCGGCGTCGTCGCGCTCGGCGCGCTTCACGGCGTCGAGCTTGCGGAACAGGATTTCGGAGAGGAAGGCGGCGCCGGTCAGATGCTGGCCGAGGTCGTCGTGGAGTTCCTGCCCGATGCGCTCGCGCGTCTGCTCGCTGATGTCGAGGATGCGGCGCTCGGCCATGCTGGCGCGCTCGAGCAGCGCCTCGGCGGCATCCTTGGCCGCCTTGAGCTCGTGTTCGACCGCCTTGCGCTCGCTGATGTCGGCGTAGGTGCCGATCATGCGCAGCGGGTTGCCGTCGGCATCGCGGCTCACCACCATGCCGTGCACCAGGGCCCAGTGCCAGCGCCCGTCGTCGCAGCGCGCCCGATGCTCGATGGTGCAGGTGCGCGTGCGGCCGTCGAGGCAGGCCTGCAGCTGGGCGGAGACGCGGGCCCGATCTTCCTCGTGGATGCGTCCGGTCCAGGCTTCCAGGCGCTGCGGCCCGTCGCCGGCCGCGCATCCCCACACCTGGAGGATGCGCTTCGAGAACAGCACCGCGCCGGTCGCGACGTCGAGGTCCCAGACGCCTTCGCCGGCGCCTTCCAGCGCGAACTTCCAGCGCTCCTCGCTGGCGCGCAGGGCCTGCTCGTCTCGGATGCGCTGGGTGATGTCGTTGATCGCCGCGATGATCACCAGCCGGTCGCCCATGGTGATCGGGCTCAGCGAAATCTCGACCGGGAACTCGCTGCCTTCCTTGCGCACTGCCGTGAGCTGGATGCCGCTGCGCAGCGGGCGCGAATGCGGGTCTTGGGCGAAGGCCGCGACGTATTGGCGGTGCCGGCCGCGGTGGGGCAGCGGCACCAGTTCATTCACGTCCAGGCCGAGCGCTTCCTCGGGCGTGTAGCCGAACATGCGCTCGCATACGCGGTTGGCGTAGCCGATGCGCCCGTCGCTCTCGACCAGCAGCACGGCCTCCGGCGAGGCCTCGATGACCGCCTTGAGCTGCGCTTCCTCGGCCTTCTTGCGGTCGGTGATGTCCGAGAAGGCGATCACCTTGTACATGACCTCGCCATCCTCGCGGCGCACCTGGTTGACCGACTGCCAAGCCAGGTAGCGCTCGCCGTCGCGATGGCGGTGCCACAACTCGCCGTGCCAGCTGCCGGTGGCGGCCAGCGCGCGCGTCATGTCGGCGAAGCACTCGGGGCGGTTCTCCCGCGCGGCGAACACCTGCCACTTGCGCCCGATCACGTCCGCCTCGGTGTAGCCGGTGATGTGGGTGAAGGCGGGATTGACGGCGATGATGCGGTCGGTGGCGTCGGCCACTTGCACGCCGCTGTCGACGGTGCGGAACACCGTCGCCGCGAGGCGGTCCTGCTCGCGCTGGCGCGCCTCGACCTGCTGCTCCTCGATGCGGCGCAGATGGACGAACAGCAGCGACGTGAGCACCACCAGGGCCAGCAGCGCGGGGCCGGTGACCAGCAGCAGGCGCCGGCTCTCGGCGGCCCATTCGGCCAGCGCGTAGTCGAGCTTCAGATGCGCGACCACCACGAGCGGATAGGAGCGCGAGGCGCGGAAGGAGGTCAGCACTTGCGTGCCGTCGAGCTCCTCCTCGAAGCTGCCCGATTCGGTCTCGGAAATCCGCGCGGCGAGATCGCCGCGGCTTTCCCCGCCGGCGAGCGGTTCCTGGGTCGACAGCAGGCTGGTGCCGTCGTAGCGCAGCACTTCGACGAAGCCTTCCTCGGGGTGGATGCGCGCGCTGTAGTTGTTGACGAAGTAGTCGCTATTGACGGCCGCCGCCAGCGTGCTGGTCAGCGCGCCGAAGCGCACGTTGCGCAGGGCCGGCACGAACTCGAGGTCCATGCGCGCGGGCGCGGCACCGCCCGGGCTGCCGTCGCCGAAGTCGCGGCCCGCCCAGGGACGGCCGATGCGCAGGCGGTCGCTGCGCTCCCCGTGGCGCGGCAGGTAGTCGCCGGAATCGACCTGCACGCCGAGGTTCTTCGGATTGGAACTCGCCACGATGCGGCCGTGGCCGTCCAGCAGCGAGATCGAGCGCAGCGCCGGGGAAGTCAGCAGCGCGCCCTCGAGCCGCCGCGGGACGTCGGCTTGGGGCAGGCTCGGCAGGCCGTCGCCGATGTTGGCGAGCGTCTGGCCGACGACGTTGAAGCTTTGCGTCAGGTGGTCCTCGACGGAGCGCGCGTGCATCGCGGTGATCTTGAAGTGCGCGTCGATCGCCTTCTCGCGCAGGCGGTAGATCGAGTAGCCGGTGGCCAGCCCGATGCCGGCGACGAACAGCACCATGAAGACGAGAAAGCCGAAGTTGACGCCGAGGCCCCGGACGAAGGCGAGCAGCATCGCGCCGGCACGCTTCTTCATCGCGGCACGAGGGCGATGGGGTCGAGCCGATGGCGCCGCGCGGCCGCCAGCAGACGGCCGTCGCGCTTGACCTCGGCGACGAAACGGTCGACGCGCGCCAGCCAGCGCTCGTCGCCCGGCGCCACCGCGTAGGCGTAGGGCGTCAGGTGGTAGGTGCCGGGCGGCGCCACCAGGCGCGCCCAGTCGGCGTTGCGCAGCATGCGCTGGCTGTAGGGATAGTCGGTCATGAAGACGTCGGCGCGGCCCGCTTCCACCTCGCGCTCGCGGGCGAAGGGCGTCTCGACGACGGCCAGCGACGCGTACTTGAGCTTGTCGCGCATGACGCCCTCGTGATACGTGCCCTTGGCGACGGCGACGACGACGCCGGGCCGATCGATGTCGCTCCAGTCGCGGATGCGCCGGTTGGTCCTGGTGGTGATGGCGTAGATGTCGCTTTCCAGGTAGGGCTGGGTGAAGCGCATCTTCTCGGCGCGCGCCGGCGTGATGCCGACGGCAAACATGGCGACGTCGCAACGGTCGGCGGCCAGGTCGCCGGCCACGGCGGCGAACGAACTGTCGACGAATTCAACCGCGGCGCCGAGGTCTTTCGCGAACTCGCCGGCGAGGTCGACGTCGATGCCGGAAAGCTCGAGCGTGCGGGGATTGCGATAGGTGATCGCGTAGTAGTCGGGCCAGATGCAGACGCGCAGCGTGCGCGCGGCGGCGACCCGTTCGAGGCGGCCCGGCGGCGTCTGGGCCTGCGCGGCGGCCGCGGCAAAGCAGGCAAGGACAAGGATCAGGCGTCGCAGTCGCATCGTTGCTCGTTCGGGGCAGTGGCCGACCGGGCGCAATTATCCCGGTTTTGCCGCGACTGCGGGTGCACGCGGGGCGCCGGGCGCGCCGCGCGTGCGGGAAAGGGTCAGCCGGCTGCCTGGCGCGCCGGGCTTGCGGTCGGACGGGGGATGGAGCAGCAATCGTTCGCAGCCGTCGCGTGGCGCACGATGGAACGGCACTCGGCGATCGAAGGCCGTGGCTGGACGTCCTCCGCCAGCCCGAGCATCACCGCGCTGGTCGCCAGCAGGCGGGCCTCGGCGGCCGTGCGCAGCGGACCGAAATAGCGCTTGCCGCGCTTCTTCGCGCCCTTGCGCAGGGGCCACAGGACGAAGTAGTAGCCGGCGCGCAGCGGCTGATGGTCTACGGCCTCGATCTCGAGGCCATGCCTTGCGGCGCCAGACGGCGACGCCACGTCGACGACGTGGATGATTTCGTGCATTCGGGTCTCCTCTTCGTTTTGGCGTGTCCGGGCTGCGTTCCCGGGCGGGACGCGGACGCCGGAGGCGTCGGGCTCGTGCGACACGCTGTGTGGAAAGCATCATACGAAGCGGGCTTCCTTGCTCCTATACGCGGGAACCGCTATTCGCGCTACCGGGATTCCGGTAGTGCACCCGGCGCATGCGTCGCGTATGAAAACGCCGGCCTTTGCAGCGCGCCGGATGGGCCATGGACAGGAACGGGCGGCCCGGCAGAATCGGCATGGGGCGCAGTACGCCGAACGCGGGACTGCCACGGAGGCCGCGGGGGCGTCCGGCCGGTCCCGGAGGGACACACATCATGAAATTCGACGCTCGCTCGAACGCTGATCTCGAAGCCGCCGTGAACCGGGGGCTGGAAACGGCGCAGCTGAAGGGCTGGCTCGCCGGCGCCGAAGCGATGGAAAAGGAGGGCGTGCCCTTCCATGTCGCGGCGCGCGTCATGCTTTATCCGGAACGCCGCCGCACTTCGAAGCAGAAGAATCGGCCGGCCCACTGAAGGGCGTCCGCGCGCTCGGGCTTTGCGGTGTTCCTCGCCATCCCGCCGCTCACGCGGCTGTTGATCTTCGCCAACGTTGCGGTTTTCTTCGGCGAGGCGCTGTCCGGCGGGATGCTCGTCGGCCTGTTCGCGCTGTGGCCGCTCGCATCGGAGCACCCCGCCTTCCAGCCATGGCAGATCGTTACCTACAGCTTCCTGCACGCGAGCCTGCCCCATCTGCTGTTCAACATGCTGGCGCTGTTCATGTTCGGCGGCGAGATCGAGCGCGTCTTCGGCGCGCGCCGCTACGCCAAGCTCTACTTTGCCGGCGTCGTTTCCGCCGCGCTTACGCAACTCGCCTTCGCGGCGCTCGCGGACGCGGCGCCCTATCCGACGGTGGGCGCCTCGGGCGGCATCTTCGGGTTGCTGCTCGCCTTCGCCGTGGTCTTTCCGCACCGGACCCTGCTGCTGCTGTTCCCGCCGATCCCCATGCCGGCATGGCTGTTCGTCATGCTCTACGGCGCGCTCGAACTGGTGCTCGGCGTGACCGGCACCCAGGAGGGCGTGGCGCATTTCGCGCATCTCGG
>JBLNBJ010000021.1:0-4729 GCA_050259835.1 Ignavibacteria bacterium | reverse complement strand
AGAATGTCGGTATGGCCGATCTTCTTCTTGCCGGCATGGTTCTCCACGTAACGCAGCCCGGCGAAATAGTTGAGCACCTCGCGCTTGGCGCGCGCGGCCGACGCCGAAAGCTCACGTCCTTCCTCCAGCGCGCGCACCTGTTCGAGCGTCAGTGGATTTCCCTCGATGGCCGTCGAGGCATGCACGTTACGGGTACGGGTATCCTTTTGCAGCGCCGGAATCCAGGCCAGATCGACCACCGCGTTTTGGATACGCTCGCGCAACGCCGCCACCTGCTCGACTTCTGTCAGCAGGGCCGGGGTGATCGCGAACGAGGGGACGTAGGCCATGACGGCAGCCTAAATGAGAGTCAAGTATCAGTCAAGTTTTGTGTCAAGCCGGCTGCGCCGGCCGTAGCGGGTCTCGGCGGTGGCGGTCGGTTACGGCTTGTAACCGACTCTGTTAGGGCGGTCTCCGACTGGTGACAGCCTGTCACCAGCTGGATGGGCAACTTCCGATCTCTACAACTGTCCGCTGAACGCTCGGTGCAGCAGAGATTTCTTCAACTCATCGAGGACGGCGAGTTTTTGCTGGTAGAGGACGGCGAGGCGTTGGCATTCTTCGTGAAGGGCATCGAGCCTTTCGGTCAATTCCTTTTGCTTCTTCACGCCGGGCAGCCAAACGCGATACCGGAACAAGTGCTCTCGATTGACCTTCGGCATTCCGGCACGGGCCGAGCCTTGGATCGCATGGTCGGTGAAGGGCTTGCTTAGTAACAAGTGAAATAGGTAGTCCCGCGTAATCTCGTTTGGCAATGGCGCAAGCGGATACATGTCCGCGCTGCATAAACCGTTGAAGTCGGGGCGGGCCGCCTTCATGAGATAAGGACGAATTTTGCTGTAGAGGACCATCGATTCGTCAAAGAGGAACTTTCCCGAAACCAAGCCCTCCGCCCGCGCGGTCTTAAGCTCAACAAGGACACCCGTCTGCGATTCGATGTTTCCCGCCCCCACGTGGATCAGATCAACGAACTCGTCTTTGCGCGGATCGACGAGAACCGAAGTAATGGCACAGACGTCGCCAAGCCGCTTCTCCACCCACCCCTGCTCCCGCTCGGTGAAAACGGATTGCCGGTGGCTTTCAAACAAGGCGCGGGCGTTCTGGAGGTTCCTTTCGGCGTTGGCTTTGGCGGTGGCGATGCCGTCGAAGGCTTCGTCGAGGATGGCGACGATGCGCTGCTGTTCCGCTCTATCGGGATACCTAATCTCCAATTCCTTAAGCAGCTTGTAATGCCGCGCATAGCCTAGGGAATCGAGTTGCGCCGTCTGCAACTGATAGTAGAAGAACTTCGGAACTAGAGACTTTTTCGGCACTAGCAGCTTCACGCCGTCGGCGCCAAGGACAAAGTCAAAATCGACGTACTTCAGAACCTTGGTGTGGTCCCCGAAAATAACCAGCGGCGTCTCGACTCGGAACACGTCATCCGGGTCGTTCCAGTATCCGTTGATGAAGGCGTCTTCTTGCGATACCACCGGGAACGCACCGACATCCAAGAAGTCCTTGCGCTGAATCTTGGTCGTATAAACCGCCTTTTCAATGCAATCCTCAAAGGGCTTGGTCTGCCACCCCCCCTTCATATCAGCGCTCTGATCTTGGCAAGAACTTCCGCGCTCTCCGCATCGAGCGCCGCGATCTCGTCCATGATGGCTTGCGGGCTGCGGTGGGCAACTGCCTCGCCGCCATTCGGATTCTTCACCGAGAGGTCGTAGGTGACGGTTTCGATCGCCGCGGCATCGACGCTCCAGCTCTTGGCCGAATCTGCAAAGCGCTTCTGCAGTTCGACAAACTCCGCGAGGTCATCGTCGTTGAGCGGGTTGGTCTTGCCGAGACTGCGGCCGGGATCGAGCTGGTAGTACCAGATCTTGCGCGTCGGCGCGCCCTTCTCGAAGAACAGCACGACAGTCTTCACGCCGGCGCCCTGGAAGGTGCCGGCGGGGCAGTCGAGGATGGTGTGCAGGTTGCAGGATTCGAGCAGCAGCTTCCTCAGACTTACCGAGGCATTGTCCGTGTTCGACAGGAAGGTGTTCTTGATGACCACGCCGGCGCGGCCGCCGGCCTTGAGCATCTTGATGAAGTGTTGGAGGAACAGGAAGGCCGTCTCGCCCGTGCGGATGGGGAAGTTCTGCTGCACTTCCTTGCGCTCGCCGCCGCCGAAGGGCGGGTTGGCGAGGATCACGTCCATGCGGTCCTTGTCCTGGATGTCGGCGAGGTTCTCGGCCAGGGTGTTGGTGTGCATGATGTTCGGCGCTTCGATGCCGTGCAGGATCATGTTCATAATCCCGATCACGTAGGCCAGCGACTTCTTTTCCTTGCCGTAGAACGTTCGCTCCTGAAGCGTCTTCAAGTTGGCGGCGGTCAGTTTGGGTCGGTTGCGCAGATAGTCGAAGGATTCGCACAGAAAGCCCGCCGAGCCGCAGGCGCCGTCGTAGATGCGCTCGCCGATGCGCGGCTTGACCACTTTCACCATGGCGCGGATCAGCGGGCGCGGCGTGTAGTACTCGCCGCCGTTGCGCCCGGCGTTGCCCATGTTCCGGATCTTGGCTTCGTAGAGGTGCGAGAGTTCGTGCTTCTCGGCCTGCGAGCGGAAGCGCAGCTCGTCGATGTGGTCGATGATCTCGCGCAGGTTGTAGCCGCTGTGGATCTTGTTCTTGATCTCGCCGAAGATCTCGCCGATCTTGTACTCGATGGTGTTGGGGCCGCTGGCTTTCTGCTTGAAGCCATGCAGGTAGGGAAACAGCTTGCGGTCGACGAAGTCCCGCAGGTCGTCTCCGGTCATCGCCCTGTTGTGGTCAAGATTGCCTTGCTTGTCCTTGGGCGCGGCCCAGGACGACCAGCGGTAGGGTTCGTCGAGGATGAAGCGGTACTTCTTGCCCTCGAGTTCCGCCTCCATCGCCTTGTCCTGCTCGAGGCCGTCGAGGTACTTGAGGAACAGCAACCAGGAGGTCTGTTCGGTGTAGTCGAGTTCGGTGGTGCAGCCCGCTTCGTTGCGCAGGTCGTTGTCGATGTTCTTGAAGGCTTGTTCAAACATTGAGGAGCTTCATTCCGGTCGGCGCGTCAAACCCGGCACTGTACTGGAATCGGCCCCTTCGGACAAAGCACGTCATCAGCAGCGATGCGGCTCTTCGCGAGCCCGCCAGGGGGCTCGGGGTCAGCGCTTCACCGCCGCCAGGATTCCCTGCATCAACGCCAGCGGCGTCGGCGGGCAGCCGGGCACCACGGCATCGACCGCGATGACGTTGTCGATACGTCCGCACGAGGCGTAGCTCTCCCCGAACACGCCGCCGTTGCAGCCGCAATCGCCCACGGCGACGACGAGCTTGGGATCGGGCGTGCAGTCGTAGGCGATGCGCACGGCGTTCTCCATGTTCTTCGTCACCGGACCGGTGACGAGCAGCATGTCGGCGTGGCGCGGGCTCGCGACGAACTTGATGCCGCGGCCTTCGAGGTTGTAGTAGGCGTTGTTGAGCGCGTGGATCTCGAGCTCGCAGGCATTGCAGGAGCCGGCGTCCACTTCGCGGATCGTGAGCGCGCGGCCCAGGATGTTCAATATCTCGTCGTGCAGGCGTTCGATCTCGACTTCGGCGGCGGGCGCCTCTTCGGCCACCCGTGCCTCGGTCAGGATGCCGGTGCGGAAGATGCGCTTGAGCACGGGGATCACAGGTCCGCTCCCGAGTACGAAAGGTTGAACGACTTGTTGATCAGCGGGAAGTCCGGGACGATGTCCTTGAGCACGGCGTGCTCGAGCGCCGGCCAGATCTGCCAGGAGGGATCGTGCGGATGGACCCGGGCGAGCCTGCCCTGCGCGTCGAACTGCACGCCGACCAGGACCTCGCCGCGCCATGCCTCGACGACGCCGAGGCCGCTGCCGCCGGGGACCGGCGTCAACACGCCGCGGTTCTCGCCGCCCGGCACCGAAACCGCGAGTTCGCGGATGAGGCGCAGCGATTCGAGAATCTCGCCGAAACGGATCGCGACGCGTGCGGCGACGTCGCCGCGCTCGTCGACGTAGGGCCGCACGCCGAGGCCGGCGTAGGGCGGCGGCGGCGTGTAGCCCTGGCGGTAAGCGCGGCCGTCCAGCAGCAGGCCGGTGGCGCGCGCCGCCATGCCGGTGAGCGAGAGTTCGCGCGCGAGGTCGGCGCCGATCGCGCCGGTGGTGAGAAAGCGGTCCATCAGGCCCGCGTGCTCGACGTAGATCTTGCGCAGCGCGTTCACTTCCGGCGCGAGCGCATGGCATTGCTCGACCAGCGCGTCGAGGGCCGGGCCGTCGAGGTCGACGGCGACGCCGCCAGGGACGATGCGGTCCATCAGCATGCGATGGCCGAAGACGCGCGCATTGAGCCGCAGCCAGTCTTCCTTGAGGCGCATGAACTGCGTGAGGCCGAAGGCGAACGCGGCGTCGTTGGCGAGCGCGCCGAGGTCGCCGAGGTGGTTCGCGACCCGCTCGCGCTCCAGCATGATGCCGCGCAGCGCCAGCGCGCGCGGCGGCGGCACGGCGCCGCAGGCGGCCTCGACGGCGCTGGCGTAGGCCCAGGCGTAGGCGCAGGTCGAATCGCCTGAGATGCGCCCGACGACGCGCGCGGCGCCGGCGACGTCCATGCCGGCCATCAGGCGCTCGACGCCCTTGTGCTGGTAGCCGAGGCGCTGCTCGAGGCGCAGCACCTTCTCGCCGACCACGGTGAAGCGGAAATGG
>JBLNBJ010000020.1:0-6293 GCA_050259835.1 Ignavibacteria bacterium | reverse complement strand
GGCGTTCGGGGCGGGCGGCGTGGTCAGCGGCGCGGTGGCGGGCACCGGCGGCTGGTTGGTCAGCGCGCCGGGAACGCCGATCGCGTTGGCCGTCGTGTTGCTGCTCTCCGCGGTCTGCTGGCTGCGGATGGCGGCGTCGGGCGAGGGGTTGGGCTTGTAAGTCTCGGCGACCTGCTCGATCGACGAGAAGTCGACGTCCGCGGCCACTTGGGCGCGCACGTTGGAGGCGCCGACCACCGGCGCCAGGATCGCCTCGATGCGCTTGACGTAATCGGCTTCCATCTCGCGCACGAACTTGATCTGCGAGGGGTCGAGGCCGGCGTTGCGCAGGGCGTCCGGCTGCTGGGAGATCAGCTTGCCGTCTTGGTCGATGATGCTGACGTCGCTGGTGGACAGCTGGGGCACCGACGACGAAACGAGATGCACGATGCCGGCGACCTGCGCCGGATCGAGCACGCGGCCGGGGTGCAGGCCGACCAGCACGGAGGCAGAGGGCTTCTGCTCGTCGCGCAGGAAGGCCGTCTGCTTGGGGATGGCCAGATGCACGCGCGCCGCCTGCACGGCGGAGAGCGACTGGATGGTGCGCGCCAGTTCGCCCTCCAGGCCGCGCTGGTAGGCGATCTGCTCGGCGAACTGGGTGGTGCCGAGCTTGAGGTTCTCCATCAGCTCGAAGCCGACCTGGCCGCCCTTGGGCAGGCCCTGCGAAGCCAGCCGCAGGCGCACTTCATGGACCTGGCTGCTCGGAACCAGGATGGCGCCGCCGCCCTCCGAGAACTTGTAGGGAACGTTCTGCTGTTGCAGCGTCGTGATGATCTGCCCGCCGTCCTTTTCCGAGAGATTGGAGAACAGGACGCTGTAGGCGGGTTCGCGGGTCCAGAGCAGCGCGCCGATGAGCAAGGCGATGGCGAACGCAATCGCCGCCATTCCCGCCGCCTTCTGGCGGGTCGACAGCTGATTGAGAAACTCAAGGTTGAAAGGCAATGCCGCGGTTTCTTCTGCCATATCTCTCAGTATCCGGACGCTCGCGCATTGTGGGCTGCACCAGCAAGAGGGGTACCCGCAAGAAGCGGCAATTTTTGCCGCTATTTCGGAAGTTGTTGATCTAGCTGTAATCTGAGATCATGAGGTGCCTATGGCTATTGCCGAAACCCGCTCCGATCCCGTTCCTACCGCCGAGTCCGAAAGGCTCGCCGAGGCTTTCCGTATCTTCAACCAGGCCTCCGAGGAACTCGCGGGTACCTACAAGATACTGGAAGCCCAGGTCACGCGCTTGACGGCGGAACTGGCCGACGCCAATGCCGAGACGCAACGCCTGAGGGCCGAGGCGGACCGCAACGAGCGGCTGGCGGCCATGGGCGAAATGGCGGCCCAGTTGGCCCATCAGTTGCGCACCCCGCTGGCGGCGGCGCTGCTCTACGCCGGCAATCTCGAAAACCCCGACCTTCCCGAGGCCTCGCGCACCATCATCGCGCAGAAGACGGTCGGCCGCCTCAAGCACCTGGAGCGCCTGATCCAGGACATGCTGCTGTTCGCCCGCGGCGAAGTCCTGGGACGCGAGACCTTCGGGCTGGGCGACCTGCTCGTCGAGTTGACCAGCACCTTCGAGCCGCTGGCGCGCATGCGCGGCGTGGAGTTCGAAGTCGCGCCGGCGGATGGCGAGTCCTCGCTCACCGGCAATCGCAAGGCCCTGGCGGGTGCGCTGACGAACCTTCTGGAGAACGCGCTGCAGGCGGTGGAGCCCGGCAAGGGCAGGATCGCGCTGACCGTGCGGCGCACCGAGACGCACTGGCTGTTCTCGGTGAAGGACAACGGGCGCGGCATGGAGCCCGACGTCGTCGCGCGCCTGTTCCAGCCATTCTTCACCACGCGCAACGAGGGCACCGGCTTGGGGCTGGCGATCGCCCGCGGCGTCGCGCGCGCGCATGGGGGCGGCATCGACGTCGTTTCCGCCCCGGGCGCCGGCACCGAATTCCTGATGACCATTTCTCCGGGCCTCGACGCCCGGACGGCAGACGAACCATGTCCCAAACAAATGCAATGAACATCCTGGTGGTCGAAGACGACGAGGCGCTGCGCGACGCGCTGCTGGTCACGCTCGAGGCGGCCGGCCACACGGCGACCGGCGCCGACGGCGGCCCCGCCGCGCTCACCGCCATCGCGCGCGAGCCGTTCAACATGGTGGTCTCCGACCTGCGCATGGCGCCGATGGACGGGCTCGAACTCCTCGGCGAGATCCGGGTGCGCAAACCGGGCCTGCCGGTGCTGCTGATGACCGCCTTCGGCGACGTCGACAAGGCGGTTGCCGCCATGCGCGGCGGCGCCTGCGACTTCATGCTCAAGCCCTTCGAGCCAAAGGCGCTGCTCGACCAGATCGCACGCTATGCCCAGCCGCCGCGTACCGAGGGCTCCGGCGTCGTCGCCGGCGATGCGCGGACCGAGGAAGTGCTGCTGCTCGCGGCGCGCGTCGCGCGCACCGACGCCACGGTGATGCTGACCGGCGAATCGGGCACCGGCAAGGAAGTGTTCGCTCGCTACATCCACGACCAGTCGAACCGCGCGCGCGGTCCCTTCGTCGCCATCAACTGCGCGGCGATTCCGGACAACCTGCTCGAGGCGACGCTGTTCGGCCACGAGAAGGGCGCCTTCACCGGCGCGCAGGCCTCGCAGGCGGGCAAGTTCGAGCAGGCCAACGGCGGCACGCTGCTGCTCGACGAAATCTCCGAAATGCCGCTGGCGCTGCAGGTCAAGCTGCTGCGCGTGCTGCAGGAGCGCGAAGTGGAGCGCGTCGGCGCCAAGAAGCCGATCCCGCTCGACATCCGCGTACTCGCCACCTCCAACCGCGACATGGCGGCCGAAGTGGCGGCGGGACGGTTCCGTGAAGACCTTTACTACCGGCTCAACGTCTTTCCCCTGCGGATTCCCGCGCTGCGCGAGCGGCCGGGCGACATCCTGCCGCTGGCCCGGCATTTCCTGTCGCTGCACGGCGCGAGCCTGGGCCGCACGGCGAGGCTTGCCGCGTCGGCCGAGGCAAAACTTGCCGCGTATGCCTGGCCCGGCAATGTCCGCGAGATGGAAAACGTCATCCAGCGTGCGCTGATCGTCGCCCCGGGTGACGTCATCGAGGGGGAGCACCTGCTTCTCGGGGCGTCCAACGTGGCGCAGCCGATGGCCGTGGCGGAGTCGATTCCGGCGGCCGCGGCTGCGGCGCCCGGCGCGGCGGAGGCCGCGCGGCAGGCAGTTCCCGCCAATATCAAGGACTTGGAGCGCGTCCACATCCTCGAGACGCTGGCCAAGGTGGGCGGCTCGCGCAAGAAGGCGGTCGAGGCGCTGGGCATCTCGGAACGAACCTTGCGTTACAAGCTCAAGCAGTACAAGGACGAGGGCTATCTTTGAACGACGTTCGGCATGACGCTTGCTATTAAGATTTCGACTACAATCGCCGATATATGAGTGACACGGCTGCCAGGTTTTGACCATGTCCATCGACACGCGCAACGTTGAACAAATGCTTTCCGAGCTTCGCTCGGCGGCCTCGGTCGCCCAGGGCAAGCCGGCGCAGGCGGGCCAGGCGGCCGGCGGCGCGGACTTCTCGCAAGTCCTCAAGTCGGCCATCGACCAGGTCAGCCAGGCGCAGCAGCAAGCCCACCAGATGAGCGAAGACTTCGCCAGCGGGCAGGACAACGTGAACCTCCAGGACGTCATGATCAACCTGCAGAAGGCCAACCTGTCCTTCCAGCAGATGGTCCAGGTCCGCAACAAGCTGGTCACCGCCTACCAGAACATCATGAACATGCCCGTCTGACGGGCAGTTCGTTCCCATGCGTCTTTCCCTTCTCGTCGGCATCGCGCTGACGTTCGTTTCGTTCGCGTGCGCCGCCGACGGCGTCGACGTCGGCAAGCCCTCCGCGTGGCGCAACCTCGTGCCGGCGCAGCAGGTGGAGCGCCAGGCTGCCGCCGAATACGAACAGTTGAAGCGCGAGGCCGGGGCCAAGCATGCGCTTGCACCGGAGGGCTATCCGCAGCTGAAGCGCCTGCGCGCCATCGGCGAGCGCCTGATTCCGTTCGCGCCGCGCTGGAACGCGCGTGCGACGCAGTGGCGCTGGGAAATCAACCTCATCGGATCGAAGCAGATCAATGCCTTCTGCATGCCGGGCGGCAAGATCGCGGTCTATACGGGATTGCTCGACACGCTGAAGCTTTCCGACGACGAGGTCGCCATGGTGATCGGGCACGAAGTCGCCCACGCGCTGCGCGAACACGCGCGCGAGCGCATGGCCAAGGGCGAGGCGACCCAGCTCGGCGCAACCTTGCTTGGCCAGTTCGTCGGCGGCGGCCGCTATGCGGGGGCTTTCGACTTCGGCGGTCGGCTGCTGACGCTCAAGTTCTCGCGCGACGACGAGACCGAGGCCGACGTCATCGGCCTCGACCTGGCGGCCCGCGCCGGCTACGACCCGCGCGCCGCCGTGACGCTGTGGCAGAAGATGATGGCGGCCAACCGCAACGCGCCGCTGCCCTGGTTCTCGACGCACCCTTCGGGGGACAACCGCATCGCCGAAATCGAGCGCCGCCTGCCCGAGGTGCTGCCGCTCTACCAGCAGGCGCGGAAGAACTAGAGCAGGCCGCTCTCGCGTGCCTTGCGCTCGCGCTCGACCTTCATGATGTAGCGCTGGATCAGCGCCATGGTGGCGCCGCCCGGCTTGATGAATTCGCAGCCGGCCCGCGTGACGCGCGCGCCGCTGCGCAGTTCGACCTCGAACACGTTGCGGATCGTCATGGAGATGGTGATCGTCCCGACCTCGGGCAGTTCGATGCTGCAGTTTGCGAATTCCTGGCCCGACTCGAGCGTCATGCCCTTGGGCACGGACATGGCGAAGCCGCCGCCGCTGATGTCGACCACGCTGACCTCGATCGCTGCAGGGCCGCCTTCGGGCGCGTCGGGCAGCGGAATCGAGCACTTGAGCGGCCGCGTGATCGGCATCGCGAGGCGGAAGAAATCGCGCCGCTGCAGGCGCAGCACGGAGGCCGGCAGCGGCGCGCGGAAGGCGGGACTGCCGGAAAACTGGACCTGCGCCGGGTTCTTCGCCTCGAACTGGATGCGTACCCGCTCCTGGCTGGCCACGCAGATCAGCCGCTCCGCGTTCAGCGCCCGGCGGTTGGTGTCATGGTCGGCGCCGAAGTCGAGGATCATGCCGTCCTCATCGACGTCGAGCAGCGTCGTCGGCAGCAGCTCCTTGCCTTCGTTGAAGAATGCCGTGATGAGGGCGACGGAATTCTGCAGCCCGCGCAGCACGGCGATGATCTCCTTCTTGCCGTAGAGCAGAAACTTCGTGTAGTCGTGCGCGTCGAGCAGGCTGGGGCCGCGCGGGGCCTCCGGCGCAGGCTGTTGCGTTGTCTCGTTCGAATCGTCTGCCATAAGGCGCGATTGTACCGGGCTCCGCCTCACACCGGCGGCGGCTCGCCCGTCTGCTCGACGCGATACAGCCAGGCGAGGAGCTCGGCCACCGCGACGTAGAGCTGCGGCGGGATGTGGTCGTCGAGGTCCACCTGCGAGAGCAGCGCGACGAGCTCCGGCGACTGGTGCACGTAGATGCCGTGCTCGCGGGCGCGTCGGATGATTTCTTCGGCGACCAGGCCGCGGCCCTTGGCGACCACCTTCGGCGCCGCGTCGCCCTGCGCGTAGGCGAGGGCGACCGCGAGCGAACGCTCATCGTCATTCGGCGGGCTCATGCTTCACCGCGAAAGAGAGCAGGGGGACGCCGGCCGCTTCGAGCGCGGCGGCGAGTTCGGGCGCCGCTTCCTGCAGGTCGGCGGCCGTGGCGCCGACAGGCGTCGCGATCGTCATGCTGACGCCATTCGGCGTCAGCAGCAGGGTCGCGTCGACGTGGCCCAGTCGCGGCGTATCGAGGCGCAGCCGGGTGCGCCAGGCAGTGCGTTCCTCGCCGCCGTCCGCGCCCGGGCCGCGTTCGTCCTCGCGCACGATCTCCCAGTCGAGCGGCTGGTTGGGCCAAGCCTCGCCGTGCCAGACGAGGCGCAGCGTGGCGACGGCGTCGAGCTGCTGCTGGACCAGCGGCCGCAATTGTTCCGGCACGGCGTGGGCGAGCGACGTCGCCTGGTTCTGCAGGGCCGTCGCGTCTGTCTTCTCCGTGCCGAACAAGGTCTGCAGCAGCGAGTTCGACGCGGGGTGATGCTGCACCGCCGGGGCCGTCTCACCCCTGTCGTCGGCGCTCGCTGCGCCCGGTGTCCGCGCAGCCTGGGGCGCCGACGGCGACGAGAGCTGCGCCTGCGGCTCCTGC
>JBLNBJ010000019.1:0-4086 GCA_050259835.1 Ignavibacteria bacterium | reverse complement strand
TGCTGCTGTTCCCGCCGATCCCCATGCCGGCATGGCTGTTCGTCATGCTCTACGGCGCGCTCGAACTGGTGCTCGGCGTGACCGGCACCCAGGAGGGCGTGGCGCATTTCGCGCATCTCGGTGGCATGCTGGGGGCCTGGCTCATGCTGCGCCGCCGACGATGGTGACGCCGCATGGCCACGTTCCCTTCATCAGCGAGGTCAACATGAACCGGTTCAGGCAATCCATTCTCCTTCTCGCGTGCGCCGTCGTCGCGGCCTGCTCGGCGCTCGGCATCGGCGTCACGCCGATCGGCGACATCGCGGCCAATCCGGCGCGCTTCGACAACGCCGAGGTCCGCGTCAAGGGCAAGGTCGTCGGCGTGAACAAGCTGCCCTTCGTCGGCCTGCGGCTGTACACGCTGCGCGACGACACCGGCGAGATCACGGTGGTCGCGGGCGAGACGCTGCCGGCGCAGGATGCCGTCGTGGTGGTGCGCGGCAAGGTGCAGACGGCGGCGATCGTGCAGGGCGAGGCGCTGGCGCTCCGGCTTGCCGAGATCGAGCGCTCGTCGCCGCTGTTCTGAGGCTGCGATGAGGCGCGCGCTCCTGGCGGCTTTCGGTGCATTGGCACTGCTGGCGTGGCGGGCGGACGCCGCCGCCTTCGGCTTTGCCGACGTCGCCCGGCGCGCGCAGGCGCTCGCGGAAGCCTCCCATGCCAGGCGCGGCGGCGACCTGCCCAAGGAGCTGCAGCAGCTCAAGTACGAGGACTACAAGGACATCCGGTTCCGCCCAGAACGCGCCTGGTGGCGCGGCCAGGGCCTGCCGTTCGAGCTGGAGTTCTTCCACGAGGGCATGTACTTCGACCAGCCGGTGAAGATCAACGAGGTCGACGCGGCCGGCGTGCGCGAGATCAGGTACGACGCGACGGCGTTCGACTTCGGCGCCAACAAGCTCGATCCCAAGGGCTGGAAGGGAGTGGGCTTCGCCGGCCTGCGCGTGCATTACGCCCTGAACGATCGCAAGTACAAGGACGAGGTGCTGGCCTTCCTCGGCGCCAGCTACTTCCGCGCGCTCGGCCAGGGGCAGATGTACGGCCTCTCGGCACGCGCGCTGGCGCTCGACACCGGCCTCACCACCGGCGAGGAATTCCCGCGCTTCGTCGAATTCTGGATCGAGCGCCCCGCCCCCGGCGACCGCCAGCTGACGCTCTACGCGCTGCTGGATTCGCCGCGCGTGGCGGGCGCCTACCGTTTCGTGCTGAAGCCCGGCGCCGAGACCGCGATGGAGGTGAAGGCGCGCCTCTACTTCCGCGCCGGGGTCGGCAAGCTGGGCCTCGCGCCGCTGTCCAGCATGTACTACTTCGGCCTCAACCAGCACGCCGACCACGACGACTACCGGCCGGCCACGCACGACTCCGGCGGGCTTTCCGTGAACGCGGGCAACGGCGAATGGATCTGGCGGCCGCTGGTGAACCCCAAGCGTTTGCTGGTGACCTCGTTCGCCACCGTCGATCCGCGCGGCTTCGGGCTCCAGCAGCGCGACCGGCGCTTCTCCAGCTACGAGGACCTGGCTGCGCGCTACGACCTGCGCCCAGGCGTCTGGATCGAGCCGAAGGGCCGCTGGGGCGCCGGGCGCGTCGAGCTCGTCCAGCTGCCCACGCCCGACGAGACCAACGACAACATCGCCGTCTACTGGGTGCCGGACCGGGCGCCGGCGCCGCACGCGCCGTTCGACCTCGAATACCGGCTGCTGTGGCAGAAGGACACCGAGCAGCGGCCGCCGCTGCTGTGGGCGCTGCAGACGCTGCGCGGCCGCGGCTACGTGCCGAAGCCCGACGACGGCATCTGGCTGCAGGTCGATTTCGTCGGCACGCCGCCGCCCGCGCCGGACGACGCCGAGATGAAGGCCGCCATCTACGTCGACGACAACGCCGAGGTGCTGCACAGCCGCGTCGAACCGAATGCCGTGCGCGCCGGCTGGCGCCTCGTGCTGCGCCTGCACCGGCGCGACGCCGCCAAGCCGGTGGAGATGCGCGCCTACCTTCATCGCGCCAATGCGCCGGCCTCCGAGACATGGAGCTACATTCTGCCGCCCGAGTGAAGCGTCGGACGCGCCTGCCGACCATGCCGGCGCTGCATCGCAGCCCGATGGCGCCGCAGGCGTGGCCGCCCGGCTTTGCCTGGCGCCGGGCGCGGAACGCGGCAGCCGCCGCCCCGTCCGGCACGGCCGCCGTCGCCCGCCGACGGCGCGCAGTGCTCACCGTGCTCACGCTGGGCGCGGCGGTGGCCGCGACCTGGGCCATGGCCTCCGTGCTGCCCTATCACGGCCGGCGCGTGCTCGAACTGATCGTCCTTGCCCTGTTCGCCGTGCTGTTCCTCTGGGTCTCGGCCGGCTTCTGGACGGCCCTGATGGGCTTTGTCGTGCTGCTCTCGGGCGGCGATCGCCATGCCGTCAGCGCCAGCGCGCCGCCGGACGCGCCGCTCGAACCGGCCGCGCGCGCCGCGGTGATCATGCCGATCTGCAACGAGGACGTGGCGCGCGTCTTCGCCGGGCTGCGCGCCACCTTCGAATCGGCCGCGCGCACGGCCGACGGCGGCCGCTTCGACTTCTTCGTGTTGAGCGACACCAACGACCCGGACCTGCGCGCCGAGGAGGTGGCGGCCTGGTACCGCTTGTGCCGCGCCGTCGGCTTCGGCCGCGTCTACTATCGCTGGCGCCGGCATCGCATCAAGCGCAAGAGCGGCAACGTCGCGGACTTCTGCCGCCGCTGGGGACGCGACTACCGTTACATGGTGGTGCTCGACGCCGACAGCGTGATGAGCGGCGAGTGCCTGGCGCGCCTGCTGCGCCTGATGGAGGCGAACCCGCGCGCCGGCATCATCCAGACCGCGCCGCGCGCGGCCGGGCGCGAGACGCTGCATGCGCGCATCCAGCAGTTCGCCGGGCGCGTCTATGGGCCGCTGTTTACGGCCGGCCTGCATTACTGGCAGCTCGGAGAGGCCCATTACTGGGGCCACAACGCCATCATCCGCGTCGAGCCCTTCATGCGCCATTGCGCGCTTGGGCGCCTGCCCCGGCGCGGCCGCGCCCCGGTGGAAGTGCTCTCGCACGACTTCGTCGAGGCCGCGCTGATGCGGCGCGCCGGCTGGAGCGTGTGGATCGCCTACGACCTGCCCGGCAGCTACGAGGAGATGCCGCCGAACCTGCTCGACGAGCTCCAGCGCGACCGCCGCTGGTCGCAGGGCAACCTCATCAATGCGCGCCTGCTGCTGGCCGAAGGCCTGCATGCCGTGCATCGCGCGGTGTTCGCCATCGGCGTCATGGCCTACCTCTCGTCGCCGCTGTGGTTCCTGTTCCTGCTGCTGTCCACGGCCCTGGCAGCCATCCATGCGCTGGTCCCGCCGCAATACTTCACGCAGCCCTACCAGCTGTTTCCCGATTGGCCCGAATGGCACCAGGCCTGGGCCGTGCTGCTGTTCGGCGCGACCTCGACGCTGCTGTTCGCGCCCAAGTTCCTCAGCGTCGCCCTGTTGTGGCGGCAAGGGGCCCGCGGCTTCGGCGGCGTCGCGCGGCTGCTCGGCGGCGTGCTGCTGGAATCGCTCTATTCGATGGCGCTGGCGCCGATCCGCATGCTGTTCCACACGCAGTTCGTCTTCGCCACGGTGCTGGGCTGGCATGCCGGCTGGAAGTCGCCGCCGCGCAGCGACGCGGCCACCGGCTGGACGGAGGCGCTGCGCCGTCACGGCTGGCACGGCGCGCTGGGCGGCGTGTGGGCCGTGCTCGTTTATTGGATCGACGCCGCCTACCTCTGGTGGCTGTTGCCCGTGATCGTCCCCCTGCTGCTGGCGGTGCCGCTGTCGGTGTTCGGCAGTCGCGTCTCGCTCGGGCGCCGCGCGCGCGCCGCCGGCTGGTTCACGATCCCCGAGGAAACGGCGCCGCCGCCGGAACTGCTGCGCTTGCGCGAGGAATTGCGCTGCGCGCATCCCGCCGGCGACTTCGCCGCCGCGCTGGTCGATCCGCAGTTCAGCATGGTGGCGGCCGCGGCCGCTTCCTGGCGGACGCGCTCGCGCGGGCATGCCGATGCGGCGCGGCGCGCGCGCGTGGC
>JBLNBJ010000018.1:0-3708 GCA_050259835.1 Ignavibacteria bacterium | reverse complement strand
CGCGCCACCGCGACCGCGCAGGTTGGAGCGCTTCAACTCGGCCAGCATGCCTTGGGGGCCGCGCTCGATGGCTGCGCGCAAGCCGTCGCCGGGCGTCCAGATCGAGCCGAGCAGGATGTCGGCACGGCGAACGTTATCCTCGACCTTGAAGTACTGATCCGGCCAATCGGCCAGCGGTACCCTGCCGCGGATCAGGTCGCAGATTTCGTCGACGCGACGCGGCGTCATGCGCGTGATTGCGCAGTTGTTCACCAGGATCGCCGGGCCCTGGTCGCACATTCCGGTGCATGAAGTAAGGTCGATGCTGACCAGGCCGTCGTCCGATACCTGGCCGGGCTTGATCTTCAGGCGCTTGCCCATGTGCTCGAGCAGCGCAATGCTGCCCAGCATGCGATCCGTGATGTTGTCGGAGAATAGGATCCGGTACTTGCCGCGCGGCCGGGTATACAGGAACGAGTAGAACTCGGCGACGCTCTGGATGCGAGCCGGCGGGAGTTTCAACTGCCCCGCCACCAGCGCCACCACGTCGGGCGATATCCAGTCGGTGAGTTGCTGGGCCTGCACGAGGATCTGCAGCAGCCGCGTCGGATCGCGGCCATTGCGCTCGATAATGGACGACAACGGGCCGCCAAGCCCGCCCTGCGAGTATTCCATGGGTGCCACTCCCTATGCTGTTTTTATATAGACCGCAACGCCGGCAAGGCTATTCAGGGGCACCGTCGCTGGGCATGATCCACATCAAGAAGTGGGCGTGGGCGATCTTGAAATGTTCGACCGCGACGCACTAGCGCGGCTAATGTGTGGGACGCAGAAACGCCCGTGCCCGCAAATGCGGGCACGTCGTGGATTCGGGAAGGGCCGGATAGCGCCGGCGCGAGGGTAGCGCTACAGCGAGCGGATCATCGCCGTGGTGCACATCATCATGATGCCGTCGGGCAGCATGCCGAACAGCGCCACGGCCACGCCGTTGAGGGTCAGCAGCACGCGCATGTCGACGGGCGCCACGATCGGCGCGGTATCGACGGGCGCGTCGAAGTACATGAGCTTGACGACGCGCAGGTAGTAATAGGCGCCGACCAGCGACATCATCACGGCGAAGATCACCGTATAGAGGTAACCGGCCTTCAGCGCCGCGAGCAGCACGGTGAACTTGGCGAAGAAACCGACGAAGAACGGGATGCCGGCCATCGAGAACATCATCACGAGCATCACCGCAGCGAACCACGGGCTGCGCTTGTTGAGGCCCTTGAAGTCCTCCAGCTTGTCCGCTTCGTGGCCGCTGCGCGAAAGCAGCAGGATCATCCCGAACGAACCGAGCGTCATCAGCACGTAGGCGACCGCGTAGTACAGCGCCGAACTGTAGGCGTTGAGCGTGCTGAACGGATCGACCTGCCCGCCGACGATGCCGCTCATCAGCGCGAGCAGCATGAAGCCCATGTGCGAAATGCTCGAGTAAGCGAGCATCCGCTTGATGCTCGTCTGGGCGATGGCCGCCAGGTTGCCGATGCCGATCGACAGCCAGGCCATGATGAGCAGCATCTGCTGCCACTGGTCGGCCAGTTCGAACATGCCGTACACCAGGAGCCGCATCGCCATGGCGAAGCCGGCGAGCTTCGGCGCGGAAGCAATGAACAGCGTGATGGCCGTGGGCGCGCCGTCGTACACGTCGGGCACCCACATGTGGAACGGGACGGCCGCCAGCTTGAAGGCGACGCCGGCGACGATGAAGACGAGGCCGAACACCAGGATGGTCCTCATCTTGCTGGCGTCACCATGGAAGATCGCCTGCGCGACGCCGCCGATCTCGAGCGTCCCGGTCGCTCCGTACACCATCGACATGCCGTAGAGCAGCAGGCCCGAGGCCAGCGCGCCGAGCACGAAGTACTTCATCGACGCCTCGGTGGCGCGCGCGGAATCGCGGTCGATCGCGACCAGCGCATATAGCGACAGCGACATCAGTTCGAGGCCGAGATAGAGCGTGAGGAAGTGCGCCGCGGAAATCATCACCATCATGCCCAGCGTCGCGAGCAGCAGCAGCAGGTAGTACTCGCCCTTGTCGAGATTGCGCACGGCGAGGTACTGGCGGCTGTAGATCACGACGGCGATGACGGCGACGTACACCATGATCTTGAGGAAGTCCGCCAGCAGGTCGTCGACGAACATGTTGCTGAAGGTCAGCACCACCTGGCCGTCCATCGTGACGTAGCTGATGAGGGCGCAGCCGACCAGCGTGAGCACCGTGAGGGCGGGCATCATCCAGCGCTGCACCTGGCCGACGACGAGGTCGGTAAACAGGATCACGCAGGCCATGATCAGCAGGAAGATCTCCGGCGCGGCCGGAAGGAGATCGGGCGTGACGAACTGGTTCAGCATCGCATCGGGCCTACAGCTTGGTCACCGCCACGTGCTTCAGCAGGTTATCCACTGAAACATGCATGATGTCGGTGAAGGGGAAGGGATAGAGGCCCATGGCCAGCACGCTCACGGCGAGCAGACCGAGGACCAGGAATTCGCGGGCATTGATGTCGGTAAGTTCCGCGACGTGCTTATTGGCGACAGCGCCGAATGCGACGCGCTTGTACATCCAAAGCGTGTAGGCGGCGCCGAGCACCAGCGTCGTGGCGGCGAGGAAGCCAACCCAGAAGTTGAACTTGATCGAGCCGAGCGCGACCATGAATTCGCCGACGAAGCCCGAAGTCGCCGGCAGGCCGCAATTCGCCATGGCGAAGAACAGGAACAGCGCGCCGAACTTGGGCATCGTGTTCACCACGCCGCCGTAATCGGCGATCTGGCGCGAATGCATGCGGTCGTACATGACGCCGACGCAAAGGAACATGGCGGCCGAGACGAAGCCGTGCGAGATCATCTGGATCAGCGCGCCTTCCATGCCGATCTGGTTGAAGATGAAGAAGCCCAGCGTGACGAAGCCCATGTGCGAAATCGACGAGTAGGCAATCAGTTTCTTCATGTCCGCCTGCACCAGCGCGACGAAGCCGATGTAGACCACGGCGATCAGCGACAACGCGATCATCAGCGGCGCCAGTTCGTGGCTCGCGTCCGGCGCAATCGGCAGCGAGAAGCGCAGGAAGCCGTAGGCGCCGAGCTTCAGCATGATGGCAGCCAGCACCACGGAGCCGCCGGTGGGCGCCTCGACGTGGGCGTCCGGCAGCCAGGTATGCACCGGCCACATCGGCACCTTCACGGCGAAGGCCACCAGGAAGGCCAGGAACAGCAGGATCTGCGGCGCCAGGCTGATCTTGAGGTTGTACCACTCGATCAGGTTGAAGGTGCCGCCCGCCTCGAGGAACAGCCAGATCAGCGAGACCAGCATCAAGAGCGAGCCGGCCAGCGTATAGAGGAAGAACTTGAACGCCGCATAGACGCGGTTGGGGCCGCCCCAGATGCCGATGATCACGTACATCGGGATCAGCGAAGCCTCGAAGAAGACGTAGAACAGCATGGCGTCGAGCGAGGCGAAGATGCCGTTCATCAGGCCCGACATGATCAGGAAGGCACCCATGTACTGCGCCGTCTTCTCCTCGATCACTTCCCAGCCGGCCAGCACCACCAGCACGGTGATGAAGCTATTGAGGATGATGAAGATCACCGAGATGCCGTCCACGCCGAGCAGGTACTCGACGTTGAAGCGCTGAATCCAGGGCGCCTGCTCGACGAACTGGAAGCCCAGGTAGCTCGGGTCGAACTGCG
>JBLNBJ010000017.1:0-3600 GCA_050259835.1 Ignavibacteria bacterium | reverse complement strand
ACGACGTCGCGCCGCCGCCCTACGAGTCCTGATCAGAGCCTGGCCGCGCCGCCGAAGAGACCGACCAGCCCGACGATGATCAGATAGATCGCAACGATGTAATTCAGAAGCCGCGGAATGATGAGGATCAGGATTCCGGCAATCAGCGCCGCCAGCGGCGCGATGCTGAGCGAGAACTGCATCTCAGGGCCCCTTGGGTTCGGCCGCCTCGCCCGGCGGCTTGCGGCTCGCGTATTCCTTGAGCCGGTTGTAGAGCGTCTTCGGGCTCACGCCCAGCGCCGTGGCCGTGCGCTCCTTGTGGTTGTTGAAGTGCTGCAGCGTCGCCACGATCAGGCGGTACTCGGCCTCGGCCAGCGAGGTGCCGAGCGGGATGGTCACGGCGCTGCCGTTTACGATCGCGCCCGCCGGGGCCGGCATCGCCAGGGCCGGCTGCAGAGCGGCGGACGGCAGGTCGTCCTCCGTGATCAGCGGCCCGGCCGACATCAGGTAGGCGCGCTGCACCACGTTGCGCAGCTCGCGCACGTTGCCCGGCCAGCGGTAGCCGCCGAGCTGGGCCAGCGCGCCGGCCGAGAAGCGCTTGACCAAACCCTCGCGCCGGCAGACGTCGGCGAGGAACTCCTCCGCCAGCAGCGGGATGTCTTCGGGATGCGCGCGCAGCGGCGGCAGCTCGATGGGGAAGACGTTGAGCCGGTAGAGCAGGTCTTCGCGCAACGATCCGCTCGCCACCGCCTGGGCCGGCTGCCGATTGGTGGCCGCGATCAGGCGGGCGTCGGCGGCGTGGCTCTGGGTCGAGCCGACGCGCGTGAACGTGCCGGTCTCGAGCACGCGCAGGAACTTCACCTGCAGCTCGAGCGGCATCTCGCTGATCTCGTCGAGGAACAGCGTGCCGCCGTGGGCGCGCTCGAAGAAGCCCTCGTGCGGCCGGTCTGCGCCGGTGAAGCTGCCCTTCTCGTGGCCGAACAGCTCGCTCTCGATCAGGTGCGGCGAAATGGCGCCGCAATTCACGGCGAGAAAGGGCTGCTTGCGGCGCCGCGAGAGATCGTGCACCGTGCGCGCCACCATTTCCTTGCCGCTGCCGCTCTCGCCGGTGATGAACACCGTCACCGCGGTGCCGGCGACGCGCGCGATCTGCTGGAACACCCGCTGGATCGCCGCCGAGCGTCCGCACAGGTGGCCGAAGCGCCCGGTGCGGCGCCATTCCGCGAACGCAGCGGCGATCTCGTCCGTCAACTGCGCCGAGTCGAAGTCGTCTTCGGCGGTCGCTGCCTGACTCATGGAAAGGCCTCCGTTGTGTCCCGCGGCGGTGTGCCGGCGGGACGCTGTAACGGTCGACCCTAGATAGTCGGCCGCCGTTCCGTGAGGTTCGGCGACAGGCTGATCGGCGCAGGCCCGCGCTCAGGCGCGGGCCTCCTTCGCTCTGCTACAGCCCCCGGCGGGTCTTGCGCGGTTGCTGGGCGGCCGACTGGGGAGCGTTGCGCACCATCTGCATGTAGGCAGAACAGCTGCCCATGAACGCCGACTTCAGCATGTCCATCGCCCGTTCGGATCCCGGCGGCGCCGAGCGCGCCAGCGTGTCGAGCAGCGACGTCACCGAGCCGGACAGCTCATCGACGCGCGAGGAAATGACGTCGCCGACCTCGGCCTGCGCCTCGCTGGAGATGTCGTACACGCTGCGCAGGTAGCTGGCGGCCTCTTCGGCGCTCTTCTGCAAGCCGCTGCTTTGCTGCGACAGCAGGTTGCGCCAATCGCCGTTGGGCGCCGGACGGGCGCAGTCGGCGCCGAGGCGCAACGACGTCTTCGCCAGACCCATGTTCAGGCTCATCAGGCGCTCCGCCGCCTTGAGCGAGGCAAAGGCCAGAGAGTGCATCGCTTCCACATTGGCCGCATTCGCGGCAGCAAGCGCTTCCATCGACTGGTTCATCGTGTTCCCCTTGTGAGCGTCCCCGACGCGCGACATGCGCGCGGGCATCGGGCGAATCGTATGCAGGCGTCGGCTGCCGGGAAATACCAGCGCAAAGGTATTTGGCCTACCCGGATACCGGTAAGGCCCGGGGCGGCGCGCCTCGCGCGCTACTGGAACCAGGGCAGTCCGCGTACTTTCCAGCCGTTAACCGTGCGCCGCGCGGCGGCGTCCTTGTCGCCCTCGAAACCCTCCAGCACGTTGTAGCTCTCGGCAAAGCCGGCTGCCGCCAGTTGCGCCGCCGCGTCGTGCGAACGCTGCGCCGATCGGCACATCAGCAGGATGCGGTCGCCCGGCGCGAAGCTGTTCTTCACCTCGTCGACGAAGGCCGGGTTGAGCCGCCAGTCGCCGTAGCGCTTCCATTCAATCTCAATGGCGCCCGGAATGCGGCCGACCAGCGCCCATTCCTCGCGGGTACGCACGTCGAGGATGCGCGCCGCGCCCGCCTCGACCAGCGCCCAGGCCTCCTCCGGGGTCACGGCGCCGCGGTAGGGCAGGCGCTTCTCGGCGGCGCGGGCGGCAGCGCGCGAGAGGATGCGTTCGGTTTGGGTGGCACTGACCTCGGCTGACATGGCGGGGCTCCTGGCGCTATGGTGTCTGCGACTCTACGCGGCTGTCCCGGCACGGCCAACGAACGGTTCGTGCTCACGACATGCCGCGAAGTTATATGGACCAGCAGACAGGAGGTACGCCGGGCGGTTCCCGGCGCGCCGCTACTTCTTGGGCGGCGGCACCGTGAGCGGGAAGCTCATGGTGGACGTCGGCATCGGTCGCGAGAACAGGTAGCCCTGCCCGTAGTCGCAGCCGGCGGCCTTCAGCATGTCGCGCTGGGCCACCGTTTCCACGCCTTCGGCGATCACCTTGAGGCCGAGCTTGTGCGCCATGACGATGATGGCCTCGACGATGGCCTGGTCGCCGTGGTCGGTGGCCATGTCGCGCACGAAGGACTGGTCGATCTTGAGGAAGTCGATCGGAAACTTCTTGAGGTAGGACATGGCCGAGTAGCCGGTGCCGAAGTCGTCGAGCGAGATGGCGAAGCCGGCGTCGCGGAACTGCGCCAGTTTCTCGGCCACCTCCGGCCGGTCGTCGAGCAGCAGGCCCTCGGTGATCTCGATCACGATGCAGGTCGTCGGCAGGCCGATCTCCGTCATGTGCTCTATCCAGGTGCGGTGCGTGTTGCCGGAGAAGAACTGGCGCGGCGACTTGTTGACGCTGATCTGCACCGTGCCGCGGTCGAGGTCGTGCGCCGAGCAGGCGTCGTACCAGAGCTTCGCCAGCCGCGCCGACTCGCGGAACACCCAGTCGCCGATCTCGCTGATGATGCCGGTCTCCTCGGCGATCGGGATGAACTGCGACGGGTCGATCATGCCGTGCACCGGGTGGCGCCAGCGCAGCAGCGCTTCGGCCTTGTAGATGCGGTCGGTGGCGAGATCGACGATGGGCTGCAGGTAGACCTCGAACTGCCCGCTGCCGATCGCGCTGCGCATGTCGTTCGACAGCTGCAGGCGGCGCTGCGCGGTGGCCTGCATCGATGCGGTGAAGTAGCTGAAGCGGTTGCGCCCCTGCTCCTTGGCGGCGTACATCGCCTGGTCGGCGTTGCGCAGCAGCGACTCGATGTTGTTGGCGTCGCTCGGGAAGAT
>JBLNBJ010000016.1:0-17453 GCA_050259835.1 Ignavibacteria bacterium | reverse complement strand
TGGTGTCGGTGACCTTGGCGTTCTCGGTGTTCTGCGTGATCGAGGCGGTCATCTGCTCGATGCTGGCCGTGGTCTCCTCGACCGATGCAGCCTGCTCGCTCGATGCCTGCGACAGCGACTGGGCCGTCGATGAGACCTCCTCGGAGGCCGTGGAAAGCGTGTCGGCCGCGCCGCGCACCTCGCTGATGATCTTCGACAGCTTGTCGACCATGCTCTTCATCGCGGCCTTCAACTGGCCGGTTTCGTCGCTGCTGTCGACCGTCAGCGTCACGGTGAGGTCGCCGTCGGCCAGCGCATTGGCGGCCGTCACGGCTTCGCCGATGGGCCGCGTGATGCTGCGCGTCAGCCAGAAACCGAACCCCGTCGCCGTGAGGATGGCGAACAGGCCCATCAGGAGCACCAGCTGCTGCGTCTGCGACGATAACACCGCCGCATCCTCGCCGACCTTCTTCATCAGTTCCGACTGGAAGTCGATCAGCGTGCCGACCGCGGCGATGTAGTCGCCCTGGCTCTTGCGCGTGCGCGTGAGCATGAGTTCGATCGCCTCGTCGCGCTTGCCCGCCTTCTGCAGCTCGATGAACTTGTCCTGGTCGCCGACATAGGCCTTGCGCGCCTCCAGCACCTTGGCCAGGTGCTTCTTGCCCTCCTCGCTGGTTATGGCCTTTTCCAGCTTGTCGAGACGGTCGAGGATGGTCTTGCGCGCCTCGTCGACGCGCGCCAGTTCCTTCGCGATGTCATCGGGATTCTTCAGCAGCGCCGAGTTGCGCAAGGCCCGCGCGATCAGGTTGACGTTGTCGACGATGTCGTTCGCCCAAACCGTCTTCGGGAACTTGTCGTTCACCATGTCGCCGATTTCCCGGTTGAGAGTACCGACGCGAACATAAGCCATGGTGGAAATCACCGTCAGCAGGACCAGCACGAAGCCGAATCCGAGTCCGAGGCGGACGCCGATCTTCATATTCTTGAACATGGAACTCCTTGTCATCGCCGTTGAGGCGCTCCGGTTTCGAAAATGCCCGTCCCGACGGGCGGGGCGGCCGACCCCGAGTGCCGCCCTGCAGCGGCACCCGGGAAAGAGCGTTTATAGGTATTGGTGGGCCGTAGCCTACACGATGTCAGGCGCGACCTACACAGTTTTCCGTAACGACAGCCCGGCGATACCCGAGAAGTGCCATCGACTTTGCCGCGATGATTAGACTATACTGTCCATTCCGCACACCATTCGGCCCACGACGTGTTCCCAAACCAGGAAACCCAAATCCAGGACAATCGAGCGCGCATCCTGACGGCTGCCGCCGAAGCCTTCATGGAGAAAGGCTACCGCGCGAGCATCGACGACATCGCGTCGCGCGCGGGCGTCGTCAAGCAGACGCTGTACAACCACTTCGAGCGCAAGGAGCTGCTGTTCCGCGAAGTGATCCGCAACGCCATCCGCTCGGTACTCGTGACGCTCGAGGTCGAAGGCGGCGACCTGCGCGAAGACCTGATCCGCTTCGGCGCCAGCTTCCGCCGCAAGACGCTCTCCACGGAGGGCGTGGCAATGTTCCGCGCCATCGTCGCCGAGGCGCCCCGCTTCCCCGAGCTGGCATCGAGCTTCTTCGCGGAAGGGCCGGCCCACGCGCTCGACTCGGTCGCGGCCTTCCTCGCCAAGGCCATGGATGCCGGCAAGCTGCGCCGCGACGATCCCCACTTTGCCGCCGACATGCTGCTCGGCATGCTGCTCAACCATGACCGCCTGCGCGGTCTCATCAACCTGGAAACCGGTCTCGAAACCGACGCCGCGCGCATCGAGCGCATCGTCGATTGTTTCTTGCGCGCCTATGGGAAATGACATGACCACCAACCCGCTCCGCCAAGTCCTCATCGCCAGTCTCGTGCCCCTCGCGCTTGCCGCCTGCGGCGACCAGAAGCCTGCCGGACCGGGTGCCGGCGCCGCGCCGCCGCCCCCCGAGGTCGATGTCGTCACCGTCAAGGCGGGCGACGCGAGCCTGAGCCAGGACCTGCCCGGCCGGCTTTCGGCCGTGCGCACGGCGCAGGTGCGCGCACGCGTCGAAGGCATCGTCGAAAAGCGGCTGTTCGCCGAAGGCTCGGACGTCAAGGCCGGTGCCCCGCTGTTCCGGATCGACGCCCGCACCTACAAGACGGCGGCGGATTCCGCCGCCGCCGACGTCGAAGTAGCCCGTCTCACCGTCGAACGCTACAAGCCCCTGCTCGCGATCAAGGCCGTGAGCCAGCAGGAGTTCGACCAGGCCAACGCCAAGCTCAAGCAAGCCGAGGCCGGGTTGGCGAAGGCAAAGCTCGACCTCGAGAATGCCTCCGTTCCTGCGCCGATCTCGGGCCGCGTCGGGCGTGCCATGGTCACCGAAGGCGCACTCGTGGGCCGCGGCGACGCCACGCTGCTCGCCACGGTCGAACAGATCGATCCGATCTACGTGGACTTCACGCAGAGCAACGCCGAACTGCTGCGCCTGCAGCAGGCGATCAAGGACGGCAAGCTCAAGCGCGCCGCCAAGACGCGCGTGGAACTGCTGCTCGAGAACGGCGCCGTCTATTCGCTGCCGGGCAAGCTGACCTTCTCCGATCTGGCCGTCGACCCGAATACCGGCTCGGTGCAGTTGCGCGCCGAATTCCCGAATCCGAAACGCGAACTGCTGCCCGGCACCTTCGTGCGCATCCGCGTCTATCAAACCGAAATGGAAGGCGCCATCACCGTTCCGCAGCGCGCCGTGCAGATGTCGCCGCAGGGCCAGATGGTGACCATCGTAGACGCCGAAGGCAAGGCGGCGCCGCTGCCCATCAAGGTCGGTGCCATGAGCGGCACCGATTGGGTGGTCACGGAGGGACTCAAGGGCGGCGAGCGCATCGTCGTGAATGGCCTGCAGAAGGCGCGGCCAGGAACGGTGGTGAAGCCGGTGCCGTGGAATCCTGCGCCCGCGCCGGCCCCGGCGCCCGGTGCCGCCCCCGCTCCCGCATCGCCATCGCCCCCGCCCGCTGCATCCCCGGCCAAGGAATCCGCCGCGCCGACGGCCAGCGCCGCCGCGCAGAAATAGGAGATGGACATGGCCCTCCTCGCCCACCTAAAGCCGCTGCCCGCTTGGGGCCTCGCGGCGGAGGCATAGCATGCTTGCCCGCTTCTTCATCGACCGTCCGGTCTTCGCCTGGGTGATCGCCATCGCGATCGTCCTCGGGGGCAGCCTCGCCCTGCGCAAGCTGCCGGTGTCCGCCTATCCTTCCGTGGCCCCGCCGTCGATCGCTTTCAACATCACCTACCCGGGCGCCTCGGCGCAAGTCATCGAGGACACGGTGACCGCGCTGATCGAACAGGAGATGAACGGCATCGAGCACCTGCTCTACATGGAGGCCTCCTCGGAGCTCGGCACCGGCACGCTGACGCTCACCTTCGAGCCGGGCACCAACGTCGACATCTCGTCGGTCGAGGCGCAGAACCGCTACAAGCGCGTCGAGGCGCGCCTGCCGGACGACGTGCGCCGGCTCGGCGTGCCGGTCACCAAGCCGCAGCGCAACTACCTGATGTTCGTCACGCTCTACTCGCCGGACAAGAGCTTGAACAACGTGGCGTTGGGTAGCTTCGCCGCGGCCAGCGTGCTCGACCAGATCCGCCGCGTCAAGGGCGTCGGCGAAGCCATCATGTTCGGCACCGAGTATTCGATGCGGCTGTGGCTGCAGCCCGAGAAGCTGCACTCCTTCAACCTGGCGCCCAACGACGTCATCGCCGCCGTGCGCGCCCAGAACGTGCAGCTCGCGACCGGCGAGCTGGGCCAGGCGCCGGCCGCCAAGGGCCAGCAATACAACGCCGTGATCGTGACCAGCGGACGCCTGTCGACACCCGAGCAATTCGGCAACATCATCGTGCGCGCGCAGCCGAACGGCGCCACGGTGCGCGTGCGCGACGTCGCCCGCGTCGAACTCGGCGCCCAGGACTACAACATCTTCGCGCGCATGGACGGCCAGCCCACGGCCGCCATCGCCGTGCGCGTGGCGCCCGACGGCAACGCGCTCGATGTCGCCAAGGCCGTGAAGGCCAAGATGACCGACTTGTCGCGCTACTTCCCCAAGGGCATCGCCTGGGAAGTGCCCTACGACACCTCGCGCTTCGTCGACATCTCGATCAGCGAAGTGGTGATCACCCTGGTCGAGGCGATGGTGCTGGTGTTCATCGTCATGTACCTGTTCCTCGAGAACCTGCGCGCCACGCTGATCCCGGCCGTCGTCGTGCCGGTCGCTCTGATGGGCGCGCTGACGGGGCTCTACGCCTTCGGCTTCTCGATCAACATCCTGACGCTGTTCGCCATGGTGCTGGCCATCGGCATCGTGGTGGACGACGCCATCGTGGTGGTGGAGAACGTCGAGCGCATCATGACCGAGGAAGGCCTGCCCCCGCGCGAAGCGACCATCAAGGCGATGGGCCAGATCTTCGCCGCCATCATCGGCATCACGCTGGTGCTGTGCGCGGTGTTCGTGCCGATGGCGTTCTTCGGCGGTTCGGTCGGGGTGATCTATCGCCAGTTCGCGGTGACGCTGGTGTTGACCATGCTGTTCTCCGCGCTGATGGCGTTGACGTTGACGCCCGCGATGTGCGCCACCGTGCTCAAGCACGTCGAGGGCAAGGCGGACGTGCTGCCGACGACCGGCTTCTTCGGCTGGTTCAACCGCAACTTCAACCGCACCGTGACCGGCTATCGCGGCGGCGTCGCCCGCATCCTGCGCGCGACCGGCCGCGGGCTCGCCGTCTATGCGGCCGTGCTCGTCGCCGTCGGCTGGCTGTTCTACCACCTGCCCGGCAGCTTCCTGCCCGAGGAGGACCAGGGCTACTTCATCAACGTGATCCAGCTGCCGCCGGGTGCAACGCAGGAGCGCACGCTCGAGGTGCTGCAGAAGGTCGAGGGCTACTATCTCGAGCAGCCGGAAGTGGAACACGTCATCGGCGTCGTCGGCTTCTCGTTCTTCGGCCGCGGCCAGAACGCCGCTCTCGTGTTCACCAAGCTCAAGGACTGGGACGTCCGCACCGACAAGAACGCCACGGCGAGCGCCGTGATCCGGCGCGCCAACATGGCGCTGTTCGCGATCAAGCAGGCCTTCATCTTCGCGGTGAACGTGCCGCCGATCCCGGAGCTCGGCGCCATGGGCGGCTTCGACTTCCGCCTGCAGGACCGCACCGGCCAGGGACGCGACAAGCTGGTCGAGGCGCGCAACATGGTGCTCGGCATGGCGGCGCAGAACCCGGCGCTGGCCGGCGTGCGGCCGGAAAGCCAGGAGCCATCGCCGCAGCTGCTGCTGGAGGTGGATTCGACCAAGGCGCGCGCGCTGTCGATCGACCTCGGCGCCCTCAACGACACGCTGCAGTCGGTGCTCGGCGTCGCCTACATCAACGACTTCGTGCGCCAGGGCCGCATCCTGCGCGTTCAGATGCAGGCGGACGCCGACCTGCGCTCGACGCCCGAGCAGATCATGCGGCTGCCGGTGCGCAACGCGCGCGGCGAGATGATTCCGCTGGGCGAAGTGGTGAAGCCGCGCTGGATCGTCGGCCTGCCGAAACTCGACCGCTACAACGGCAACCCGGCCGTCAAGCTCTCCGGCGGTCCGGCGCCGGGCCGCAGCACGGGCGAAGCGATGACGGCGATGGAGAACATTGCCGCGCAGCTACCGCCCGGCTTCGGCTTCGAATGGTCGGGCACCTCCTACGAGGAACGGCTGTCCGGCGCGCAGGCGCCCTTCCTGTTCGCCGTCTCGCTGCTGGTCGTGTTCCTCGCCCTGGCGGCGCTGTACGAGAGCTGGTCGACGCCGTTCGCGGTGATCCTGGTGGTGCCGCTCGGCATTCTCGGCGCGCTGCTCGCGGTCACCGTGCGCGGGCTGCCCAACGATGTCTTCTTCAAGGTGGGCCTCATCGCCATGATCGGCTTGTCGTCGAAGAACGCCATCCTGATCATCGAGTTCGCCAAGACGCTGCACGAGCAGGGCATGGACCTGGTCGAGGCGACGCTCGAGGCCTGCCGGCTGCGTTTCCGCCCGATCCTGATGACCTCGCTCGCCTTCATCCTCGGCGTCTTGCCGCTGGCGATCTCGAGCGGCGCCGGCGCGCAGAGCCGCCACGCGATCGGTACGGGCGTCATGGGCGGCATGATCGCCGCGACCGTGCTGGCCGTCTTCCTGGTGCCCGTCTTCTTTGTCGTCGTGCGCCGGATATTCCCCCACAAGCCGCAAGCGGAGCATCGCCATGATTAAGCGCGCGACCCTCGTCCTCTGCGCCGCCGCCCTCGGCGGCTGCTCGTTCGCCCCCGACTACCTGCGCCCGGCGGCGCCCGTCGCGCCGGCGTGGCCGGAGTACGTCAAGACCGCGGGCAGCGTCCAGGCGGCCGCCACCGATTGGCGCAGCGTCTTCCCCGACCCGCGCCTGCAGGCGCTGATCGGCGCGGCGCTCGAATACAACCGCGACATGCGCATCGCCGTGGCGCGCGTCGAGGAAGCGCGCGCCCTCTACGGCGTGGCGCGCGCGGACCGCTTCCCGACCATCAACGTCGCGGCCAGCCGCAACGCTGCGCTGACGCCCGGCGATCTTTCCGCGTCCGGACGCCAGCTGAACACCCAGCGCTACGATGCCGGCCTGTCGATGCCGTCCTTCGAGCTCGACTTCTGGGGGCGCGTGCGTAATCTCGACGAAGCGGCGCGCGCCGGCTATCTCGCCAGCGTCGAGGCGCAGCGCGCCTTCCGGCTGTCGCTGATCTCCGACGTCGCCAATGCCTACCTGACGCTGCTCGAAATGGAGCAAAGGCGCGAGCTCGCGCAGACCACGCTGAAGAGCCGTTCCGAGACGCGCGACCTGATCGCCAAGCGCCGCGAAGTGGGCCTCGCCTCGGACCTCGATTACCTGTCGGCCGACAGCGCATACACGTCGGCGCGCGCCGAGTACGCCAACATCGAGCGCCAGCGCGACGCGGCCGAGAACGCGCTCACGCTGCTGGTCGGCGCGGCGCCGGCCGACCTGCCCGCCGGCAACGCCCTGCGCGACCAGCGCATCGTTTCCGACTTCGCCGTCGGCCTGCCGTCCGAGGTCTTGCTGGTGCGCCCGGACATCGCCGCCGCCGAGCAGCGCCTCATCGCCTCGAACGCGAATATCGGCGCGGCGCGCGCCGCCTTCCTGCCGAAGATCCTCCTGACCGCCACGCTGGGAAGCGCCAGCACGGGACTGTCGCGGCTGTTCGAGGCCGGCCAGGGCGCCTGGACATTCCAGCCCGCGCTCACCATGCCGCTATTCGACTCCGGCCGCACCGCGGCGAACGTCGACGTGGCGGAAGCCCGCAAGGTGGTGGCCGTCGCCGAATACGAGAAGGCCATCCAGCAAGCCTTCCGCGAGGTGGCCGACTTGCTGTCGGCGCGCGAAAAGCTGGCCAGCCAATCCGCCGACCTCGACGCCACGCAGGCCACGCAGGCGGAACGCCTCAAGCTCGCGACGGCCCGCTACGACGCGGGCATCTCGAGCTACCTCGAGGTGCTCGATGCCCAGCGCGAGCTGTTCTCAGCGCAGCAGAATGCGGTCCAGGCGCGCCGGCAACTGCTCTCGACTGGGGTTCAGCTCTACAAGGCGCTCGGCGGCGACCAGCCGACGCACTGAGCGAGCTGCGGGGAAGCGGAAAACGCACGCGCCGCAGCGCGCCTAACCCGCGCTGCGTCGGGGCTTGCGCCTCAGCCAGCGAAGGATGACCGCGAACGGCGCTTCGGCATGGGCTGCCTTGGGGATGAGATCATCCATGCCCGCCGCAATGCACTGTTCCCGGTTTTCGGGAAAGGTGTTCGCGGTGAGCGCCAGAATCAGGACGTCGCCGCCCCCGGGCAACTGGCGGATGCGCCGCGCGGCTTCGAGGCCGTCCATCCGCGGCATGCGCATGTCTAGCAGGATGACGTCGTAGCGTTCGCGGCTCGCCTTGTCTACGGCTTCGACGCCATCCTCGACGCTATCGATCCGCGCCCAGACCTCCTTGAGCAGCGTCTCGGTGATGTAGCGGTTGTCGGGATCGTCATCGGCAAGCAGTATTCGCAAGTCCGCATAGTCGCGCCTCAGCACGGCTTCGGGCGCCTCGCCCCCGGCCAGTTCGGTCGTATCCTCGTGCTCGGCCGCCTTGCCCAGGCGGGCCGTGAACCAGAAGGTGCTTCCCGCGCCCGGCGCGCTCGCGACACCGACCTCGCCGCCCATCAGCGTTGCGAGCCGCTTGGTGATGGCAAGGCCGAGGCCGGTGCCGCCGTATTTGCGGGTCGTCGACTTGTCGCCCTGTTCGAAAGCGGCGAACAAATTCGGCAGGACGTCGTGCGCAATGCCGATTCCAGTATCGGCGACTTCGAAGCGGACCAGGCAGCTGGCGGCATCCTCCGCCTCCACGCGGGCGCGCAGCGTGATCTTTCCCTGCTGGGTGAACTTGACCGCGTTGCTGGCGTAGTTGAGGAGCGCCTGGCGCAACCGGGTTGCGTCGCCGATCAGGCGATGCGGCAGGCCTTCGGTTTCGACCGCGATCTCGAGGTCCTTCATGCCGGCCTGGTCGCCGATCATCGAGCGCACGTTGTCCACGATGCCAGCCACGCTCAGCTCCGCTTCGTCCAGCACGAACTTGTCGGCCTCGATCTTGGAAAGGTCGAGGATGGCGTTGAGGACGGCCAGCAGGTGCTGGCTGGCGACGTCGATGCGATCGAGCTGCCCCGCCTGCTGGGGCGTCACGCCGGAACGCCGGACAAGGCTCACCATGCCGGTGATCGCGTGAAGCGGCGTGCGGATCTCATGCGACATGTTGGCCAGGAATGCGCTCTTGGCGACGCTGGCGGCCTCGGCCGCCTCCTTGGCGACGGAGAGCTCGGCGGTACGCTCCTCGACCATCAGTTGCAGATGTTTGCGATGGCGCTCCAGTTCGTCGGCGTCGCGCTTGCGCTGCGTGATGTCGTCGTAGATGCCGAGCACGCCGATGACCTCCTGGTGCCTCCCGCGCAGCGGAACCTTCGAGGTACTGAGCCAGATCATGCCGCCGTTCGGCGTGGTTTGCGGTTCCTCGAAATCCAGCTTGGGCACGCCGGAGTCCATCACGGCGCGATCATCGGCCTGGTAGCGCGCAGCTTGGTCGCGCCAGCTCAGTTCGAAGTCGCTCTTGCCGATCAGCTCATGGGGGCCGGCAAGCCCCGCATCGCGCGCAAACAGGGCATTGCAGCCGAGGTAGCGCAAGTCGCGGTCCTTCCAGAATACGCGGATGGGCGCGTGCTCGATGACCGACTGCAGCAGTTCCTTCTGCGCCTGCATGTCGTCGGCGACCTGCCGCTGCTGCTGCAGCAGCGCCGCCAGCTTTCCGGTCATCGAATTGATGCCCTCCTGCAAGGCGCCCAGTTCGTCGCGCAGGCCGATCGGGATGCGAGCGGTCAAGGCGCCGTCCTCCACGCGCTTCAGCACAGCCAGCGAGGCGTCCACGCGGCGCGTGATGAGGCGCTGGGCCATGAGCAGGATGGCTGCAGACGTGAGCAGGATGAAGATGGCCGAGGCGATCAGCCCCCAGCGTGCAACCGCCCGCTTCTGCGCCTCGAGCTCCGCGGTGCTGACCTTCAGGATCGCGAAATAGACCGGCTTGCTGCTGGTCCCGCTGTGCGTGTGTCGAACGATGGTGAGCGTGTCGGCACCGGCGGCAATCTGCTCGGTAGGGGCGTCGTCCAGGAACCAGGCCGGATCGACGCCGGGGATGGCTTCGGCGGGCTGGCCGAGGTTGGCCGGATCGGTGGCGACGATGACGCGGCCGCCGCCGCCGATCACCATGCCGTCCAGGTAGGGAGCGCCCAGCAGGCCGCCCAGCAGGTCTTTGCGCGATACGGCGCTGACGGGCAGTTCCTCGTCGGCGATCATGCTCTGGACGAGATGCAGCCGCGCGCGCAGCCGTTCGTCGGCCGCCGCGCTGTATTCGTGAACGTAGAACCAGCCGAGCACGCCGAATGCCGTCACCTCGACGGCGATCACCAGCAATGCGATGCGGGAGATAAGGCCCCAGCGAACGGCGTTCAAGGCGCGTAGTGCGGCGTATCGGCGAAGGATTCGAGCCGCGTCGTCCGCTCTTTTCGGTATCTGACCTGTTCGGGCAAGAAATGCCCGAGCACCTCGATGCCTGTCTCCGGGCGTTCGCTGCGCGCATGCCAGGTGGCGATGTACGTGCTTTGCTGCAGATGATGGCTGACCGGATCCATGAAGGCCGGGGCGTCCTGCATCCGTTCGGCGGCGCTGGCCCGGTAGCGCTCGAGTTCCCGGATCACCTCGTGGTTGTCGGTGGTCCCGGCATGCGCGATGGCCGCCAGCAGTGCCTTCGCGGCCAAGTAGGCCGAGTGCGTCACATGACCGGGATAGTCGAGCCGCGTATGCCCGTAGCGCTTGCGGTAGCGCGCGACGAACTCATCCGTTCCCGGCGTCTTGAAGTTCCACGCCCAGGTGATGCCGAACAGCGGCCGCGGCGTGCCGGGCGCGGGATAGAGATCCTCCCAGTCGACCTCGCCGACAACCCACGACTGCTTCTTCAGCGCCTCCGGACCGATCTGCGCGAACAGCTTGATCTGGTTGTCGCCGCTGATATTGACGGCCACGACGTCTGCCTTGAAGGCCGCCACCTGCGACAGGATGCCGGATGGGTCGGGCAGGAACTCGGGCGCCACGACCTCGCCGACCACCGTGCCGCCGAACTCCTCGATATAGGCCCGCGAGGCCGCCGCGCTGCTGCGGCCCCACTCGTCATCCTCGGTCAGCAGGACGACGCGCTTGTCGGCGTGGCGGTTCAGGGCGTAGCGCAGCAGCGTGTGGTTGTAGTTGGCCGCGTTGGCGTCGAAGACGAACTTGGTGCGATGCGCGTTCTCGACGGCTTCCGACGGCGCCGACGAATTCGTGTTGATGAAGATGACCCCGTATTTCTGGCAGACCGACGACATGCTGGCCGCCACACCGGAGCTGATCGCGCCGACCATGAAGCCGATCTTCGTCTTCACGATGAGTTCTTCCGCGACCCTCGCGGCCCTGGCGGGATCCAGCGTGGGATCGCGGGACACCAGCACCACTTCGCGTCCAAGCACGCCGCCGGCGGCGTTGACTTCGTCGACCGCCATCTCGACGCCTCGCCGGTCGGCTTCCGAGTGCAGGGAGAACCGCCCGGTGGTCGGCGCCACGTGGGCGATCATGAGGGGCGCCCCGCCCGGCGCGGCGAGCGCATCGGCGGAAACGAGGACGGCGGAGAGCAGCAGCGAAACGACCGCCCGAGTCACCAGATTCTTGACGAAAGACCGCGCACGCATACGGGACATTTTGCCCGTTTCCGGCTGCGCGCACCAGTCATGATCCGGTGAACCGGATCAAGTCGATCGTGAAAGGGGAGGAGATTTGGGGTGGCTGATGGGACTCGAACCCACGACAACCGGAATCACAATCCGGGACTCTACCAACTGAGCTACAGCCACCGCAGTCCCGAAACCGGGAAGGCGCGCATTCTAGCGCAGTTTCGTCCGGGAACAAAGGGCTCGGCGACATGGCCTGCCCGGAGGGAATCGAACCCCCGACCTAGTGCTTAGAAGGCACTTGCTCTATCCAACTGAGCTACGGGCAGATCTCGCTGCGACGGCCCCGCCGACGCCGGCGGCGAATTCTACACGCTCTCCCAAACCGCATCGCGGCGCGGCCGCGTACAATCCCGCACCGCAAACAAGTCGACCGAGGATTTCCCTTCGCCATGTGGTTCCGCAATCTCCGCATCTATCGCCTTCCCAAGGACTGGGACACCGACGCCGACGCGCTCGAGCAGATGCTCGCGGCGCGTCCCCTGACGCACTGCGGCGCCATGGACATGGTCAGCCGCGGCTGGGTGTATCCGCATGAAGAAGGCCAGTTCGTCCACCGCGTGAACCGTCAATGGCTGCTGGCGCTCGGTGTCGAGCAGAAACTGCTGCCGGCGGGCGTGGTGCGCCAGGCCGCCGCCGAACGCGCGGCGAAGATCGAGGCCGAGCAGGGCCGCAAGGTCGGGCGCAAGGAGTTGCGCGACCTGCGCGAGCGCATCACCGAGGAGTTCATGCCGCGCGCCTTTTCGCAGCGGCGCACCAGCTGGTGCTGGATCGACCCGGTCAATGGCTGGCTGGTGCTCGACGCCGGCTCCGATGCGCGCGCCGACGAGGTGCTCGAAGTGCTGCAGCAAACCGTCTCGGGCATCGCCCTGCGTCCGCTTCAGACCCAGGTGTCGCCGACCTCGGCAATGACGGACTGGCTGGCGGCCGGCGAAGCGCCCGCCGGCTTCACGGTCGACGATGACCTCGAACTGCGTTCCGCCGCGGAAGCGCACGCCTCGATCCGCTACGTCCGCCACGCGCTCGAGGGCGGCGAAATCCGCACCCACATCGCATCGGGCAAGATCGCGACGCGCCTGGGTCTCACGTGGAGCGACCGCATCTCCTTCGTGCTGACCGAAAAGCTGCAGATCAAGCGGCTGGCGTTCCTCGACATCCTGAAGGAGCAGGCCGAGCAAGGCGCCGAGGACCCGAACGAACAGTTCGACGTCGACTTCGCGCTGATGGCCGGCGAATTGGCCCGCCTCTTGAGCGACCTCGTCGTTGCGCTGGGCGGCGAGCTGAAGCCCGCCTAGACATGCCGCCCGAACTGGCCGGCCTGCTGCTCCTGGCGGCGCTTGCCTGGCTCTGGTACGACAGCCTGCGCGCGCGCGACGCCGGCATCCAGGCCGTTCGCGCAGCCTGCGCCGCCGAAGATCTGCAACTGCTGGACGAGACCGTGGCGATCGTCGGGCTGCGGCCGGCGCGCGACGACGAGGGGCGGATGACCCTGCGGCGAGTCTATGAATTCGAATACACGGACACCGGCGACAACCGCCGCCGCGGCAGCATCGTCATGCTCGGACAACGGGCATTGGTGGTCAACATCGGATTGCGCAGCGTCCCGTCGGAACGAACCCTGCATTGACGGCCGGAAGCACCAGCGACGCCCTCCGCGCAGGGCATTTGGTCGGGGTGAAAGGATTCGAACCTTCGACATCCTGCTCCCAAAGCAGGCGCGCTACCAGGCTGCGCTACACCCCGCGGAGCGGCGATTCTACCAGCGCATGGCGGCCGGTCAAAACCCGCCGCGATGCGCGCGAAATCCAGCATTTCCGTCATAAAATCTCGACTTGCGGCGCACCGGCGTTTCGTTTATAAAAGCGGCTTTTCCGAACCTGGACCTGCAGCATGGCTGAAGATCTCCTGCACAAGCAATTCCCGCCCTACGTCCCCAAGAAGGGCGAGGAATACATGAACACCAAGCAGCTCGCCCACTTCCGCAAGATCATGGAAGCGCTGAAGGCCGAACTGCTGGGCGACATCGAGCGCACCGTGCACACGATGCAGGACGAGGCGACGGTGTTCGCCGACCCGAATGACCGCGCCAGCCAGGAATCGGACATCGCGCTCGAACTGCGCAACCGCGACCGCGAGCGCAAGCTGATCAAGAAGATCGACGAGGCCATCGGCCGCATCGAGAACGGCGAATATGGCTACTGCGACAGCTGCGGCGTCGAGATCGGCCTGAAGCGCCTCGAGGCTCGCCCCACGGCGACGCTGTGCATCGACTGCAAGGAGCTGGAGGAGAGGAAAGAGAAGCAAATGGCGAAGTGATCGCCCTGCGCTTCCTGTAGCCAAGAACGGCCCGCAAGGGCAAACAAAAAGGGACGCCGCGGCGTCCCTTTTTGTTTTGGCGTAACGCCCGCCGAGGCGGGCATTAGCCTACGGCTCAGGCGGCAGGCGCTTCCGGAGCAGGCGCTGCGGCATCCGCGGCGGCGGCCTTCATGGAGAGACGCACGCGGCCCTTGTCGTCGGTCTCGATGACCTTGACCTTCACGACCTGGCCTTCCTTGAGGTAGTCGGACACGGCATTGACGCGCTCGTTGGCGATCTGCGAGATGTGCAGCAAACCGTCCTTGCCCGGCAGGATCTGGACGATGGCGCCGAAGTCGAGCAGGCGCAGCACCGCGCCTTCGTAGATCTTGCCCACTTCGACCTCGGCCGTGATGTCCTCGATGCGCTTCTTGGCAACCTGCGCCGCGTCGGCATTCACGGAAGAGATGGTCACCGTGCCGTCGTCCTCGATGTCGATGACGCAGCCGGTTTCCTCGGTCAGCGCACGGATGACCGCGCCGCCCTTGCCGATGACGTCGCGAATCTTCTCGGGATTGATCTTGATGGTGATCATGCGCGGCGCGAAGGTCGACACTTCCTGGCGGGCGCCGGACATCGAGGTCTTCATGACGCCGAGGATGTGCATGCGGGCTTCCTTGGCCTGGGCCAGCGCGACCTGCATGATTTCCTTGGTGATGCCCTGGATCTTGATGTCCATCTGCAGCGCGGTGACGCCGCTGTCGGTGCCGGCCACCTTGAAGTCCATGTCGCCGAGGTGGTCCTCGTCGCCCAGGATGTCGGTCAGCACGGCGAAACGGTTGCCTTCCTTGATCAGGCCCATGGCGATGCCGGCGACGTGCGCCTTGAGCGGCACGCCGGCATCCATCAGCGCGAGCGAGCCGCCGCAGACGGAGGCCATCGACGAGGAGCCGTTGGATTCGGTGATTTCGGAGACGACGCGCATCGAATAGCCAAAGTCCTCGGGGGACGGCAGCACGGCCAGCAGCGCGCGCTTGGCCAGGCGGCCGTGGCCGATCTCGCGGCGCTTCGGGCTGCCGACGCGGCCGGTTTCGCCGGTGGCGAACGGAGGCATGTTGTAGTGGAGCATGAAGCGCTCGCGGTATTCGCCCTGCAGCGCGTCGATGATCTGCTCGTCGCGGCCGGTGCCGAGCGTGGCAACGACCAGCGCCTGCGTCTCGCCGCGCGTAAACAGCGCCGAGCCGTGGGTACGGGGCAGCACGCCGTGGCGGATGGTGATCGGGCGCACGGTGCGCGTGTCGCGGCCGTCGATGCGCGGCTCGCCGTTGAGGATCTGGCTGCGGACGATCTTGGCTTCCAGTTCGAAAATCAGGTTGCCGACCGCGATGGCGTCCGGCGCGCCTTCGGCGCCGGTGCACAGCGCAGCGACGACTTCGGCGGAAATCTCGCGGCACTTCTGCGTGCGGGCCTGCTTGCTGGTGATGCGGTAGGCTTCGCGCAGCTTGGCTTCAGCCAGTTCGCCGACGCGGCCGATCAGCGCCTCGTTCTTGGCGGGCGGCTGCCAGTCCCATTCGGGCTTGCCTGCGACTTCGACCAGTTCGTTGATGGCCTTGATGGCCGCCTGCATCTGGTCATGGCCGAACACCACGGCGCCGAGCATGACTTCTTCGGAAAGCTGCTGGGCTTCGGACTCGACCATCAGCACCGCGGCGGCGGTGCCGGCGACGACCAGGTTGAGCTGGCTGGCGGGCAGCTGGCTCATGGTCGGGCACAGCACGTACTGGCCGTCGATGTAGCCGACGCGCGCGGCGCCGATCGGGCCGTTGAACGGAATGCCGGAGATCGCCAGCGCGGCGGAGGCGCCGATCATCGCCGGGATGTCGGGATCGACTTCCGGGTTGGACGACAGCACGTGGATGATGACCTGGACTTCGTTGTAGAAGCCGTCCGGGAACAGCGGGCGGATCGGGCGGTCGATCAGGCGGGACGTCAGCGTCTCCTTCTCGGAGGGACGGCCTTCGCGCTTGAAGAAGCCGCCGGGGATGCGGCCCGCGGCATAGACCTTCTCGACGTAATCGACGGTCAGCGGGAAGAAGTCCTGGCCAGGCTTGGCTTCGGTCTTGGCGACGACGGTGGCGAGAATCACGGTGTCGTCCATGTTGACCATCACGGCGCCGCCGGACTGGCGGGCGATTTCGCCGGTTTCCAGCGTGACGGTGTGAGCGCCGTAGGTGAAGGTCTTCTTGATCGGTGTCAGCACGGAAAATCCTTTCGGAAATAAAAAGCCGGCACGGCCCAGGCGGCCGTGCCGGCGACGTCTCTAACGGTGCCCGTTCACGCGGGCAGCCAGCATGATCTGCGGAACCCGCGGAAAATTACTTGCGCAGGCCGAGACGCTCGATCAGCGCACGATAGCTGTCGGCGTTCTTGCCCTTGAGGTAGTCCAGCATCTTGCGGCGCTGGCTGACCATCTTCAGTAGGCCGCGGCGCGAGTGGTGATCCTTCACGTGCTCCTTGAAGTGACCGGTGAGGTCATTGATGCGGGCGGTGAGCAGCGCCACTTGGACCTCGGGGGAACCGGTGTCGCCCTTGGCGCGCTGGTAATCGGTGACGATCTTAGCCTTGTCGGCGGTGGAAATAGCCATTGTGTTTCCTTCTTACGTTTTCTGTCCCTGGGGAAGGCCGGCATTATACATGCCGGCCTCGTTGAAACTCAAGCAGATGCGGCCGATTTTTATGCCATATCCGGATTTGAAAATGCCAGGAGACGCCGGGGATTCAACCAGCCATCGGCACTGATTTCCCCAATGCCGAGAAAGTTTCCCGAGCACCCGTAATAGCGGTAGCGTTCCCCTGCCCCGCCTGGCCAGCGGACGCCTTGGCCATGAAGGACACGATGCGTTCCGGCATCGTCCAGATCGGCGCGGGGCAAGGCAGCAACCAGCGCATCCACGGCATGCAGACGCGCATCGCGCGCCGGCATGTCGAACGCCTCCAGTTCATCGAGCGTGACGGCGTCGGCGACATCCAGCGCGCCGATGCGCGTGCGGCGCAGCGCCGTCAAATGCGCGCCGCAACCGAGCGCGGTGCCGACGTCCATGGCGAGGGTACGCACATAGGTGCCCTTGCTGCACGCGACCTCCAGGTCGAAACTCTCGCCCTGCCAGTTCGACAGTTCGAGGCGATGGATCGTGACCCGGCGCGCCTCCCGCTCCAGTTCGATGCCGGCGCGCGCATATTCGTACAGCGGTTTGCCGTCGCGCTTGAGGGCCGAATGCATGGGCGGCACCTGGTCGATCCCGCCGCGAAAATGCTCCAGCGCTGCCAGCGCCAGGGCTTCCGACGCCTCGACCGGACGGGTCTCGATCACCTGTCCGTCGGCATCGCCGCTATCGGTCGTCACGCCGAGACGGACGGTAGCGACGTAGGTCTTGTCCGCATCCAGCAGTTCGCCGGCAAACTTGGTCGCCTCGCCGAAACACAGGGGCAGCAAGCCGGTCGCCATCGGATCCAGGGTGCCGGTGTGGCCGGCCTTCGCGGCGTTGTACAGCCAGCGCGCCTTCTGCAGCGCGTTGTTGGAACTCAGGCCCTGCGGCTTGTCGAGCAGCAGTACGCCGTCCACGCGGCGCCTGGGGGCACGGCGCGGCTTGTTCAATCTTGGTGCTTTTGGCCGCCCGGCGCTTCGCTCGGGTCGGCCTCCGCCGCAGCGGAGGATTCGGACCGCGCGTTGTCGGTCTTGACCGCTTCGTCGATCAGGTGCGAGAGCTCGGTGCCCCGCTCCACCGACTCGTCGTAGACGAAATGCAGTT
>JBLNBJ010000015.1:0-11861 GCA_050259835.1 Ignavibacteria bacterium | reverse complement strand
TAGGTAAAGGAGGAGGCGGACGCCTTATCGCTCTTGTCCGCCGGGGGACACGGAGCGCAACAGAGCACCCCGCCGGCCCCCGTGCCGACCTCAGCTATGCGACCTCACGCAAACAGCCACGGCTGCGCTTGCTTGTGCTTTGCCTCGAACGCCTTGATCTCGTCCGCATGCTGGAGCGTCAGCCCGATCTCGTCGAGGCCGTTGAGCAGGCAGTGCTTCCGATGCGGCGTGATGTCGAACTGGAACCACTCGCCGTCCGGATTGCGCACGGTCTGGGTTTCCAGGTCGACGCGCAGGTGGTAGCCCTCGGTCGCCGCGCATTCACGGAACAGCTGGTCGACGATCTCCGCGGAAGCGACGATCGGCAGGATGCCGTTCTTGTAGCAGTTCGAGAAGAAGATGTCGGCGAACGACGGCGCGATGATGACGCGGAAGCCGTAGTCTTCGATCGCCCACGGCGCATGCTCGCGGCTGGAGCCGCAGCCGAAGTTGTCGCGAGCCAGCAGCACCTGGGCGCCCTGGAAGCGCTTCTGGTTGAGCACGAAGTCGCGGCGCAAGGGACGGTTGGTGCAATCCATGCCGGGCTCGCCGAAGTCTTCGTAGCGCCACTCGTCGAAGAGGTAGGGGCCGAAGCCCGAGCGCTTGATCGACTTGAGGAACTGCTTGGGGATGATGGCGTCGGTGTCGACGTTGGCCCGGTCCAGCGGGCAGACGAGGCCGTCAAGATAGGTAAACGGTTTCATGTTCTGTCCTCTCAGATGGTATTGCGCACGTCGACGAAGTGGCCGGCGATGGCGGCAGCGGCGGCCATTTCCGGGCTGACGAGGTGCGTGCGGCCGCCGGCGCCCTGGCGGCCTTCGAAGTTGCGGTTCGAGGTCGAGGCGCAGCGCTCGCCGGGGGCGAGGCGGTCGGCGTTCATCGCCAGGCACATCGAGCAGCCCGGTTCGCGCCATTCGAAGCCGGCTTCGACGAAGATCTTGTCGAGGCCTTCGGCTTCGGCCTGGCGCTTCACCTGGCCGGAGCCCGGCACCACCAGAACCTGCTTGACGTTGGCGGCCTTCTTCTTGCCCTTCGCCACGGAGGCGGCGGCGCGCAGGTCCTCGATGCGCGAGTTGGTGCAGGAACCGATGAACACCTTGTCGATCTTGATCGCGTCGAGCGGCGTGTCGGCGTCGAGGCCCATGTACTTCAACGCGCGCTCGATGCTGCCGCGCTTGACGGCATCCTTCTCCTTGGCGGGATTCGGCACCTTGGAACCGATCGGCAGCACCTGCTCGGGCGAGGTGCCCCAGGTCACCTGCGGCTCGATCTTGCTGCCGTCGAGTTCGACGACGCAGTCGAACTTCGCGTCCGGGTCGGACTTCAGCGTGCGCCAGTAGGCGATGGCCTTGTCCCAGTCGCAGTGCGGCGCGTAGCGCTTGCCGTCGAGGTAGGCGAAGGTCTTTGAATCGGGCGCGACGATGCCGGCGCGCGCGCCGGCTTCGATCGCCATGTTGCAGACCGTCATGCGGCCTTCCATCGACATCGCCTCCATCACGGGGCCGGCGAACTCGATGGTGTAGCCGGTGCCGCCGGCCGTGCCGATCTTGCCGATGATCGCGAGCGCAACGTCTTTAGGGGTAACGCCCTTGCCGAGTTGGCCGGTGACCCTGACCAGCATGGACTTCGACTTCTTCGCCACCAGCGTCTGCGTCGCCAGCACGTGCTCGACTTCGGAGGTGCCGATACCGTGCGCCAGCGCGCCGAATGCGCCGTGAGTAGCAGTGTGGCTGTCGCCGCAAACGACCGTCATGCCGGGCAGCGTGGTGCCGTTCTCGGGGCCGATGACGTGGATGATGCCCTGGTTCTCGTGCTTGAACGGGAAGTAGACGAGCGCGCCGAATTCCTTGATGTTCTGGTCGAGCGTGTCGACCTGAAGCTTGGCGATCGGCTCCTCGATACCGCGGTCCCAGTGGTTCGTCGGCGTGTTGTGGTCCGGGTTGGCGACGATGCTGTCCTTGCGCCACGGCTTGCGGCCGGAGAGGCGCATGCCTTCGAAGGCCTGCGGGCTGGTCACTTCGTGCATGAGGTGGCGATCGATGTACAGCAAACAGGTGCCGTCGCTCTCCTCTCTGACGACGTGCGATTCCCAGAGCTTGTCGTAGAGTGTCTTGCCAGTCATAACTGCTCCTTTGGTGGAAATGGGGATGCCGGCCCGGTCTCCTCCGCCGACATTGGAAGCGCATCCTAAGTCCCCGCTGATACCGGGACAAGTCCAGCGGTTATACTGGTATCCACACTAACAGCCAAACCCGATCATGGAGACCCGCCGCCAGGAACTGGGTGCCTTTCTGCAGGCCTTGCGCAGCCGTTCCGCGCCTGAGGAATTCGGCTTCCCGGCCGGCAGTCGGCGTCGCACCAAGGGCCTGCGCCGCGAGGAAGCCGCGCAACTCGCCGGCATCAGCACGACCTGGTACACCTGGATCGAGCAGGGCCGCGAAGTGCGCGTGTCCGCCGAAGTGCTGGACCGCCTCGCGCGCTCGCTCAAACTGACGTCCACGGAACGCGCCTACCTGTTCGAGATGGCCGGCCGCCGCGATCCGCAGGGCGCCGCGCCCGAGGAAGACGCGGCTCCTGCGGCGCTCGCGGCGATCCTCGACGACATCGCCGTGCCGGCCTACATCATGGGGCGCTACTGGGACATGCTGGCCTGGAACAAGCCGGCGGCCGAGCTCTTCGCCGGCTGGCTCGACAGGAAGCAGTCGGTCGGCGACCCGCCGCCCAACATGCTGCGCTTCGTCTTCCTGGAGAAGCTCGCACGCCGTTTCGTCGTCGACTGGGACGCGCGTGCTCGCCGCATCACGGCGGAGTTCCGCGCCGACTGCCGCAGCCGCTTCGAGGAGCCGGCGCTGCAACGCCTGGTGGACGAACTGAAGGCCGCCAGCCCGGAATTCGCGCGCTTCTGGAAGCAGCACGACGTGCTCGAACGCCAGGGCGGGCCGCGCGACTTCTACCACCCGCAGCGCCGCTTCGTCAGCTACCTGCAGGTGACCCTGCGGCCGGTCGAACAGGAACACCTCAAGCTGGTCGTGCTGACGCCCGCGTAGCGCCGGCATCGAGGCCGAGCGCCTGGGCGATGGCCCCCTGCAGCGCATCGATGTCGAGCGGCTTGTACAGCAACTGAGCGGCATGCTGGGCCATGAGGCGCGCCAGCGAGGGCTCGGTGTCGCCGGTCACGATGATCGCCGGCACGTCGCCGCCGAACCTCGCCCGCACGGCGCTCACCACGCCGATGCCGGTTTCGGTGCCGTTCAGGCGGTAGTCGGAGATCACGAGATCAGGCGCCTCGCCTTCGAGCAGCGGAATCAGTTCGGCGGCGGACGCCGCCGCGACCAGCCGATGGCCGCATTGCTCGAGCGAATAGTTGAGGGCCGCGGCGACGAGCGCGTCGTCCTCGACGATCGCAATGCGCAGCGGCTGGCACGGCGGCCGCGGCTCCGCACCTTTGTCCACGTGCCTGCCGAGCGGCAACTCCACCGCGAACAGCGAGCCTTTGCCCGGCACGGAGCGCACGCGCACTTCGAGGCCCAGCAGCTCGGCCGTCTTCGCCACGATCGCCAGGCCCAGCCCGGTTCCCGTCATGCGGTGGCCCCGCTCGGTGCCCAGTTGCTTGAACTCCGCGAAGATTTCCCCGGTCTTGTCGGGCGGGATGCCGATGCCGGTATCCCAGACCTCCACCCAGCGCTTGCCGCCGCGCCGCCGGCATCCGACCAGCACGCCGCCGCGATCCGTGTAGCGGATGGCGTTGGAGACGAGGTTGCCGAGGATGCGCTGGAACAGCACGGGGTCGGTACGGCCGATCACGTCCGGATAGGGGCAGCGCAACTGCAGCCGCTTCGCGCGGGCACGCGGCTGTTGCGCGGCGATCACCCGGGACAGCGCAGCGGACAGTGGAAAATCATGCACCTTGGGCGCGATGGCACCGGCTTCGAGCCGCGAGAGATTGAGCAGCTTCGATAGCATCTCGTTGAGGCCGCCGACGCAATTCTTCATGTTGTCCAGCAGATCGCGATCCGCCTCGCCGAGCTTGCCCTCGAGCGCGCCGACGTACAGCGAAAGCGCCGAAAGCGGCTGGCGCAGGTCGTGACTCACCGCCGCCAGGAAGCGCGACTTCGCGTCGTTGGCGCGTTCCGCCTCGAGCTTGCTCGCGCGGATCGCCTGCTCGGCCGCCTTGCGCTCGGTGATGTCGCGGATGGCCGTCAGCCGCAGCCGATGGCCCTCCTGTACGAGGGTACGGCCGCGCGCCTCCACATGACAGCGCGTGCCGTCCTTGCGCAGCGCCTGGTGCTCGATGTGCGTGTCCAGCCCGGCCTCGATCCCCGACATCACGCGCGTCAGTTCCGCCGCGGGCAGCAGGTCGCGGATGCGCCGGCCGATCAACTCCCGCCGCTCATAACCGAGCAGCGCCAGCAGTTGGTCGTTGGCATCGACGATGACGCCGTCCATGGAGATCAGGATGCCCTCGAAGGTCGCCGACGCCAGCGTCTCGAAACGCTGCGCCGCCTGCCTGGCGGCTTGTGCCGCGTGCACGCGCCCGCTGATGTCGCGCGCAAAGACGAACAGGCGTCCGCCGCCCACCGGGAAATAGGTGCAGCTGATGTCGAGGTCGACGAGGCTGCCGTCCTTGCGGCGATGCCGGCTTTCGAAGCGGTCGAAGCCTTCGCTCACCAGCTTGGCAATGTGAGCCCGTATGTCCGGCGGCGTCTCGACCGCCTCCACGTCGGCGATGCCCATGCGCAGCAGTTCGTCGCGCCGGTAGCCGAGCATCCGGCAATAGGCGTCGTTCGCGTCCAGGAAGCGCCCGCTCAGGTCGTTGACCCAGAAGGCGTCCAGCGTCGTCCTCAGGATGGCGCGGTATTCGGTTTCCGAACCGGCATGGTCGGTGATGTCGAGCATCATGCCGAGCAGGTAGCGCGGATCGCCGGACGCGCCGCAAACGGGCGTCTTCATCACGCGCAGGATGCGGTGCTGGCCGAGCTCGGGATTCCAGACGGTCTCTTCGAACTCCACCGCCCGGCCGGCGGCCAAGACCTCACGGTCCTTCGCGCGGTATCGGTCGACGTCCTCCGGCGGCGCGAAGATCCTGCCGTCGGTGCCGCGCACCTCCTCGAAGGTCACGCCCCATTGCCGCTCGCACGCGGGGTTCATCCTGACGAGGCGGCTTTGCGCATCCTTCACGAATACGCCGAGCGGCATGGCATCCAGTATTTCGTCGCTGTCGGGTCCTCCGGCCTGCTGGAGGAGCGCTGCTGCGGCCTTGTGGTTCATATTGACCGCTATGGCAATGGGATAGCGAACCATAAAGGCCACGGCCCTATCGGGCCATACCCGGATACGGGTAATCAGGCTACCGCCAAACCCGTAGGGTTTGCCCGAGGGCAGCGCGCAGGCAGGCTCAGTAGTCGCGCCGGTCGATCAGCGCCTGCGCCACCGTAGCGGCGTCGGTGTACTCGATCTCGCCGCCCACCGGCACGCCGCGCGCGATGCGGCTCACCTTGAGGCCGCGCGCGCGCAGCACCTCGGCGAGGTAGTGCGCGGTGGCCTCGCCCTCGTTGGTGAAATTGGTGGCGAGGATCACTTCCTTCACGACGCCGTCGCAGGCGCGCGCGACGAGCCGCTCGAAGCCGAGCTCCTTGGGTCCGATGCCGTCGAGCGGCGAGAGCTGGCCCATCAGCACGTAGTAGAGCCCGCTGAAGGCGTGCGTCTGCTCCATGGTGTTGAGGTCCACCGGCATCTCGACCACGCACAGCAGCGTGGGATCGCGGCGCGGCGAGGCACAGCGGTCGCAGATCTCGTCTTCGGTGAAGGTGTTGCAGCGCGCGCAGCGGCGCAGCTTGGCGAGCGCCTGCGACAGCGCCTCCGCGAGGCGCTCGGCGCCGCGCGGATTGCGTTGCAGCAGGTGGTAAGCCATGCGCTGCGCCGATTTCGGGCCGACGCCCGGCAGGCAGCGCAAAGCCTCGATAAGTTCGTCGAGGCTGGAAGGAAGCGCCATCAGAAGGGCAGCTTCATGCCCGGCGGCAGGTTGAGGCCGGAAGTGAAGCCGGCCATCTTCTCCTGCATGGTCGACTCGGCGCGGCGGTTGGCGTCGTTGACGGCCGCGGCGATCAGGTCTTCGAGCATTTCCTTGTCGTCCATCACCGAGGCGTCGATGGTCACGCGCTTGACGTCGTGCTTGCAGGTCATGACGATCTTCACGGCGCCGGCGCCCGACTGGCCTTCGACTTCCACTTGCGCCAGCTGCTCCTGCGCCTTCATCATGTTTTCCTGCATCTGCTGAGCCTGCTTCATCAGGTTCGCGATGCCGCCCTTGTTGAACATGGCGTGCTCCTTAAACGGGTTTGATGGTGGATTCGTCGATGCTGGCGTCGAACAAGTCGATCGCGGCACGGACGAAGGGATCCTGTTCGATGGCCTCGACTGCCTTTTCCTGGCGCTCGCGCTTCTCGCTCTTCGCGCGCTCGGCCGGCGTCACGCCGGCAGCCTCGGCCACTTCGATGACGAGCCGCAGCGCGCGGCCGTAGTGATTGCGCAGTTCCGCCTCGAGCTTGTCCTGCTGCGTCTTGCCCTGCAGGTGCTTGTGCGCCGGCGGCAGCCGCAGCGCGATGTGGTCCTTGCCGAGCTCGGCCAGCTCGCAGTGCTGGGCCAGCTGCTTCGCCATGCCGACCAGCGGCAGGCGCGCGACCAGGCCGTGCCAGTCGTCTTCGGCCAGCGGCGCGGAAGCGGGTGCAGCCGCCGGAGCGGCTTGCGGCGCGGCTGCGACGGGCGCTTGCGACGCGGGCGCGGGAGCAACTGCGGCCGCGGCGCGCGGCGCACCGCCCGTAGCCCCGCCCGCTGCGCGCTGCGTCTGCGCGGACGCCGCCGGGCGCGTGGCACCGCCGCCGCTGTCGGGCCTGAACGCATGCAGGCGAAGCAGCGTCATGCTGAAGCCCGCGTATTCGTCGGGCGCCAGGTCCATGTCTTCGCGGCCGTGGATGGCGATCTGGTAGCAAAGCTGCAGGAACTCAGGATCGAAGGCCGACGCATAGGGCGCGAGCCTGGCGCGCTCGGCGTCGTCGGCGATGGCCTGCGGCGCGAACTGCGCCATCGCGATGCGGTGGAAAAGCGTGGCCAGCTCTTGCAGCGCGGAGTCGAACGACAGGCTGCGCTCGTCCATGGCGTCGGCGGTGGCGAGCAGCGCCTGGATGTCGCCGTCGCGCAGCGCATCGAGGATGGCGTAGAGATAGTCGTCGCCGACCGTGCCCAGCATGTCGCGCACCCCCGCTTCTTCGACCTTGCCCGCGCCGTGCGCGATGGCCTGGTCGAGCAGCGACAGCGCGTCGCGCATGCTGCCGGCGGCGCCCTTGGCGATGTGGCGCAAGGCGCCCGCCTCGAAGGGCACGCATTCCTGGCCGAGGATGTTCGTCAGATGCTCGACGATGTGCCCGACCGGCATCTGCTTGAGGTTGAACTGCAGGCAGCGGGAAAGCACCGTCACCGGAATCTTCTGCGGGTCGGTGGTGGCCAGGATGAACTTGACGTGCTCGGGGGGCTCTTCGAGCGTCTTCAGCATCGCGTTGAAGGCATGGCCCGAGAGCTGGTGCACTTCGTCGATCACGTACACCTTGTAGCGGCCGCGCGTAGGCGCGTAGGTGGCCTTCTCGAGCAGGCCGGTCATGTCCTCGACGCCGCGATTGGAGGCCGCGTCGAGCTCCATGTAATCGACGAAGCGCCCGCCGTCGATTTCCTGGCACGACGAGCAGGTGCCGCAGGGCGTTGATGTGACGCCGGTTTCGCAGTTGAGCGCCTTCGCCATGATGCGCGCGATGGTGGTCTTGCCGACGCCGCGCGTGCCGGTGAACAGGTAGGCGTGATGGAGGCGCTGCTGGTCGAGGGCATGGGTCAGCGCCTTGACGACGTGCTCCTGCCCGACCAGGGTCGCGAAGGACTTGGGGCGCCACTTGCGGGCGAGGACCTGGTAGCTCATCCGGCAATTCTACCAAAGCGGACCAGGCGGCCCGGGCAACGAAAAAGGCGCCCGGGGAGGAGCCGGGCGCCTAAAGGAGGAGGAGAAAAATCAGCGGACTAGCGCGCTGCCGGACCGCCCGGGCCGGGACCCTGGCCCTGCATGCCGCCGCCCATGCCCATGCCGCCGCCCATGCCGCCGCCGCGCATGCCGCGCTTGCCGCCCATGCGGCCGCCGAAGGGCTGGAACTTGTCGGCCACGGCCTTCTGGTCGGGCGTCAGCGCATCGTAAAGACGCTTGAAGGCATCGTTCACGCCTTCCATCGCCGCGGTGTGCTCCTTCATGTGCTCGACCATGCGGTTCATGCGCTCGGGCGCCGTCGACGGCTGCTGCATGTTCTGCTGCATCGCCTTGTGCTGCCCGGCCGCGGCCTTGACCTTGTCGGCGAAGGCCTGCCAGAGCGGTTCTTGCTGCGGCGTGATCTTGAGCTGGGTCTTGAGCTGGGCCAGGTGCTGCTCGGCGCGCGCGGCGTGGTCGCCCATCATCGGGCCGCCGGCCATCGGGCAGCCGCCGGGCCCCATGCCCGCCTGCGGACCCGGTCCGGCTGGCTGGGCGCTGGCCGTGAGGCCGAAAGACATGGCGCTGGCCGCCAGGACGGCGGCGATATGCTTGGTGTTCAGTTTCATCATGGTCTCCTTCGGAAAATCCCAAATGCGTGATGGCATTTGACTATCCCAGAGTAAGCCAGATGTGTCCCCGCTGCCGGAGTTTGTATTTATTTGTTTCGGAGGGGCGGGAGGCGGGGGTGGCGAGCCTTACCCCCGGCACTTGCGGAAAATGGCTGTGGCTGCTTCCTTCCGGACCTGACCAGGTTCACCACCCCGCAATGCGGGGAGGCCCGCCGCTGCGAATGGTAGCACGGCCGCCGCCTTCCTCCGCCGCACGCGCGTGAAGAAATGGCCCTAGCGGCCGCGCAGGAAGGCGTCCACCAGCCCGATCTGCAACTCGTCCGTGAACATCGGCGCATGGCCGACGCCGGGCACTTCGACCAACTGCGCGCGCGGCCCGCGCAGGGCCATGGCGGCGTGTGTCTCGGGCGTCAGCAGGTCGGATTGCGCGCCGCGGATCGCCAGCGTGGGGCAGCGGATGGCGTCGTAGAGCGGCCACAGCTCGACGTCCTTGCTGCCATCGCCCGTCTCGGTGCGAAAGGGCACGGCGATGCCCGGGTCGTAGCGGAACTCCACCTTGCCGTCCGCCGCCGTGCGCACCGCATGCACGGTGAGATGCCGCCATTGCGCATCCGTGAGCGGGCCGAAGGTTGCGGAGACGAAGCGCACGAAGGCTTCCGCCTGCTCCATGCCGTCGAAGCGCGGCGCGTTGCCCACGTATTGGCCGATGCGGGCGATGGAAGCGCCCGTGATTACCGGCCCGACGTCGTTGAGCACCAGCCGGGCGATCGGCGTCTTCTCCTGCGCCGCCAGCGCCATGCCGATCAGCCCGCCCATCGAGGTGCCGACCCAGTCGACGCTTTCGACGTCCAGCCGCGCGATCAGCGTCGCCATGTCGGCCGCGTACTGCGGGATGGCGTAGAGCGCCTTGTCCTTGAGCCAATCGCTGCGGCCGCGCCCCGCCACGTCGGGGCAGACCACGCGATAGTCGGCGGCCAGCGCCTGCGCCAGGAAATCGAAGTCGCGCGCGCAGCGCGTGAGCCCATGCACGCAGACCACCACGCGCGGATTGTCCGGCGCGCCCCACTCCACATACGCCATGTCATGAAAACCCGCCGGGCTCAGGCAGCGCACGCTGCGCTCGCGCATCTCGCTCATTGATTGCATCCTCCTGCCCGGAGTGTACTCGGCCACCGCAAGTAGGGTTAAGATGAACCACGGCCGCGAACCAGCCGCAACGGAGAGTGGAGGTGGCGATGATCCCCGATCACGACCATTACGAGAGCCTCGCCCGCGAAGTCCTGCTCAAGCACGCCAGGCGCGCCGGCAATCGTTCCGAAGACATCCGCGACGTCGCGGAACATCTCGCGCGGCAAACCGCGCAACTCATCGACGGCGACCCCTTCCTGCGCGAGCTCGCCGAGCGCTCGGGCGACCCGCTCGCCATGCGCCACGAACTCTCGCGGCTCGACCTGCCCGAAACCCTCGCCCAGATGCTCGCCCACGCACGGGAGGAGCGCCCGGCCCTCTACCGCCACCTGCTGCTGGTCGCCGTGATCTCGCACTACCTGGCGCTGCGGCGCGAACTGCCATCGAAGGAGACGGCCGCGGTGCTGCTCGCCGCCCTGTGCCACGACCTCGGCGAGCTCTACACCGACCCCGCCCTGCTCGACCCGCAGCACCGCATCAGCGACGATGAGCGGCGCTACATCTACGTGCATCCGATCACCGGCCACCTCGTCGCGCGCGAGATCGCCCGCCTCGACCCGGCCGTTTCCACCGCCGTGCTCCAGCACCAGGAACGCCTCGACGGCAGCGGCTACCCCTACGGCCTGCGCGGCGACCGCGTGGGGCCGCTGGCGCGCATCGTCGGCATCGCCGACGTCTGCGCCGCCATCCTCGTGCGCTTCGGCACGCATGAACGGCTGGGCGCGCTGATGCGCCTGAACCGCCAGAAGTTCGACATCGGCCTGCTCGCCCTGCTGCACGAAGGCATCGGAGCGCGCGCGCCGACCGCGCGCTCCACCGCCACCGCCCCGCACGCCCGCCTGATGGCCGCCGCCAGCCTGCTCGAACGCTGGAACGACTTCCGCCCAGCGCTGGCCCAAACCGGCGCCGACCGCCCGGCACAGGAACTCGCCTTCCTCATCGAACGCATGGCGACGCTGCGCCACATGCTGCTGCAATTCGGCTTCGACCCGGCCAGCCAGCAACTGCTGATGGAACTGCTGAACGACGACCCCGAAGTCGCCGTAGAACTCGACGCCGCCCTCGACGAAGTCCACTGGCAGTTCCGCGACCTTGACCGCGAAATCGCGCGGCGCCGGGAAAGCATCGAGCCGCTGCTCGATGCGGACGGCAAGCGGCTGCTCAATGAGTGGGCGGGGCAGTTGCAGGCGTATTTGGCGATGGCGGGGGAGTAAGGCTCACGAGCCGTGCCAGTAGCGGCGCCGGCGTTCTCGCTCGGCGGTCACCCGGACGCCCGCCTGGGAAAGCGTCACGGTTAATGCACCGTCGCGGTCGGTGCGCCAGAGCGTAGCGCCAGTTGCGCGGTACCGCTCCACGACGTCTTCCTTCGGGTGGCCGAAGCGATTGCGGTAGCCCACCGGAAAGATCGCGGTACGCGCGCCGGTGGCCGAGATGAAATCGGTCGATGACGAAGTGCGGCTACCGTGATGCGGCACCGTCAGGACGTCGGCCTTCAAGTCCTCGCGATGTCGCGCCAGGATCGCCATTTCGGACAAGGCCTCGATGTCGGAAGTCAGCAGCATGCTGCGTCCTCCCGCGCTGACCCGGATGACGCAACTCATGTCGTTGGTCTTGCGCGTCGGCGCATCGAATTGCCGCGCTGGGGGATGCAGGGTCGAGAACTCGACGCCATCCCAGCTCCATCGATCGCCATCGACGCATGGGCGCTGGACAATCGGTACAGCGGACAGCGCATGTTCGTAGGGAAGCGAGCTCGACATCCATCCGACCGGCAGGGCCTCGAGAACGGATGCGGCACCGCCCGAGTGATCCTTGTCCTCATGCGTCACCACGAGACCGTCGAGGCGCTGGACGCCCATCGCCCGCAGATAGGGAACGATGATGCGGTTGCCGCTGTTCGCCTCCGGCGAGAACAGCGGCCCCGTGTCATAGAGCAAATCGTGAGAGTGCGTCTGCACATGCAGCGCCAACCCCTGCCCGACATCCAGCACGGTGATCGTCGC
>JBLNBJ010000014.1:0-13155 GCA_050259835.1 Ignavibacteria bacterium | reverse complement strand
CAGGCAAGGTTGAGCCGCGCCCAGAGCGGCTCCGGCAGCACCACTTGTTCCTCCAGCATGCGGCGGATCAGGTTGCGGCCGAAGGCCTTGGCGGAAATGAACAGCGTGGTGGCGAACAGCCAGTAGAGGATGGTCGGCTTCCACTTGATGAAGGTCTCGTCGTGCAGCACCAGCGTGGCGCCGCCGAAGACGACGATGAGGCCGAGGCTGACCCACAGCATGGTGTCCACCTTGCGATGCCGCCACCAGACCCAGGCGATCTGCGCGAACGTGGCGCCGATCGCGGTAGCCGTGGCAACGTAGATGCCGGCCAGCTTGAATGCGGCGAAGAACAGGATGACGGGAAAGAGATCGAAAAGGAATTTCATCGGCGGCAATTATACGGGGTGGGCTCGAAGGCGCCGCGCCCCGCGCTGCCTCCAAGGGCTCATGCGTCCTTCGCCAGCTTGAGCGCGGCGGAGTTGATGCAATAGCGCAGCCCCGTCGGCGCCGGTCCGTCCGGGAAGACGTGGCCGAGATGGGCGCCGCACTGGCTGCATTCGACTTCGGTGCGGCGCATGCCGTGGCTGAGGTCCTCGGCTTCCGCGATCGGCGCGCCGGGCGCGGGCGCGCTGAAGCTCGGCCAGCCGCAACCGGCGTCGAATTTGGCCGCGGATTCGAACAGGGCCGCCCCGCAGCAGACGCAGCGATAGATGCCGGCTTCGTCGCAGTCCCAGTAGACGCCGGTGAAGGGCCGCTCGGTGCCCCGGGCGCGCGTGACGCGGTACTGCTCGGGCGTGAGCAGCGCGCGCCATTCCTCTTCGGTCTTCTCGATCCTTGGCATTTCCGCTTCGTATAATCGGCAAGTCGAATTCTCGGAGCCATTCTCCCATGCGCAAGTTCCTTTTCCTTCATCCCGCACCGAAGGAAACCGCATGCGCATAGCCGTGCTCGGGGCAGGGCTGATCGGGGTCGCGTCCGCCTGGTATCTCGCCGAGGACGGCCACGAGGTGACCGTGGTCGACCGCCAGCCGGACGCCGCGCTGGAAACCAGCTTTGCCAACGGCGGGCAGATTTCCACCAGCCACGCGGAGCCGTGGGCCAACCCGGCGGCGCCCTGGCAGGCGCTCAAGTGGCTGGGGCGCGAAGACTCGCCGCTGCTGTGGCGACTGCGGGCCGACCCGGCGCAATGGGACTGGGGGCTGCGCTTCCTCGCCCAGTGCACACCGGGACGCACGCACGACAACATCGTCGCGATCCTGCGGCTGGCGCTCGACAGCCGCGCGCGTCTCGGCGTTTTGCGCAGCCAGCTGGGTCTCGAGTACGACCAGCTCACGCGCGGCATCCTGCATTTCTACACGGATGAGGCGGTGTTCGAGCGCGCGCTGCCGCAGGCGGCCCTCATGCGCGAATACGGCTGCCAGCGCGTGCCGAAGACGGCCGCGGAATGCCTGGCGATCGAACCCGCCCTGCGCGAATCGCGGGTTCCCATCGTCGGCGGCACCTACACCGAGAGCGACGAATCCGGCGATGCGCGCAAGTTCGCGCAGGCGCTGGCGCGCCGCAGCGCCGAGCGGGGCGTGAGCTTCCGCTACGGCGAGACCGTCGCGGGCATCGAGGCGGAAGGCGATCGCGTGGCGGGCGTGCGTCTGGCGAACGGCGCGCGGATCGCGGCGGATGCCTACGTCGTCGCGCTCGGCAGCTATTCGCCGCTGCTGCTCAAGCCGCTCGGGGTGAAGCTGCCGGTCTATCCGGCAAAGGGCTACTCGGTGACGCTGCCGCTTGCGCCCGAGGCGCCTGCGCCGACGGTGAGCCTCACCGACGACGGCCACAAGATCGTGTTCTCGCGCCTGGGTGACCGCCTGCGGATCGCCGGGACGGCGGAGTTCACCGGCTACGACACTTCGGTGAACCCGGTGCGCTGCGAGGCCATCGTGCAGCGCGTGCGCGCGCTGTTTCCCCGCGTCGCGGAGGCCGGCGCACCGGAGCTATGGGCGGGGCTGCGCCCGGCGACGCCGGGCAACGTGCCGACCGTCGGCCGCGCGCGCTTGCGCAACCTTTACGTCAATACGGGACACGGGACGCTCGGCTGGACCATGGCCTGCGGTTCGGGAAAGCTGGTCGCCGACCTGGTCGGCGGACGCGCGCCGGAAATCGATCCGTCGCCCTACCTGCCGTCCTGAGCCGGCGGCTCAGTGCAGGTGGCGGGGCGCCGACTCCGCCTGTTCCTCGGGCAGCTCCGCATGCACCGGCTCGCCTTCCGGATTCGGATAGAGCGGGGCGCCGCAGTCGTCGCAGTATTCGAGCGGGAAACGATCGTCGAGGATGAGGATTTCGCGCATGCCGGCTTCGCGCAGCACGAGGTCGATCTGGGCGTGCGCGTCCGACGACTCGTCCTCCGCTTCCAGCAGCGGCCACACCACGCCATGGACGACGTCGTTCGACTGGCCGACCGTGAAGCCGATGCGGTATTCCTCCATCTGGCGGTCGTAGAACGGTGCCACCACCGCGCGCAATTCGGTCGCGGCAACGTTGAGGGTGGTCTGCAGGAAGGCCACCGCGGCGCGCAGCGAGTAGGGGCGCGAGGCGCGATCGGCTTCGCGCGCTGCCGCGTGGTAGGGCTGCGGCAGCAGCAGCTCGATGGCGCACGCGGGCAGCAGCGGGCGCAGCGCGTCGCCGCCCTGCAGCCGCCATTGCTTGACGGCCTCGGCGCGCGAGCCGTCCTCTTCCTGCCAGCGGAACAGCGGCGCGCCGCGCGGCGCGGCGACGGCGCCGATCAGGTAGCGCGTGTCGGACAGGAAGTTGACGGTTTCGGGCATGGTGGCCGCGTCCATCTTGAGGTCGCGGCCGTGCAGGGCTGCCTTGGCGAGCTTGTCGGCCAGCGCGGCGGTCTCCGAATAGCTCTGCGGCAGCTGGTCCGGGCTGAAGAGATAGTTGGCGAGTCCCAGGCGCGCGTCGTGCGCGAGCACGTGGGCCTGGAGTTGCACGCGTGCGTTCGCCACGGCGTCTGCGGCGACCGGGCCCGACGGGATCGTGTAGCGCGACCAGGCGAGCATCGGGATGGCGAGCAGCACCACGTCCTGGTGCTTGACCACGCCTTCGGCCGCGTCGACGCGGCGGCTCTCGCAGCAGGATTCGATCATGTCGGCGAGCTCGTCGTAGGCGCGGCCGCCGACGCCGTAGAGATGATCGAGCGCGCCGGTCAGCGCTTCCTCCTCGCCGTCGGCCAGCAGGCGGTCGACCTGCGTGGCGAGGCGGGCTTCCCAGAAGTCGTCCTCGACGCGGCTGCTCGACTGCGAAAGGCTGATCGCCAGCCGGATCAGCTGTTCGGTGGCGGGCGTCTGCTTGGAGCGGCGGGTGAAGCGGGGGCGTTTCATCGGCGTGTGACGGCGGAAGCTCTGGACCACAAGCCTAACCGCAAATTGCGTGGGGAACCGCGAAGTATACCAGCAACGCTGTCGGGGTCGCCGCACCAGACTCTGGTAGACTCGCGCAGCTTCGTTACCCACGACTTCACAAATGTTCTCAAAACTGATGCCCCAAGAGGGCAAGTTTTTCGACCTTTTCAACGCTCATGCGGAACTGGTCGTTCAGGGAGCCCACGAACTTGCAGTTCTCGTCGCCAACCTCGGCGGCGACGGCTCCGGCAGCAGCGTTTCCAGCCATGCACAGGCGATCGACGAAATCGAGAAGAAGGCCGACAAGGTCACCCACGATACCGTCGCGCTGCTTCATACCACCTTCAATACCCCGCTCGATCGCGACGAGATTCATCAGCTGATCTCCAAGCTCGACGACATCCTCGACCTGATCCAGGACGTCGCCGAATCGATGCACCTCTACGACGTGCGCAAGCTGACGCAGGAATCGCGGCAGCTGGCCGACATCAGCGTCTCGTGCTGCGAGCGCGTGCGCGCGGCCGTGTCGCTGCTGTCCTCCATGGACAACGCGCCTGCCATCATCAAGATCTGCCGCGAGATCGACCAGCTCGAGTCCGATGCCGACCGCGTCATGCGCACCGGCATCATCAAGCTGTTCCGCGAAGAGACCGACGTGCGCGAACTGATCAAGCAGAAGGGCATCTACGAACTGCTGGAGACCGTCACCGATCGCTGCGAGGATGTGGCGAACATCATCGAAGGCATCGTCCTGGAAAATTCTTGAGTCGTTGTAAGCGGCGGAGACCGCAAGCATGCAGGGAGTAGAAATCAGTCTGTCCGTCGTCGCGGTCCTGGTCGGCCTCGCGTTGCTGTTCGACTTCATGAACGGCTTCCACGATGCCGCCAATTCCATCGCGACCATCGTGTCCACCCGCGTCCTCAAGCCGCAGCAGGCGGTGATCTGGGCGGCGGTGTTCAACGTCATCGCCATCCTCGTCTTCCAGCTGAAAGTGGCGACGACGATCGGCAAGGGCACCATCGACCCCAGCGTCGTCGACCACTACGTCGTGTTCGGCGCCCTGATCGGCGCCATCCTCTGGAACCTGGTGACCTGGTACTACGGCATTCCGTCGAGTTCCTCGCATGCGCTGATCGGCGGCCTGGTCGGCGCCGCGATGGCGAAGTCGGGCCCGGATTCGCTGATATGGGCGGGTGTCGGCAAGACGGTGCTGTTCATCTTCGTGTCGCCGATCCTCGGCTTCATCCTCGGCGCCGCCCTCATGATCGCCGTCTCGTGGATGTGCAACCGGGCTTCGCCGCGCCGCGTCGACAAGGTGTTCCGGCGCCTGCAGCTGCTTTCCGCGGCGGCCTACAGCCTCGGTCACGGCGGCAACGACGCGCAGAAGACGATCGGCATCATCTGGATGCTGCTGATCGCCGCCGGCATGTCGAAGAGCAACGAGAGCGTGCCCGCCTGGGTGATCGCCTGCTGCTACCTTTCGATGGGCCTCGGCACCATGTTCGGCGGCTGGCGCATCGTCAAGACCATGGGCCAGCGCATCACCAAGCTCAACCAGGCGAGTGGCTTCTGCGCCAACTCGGGCGGCGCCATGACGCTGTTCCTGGCGACCTACCTCGGCATCCCGGTGTCGACGACGCACACCATTACCGGTGCGATCACCGGCGTCGGCGCGACGCATGGCACCAAGAAGGTGCGCTGGGGCGTGGCGGGCGGCATCGTCTGGGCGTGGATCCTCACCATTCCGGCGAGCGCCTTGATGGCGGCACTTGCCTGGTACGTCGGGCGCGCCATTCTCTGAGGCCGCCGTGGCGGCCGGCAATCCCTGCCAGTCCTGCGGCGCCTGCTGCGCTACCTACCGCGTGTCGTTCTACTGCGGCGAGATCGACGACGAGCCCGGCGGCGCCGTCCCCGCCGGGCTTGTCGATCGCGTGACCTCCGTGATGGCCTGCATGCGTGGCACCGAGCGCCAGCCGCCGCGCTGCGTGGCGCTGCGCGGGGACATCGGCAAGTCGGTCTCCTGCGCGATCTACGAATCCCGTCCCAGCCCCTGCCGCGATTTCGCGCCCCTCGCCGCGGTCGGGCGCGGCGACGAAGCCTGCAACGACGCGCGTCGGCGCCACGGCCTGGCGCCGCTTTGACCTCCGGCGCGCCACGCGCCGCGGAACTGGAGCGCGCCTCGCGCTTCAAAGCCGAATGGAGGCCAGAGCTCCCGATCCCGCATCGAAAACGCCGGGTGCGCAGGCGCGGCAGACGCTGCCGCCCAGCATCCTGCCCGGCGAGGCCTCGCGCTACGCGTTCTTCCTCGATATCGACGGCACGCTGATCCGTTTTGCCGTGGTGCCGGGGCGCGCCTATGTCGACCCTTGGCTGCTCGAGGTCCTGCGCGTCCTGGAGGAGGCGGCGGGAGGTGCGGTGGCGCTGGTCAGCGGCCGGACGGTGGAAAGCATCGACCGTCTCTTCTCTCCCCTGCGATTCCCGGCCGCGGGCCAGCATGGAGCCGAACGCCGCACCGCGGCGGGCGCCGTCCTGCGGCGTTCCCCCGGGGAGGCCCAGGTGGAAGCGGCCCGGCGCTGCGTAAAGGCGTGGGCGGCCGGGGTCGAAGGGGTGATGGTCGAGGACAAGGGGATCTGCGTTGCGGTTCATTACCGCCAGGCGCCGCATCGGGAACCCGAGGTTCTCGGCGCTCTGGAGCAGTGCCGCGCTCGCGCGGGGCCGGCATTCGCGCTGCAGTGGGGCAAGATGGTGCTCGAACTGCGGCCGGCGGATGTGGACAAGGGAACGGCGATCCGCGACTTCATGGCCGAACCGCCGTTTGCCGGCCGCATCCCGCTGTTCCTGGGCGACGACGCGACGGACGAGTTCGGCTTCGCGGCGGTCAATGCAATGGGCGGACTTGCCGTCAAGGTCGGCGAAGGAGAGAGCGTGGCTGGATGCCGCATGCCGGACGTCGCCGCCGTGCGTGCCTGGCTGGCGTCCATCCTCGGAAGGCCGTCTCCCGACCTGGGCTGGGAAAGCGGCACGCCGCAACCCTGAATCAACCATCAGGTTTGCATTATTTGTGAGGCATTTGTAGCCGGCTGATCGTTAAGCTTGCGGCTGCTCGAAGCGGGCCGGCATTCGCCCGCCCGATCCACCGACGCCGCCGCCCATGCCCAGTTCGCCTCGCCTTCATCCGCACAGAAACCACAGCGCGCTCCTCGAAACCATCGTCCTCGCCATGGCGATGGCCGGCCTGCCTGCCGTGGCGCAGACGCCGCCGGTCGACGCGGGCCGCGTGCTGCAGGAGACGCGGCCCCCGCTCGAACAGGCGCCTGCGGTATCGGTTCCGCCCGTCGAGGCGCCCGCCCGCCCCCGTGCGCCGGCCGCCGTCGGCGACGTCCGTGTCCAGGTCACCGGCTTCGCCTTCACCGGCAACAAGGCGTTCTCCTCTGCGGAACTCGATGCCGCCCTGACGGCCTGGAAGGGGCGTTCGCTGACGTTCGGCGACCTCATCGAGGCGGTCGAGGCCGTCGAGGCCCGCTATCGCGCCAGCGGCTACTTCCTCGCCCAGGCCTATCTGCCGCCGCAGAAGATCAAGGACGGCATCATCGAGATCGCCGTCAGCGAGGGCCGCCTCGGCGAAACAAGGCTCGAGGGCGAGAGCCTGATCATGAGCGGCGTTCTCTACGGTTATCTCGACCGGCTGCCCAAGGGCCAGCCCTTGACGCTGCCCGAGATCGAGCGCCAGATCCTGCTGGTGAACGAACTGGCCGGCAGCCGCGCCACGCTCGATCTTCAGGCCGGCGCAGTACCGGGTACCACCGATGTCGTGCTGGCCCTGAAGGCCGACGACGCCTTGAACGGGCGCGCCGAGCTCAACAATCACGGCTTGCCTTCGACGGGCCAAAAGCGGCTGGGCGTGAGTTTCGATGCCAACAGCCCCTTCGGTCTCGGGGAACGCCTGAGCTTTTCCGCCCTGTCGAGCGAGAACCGCAATCTCACCAGCTACAACCTGCGCGGCGAACTTCCGCTCGGCGCCGACGGCTGGCGCGTCCTGGCGGGCGCTTCGCGCGCCGAGTATTCGCTGGGCGGGAGCTTCACGGCGCTGGAGGCCAGCGGCTCGGCCGATTCACTGCGTATTGGCGTGGCCTACCCGTTCATCCGCAGTCGCGCCGCCAACCTGAAGCTGCAGCTCGAAGCGGATGACAACAAGCTGGTCGACCATTTCCGCGCCTATGGCTACGACCTCGACAAGCATAGCCGCGCTCTAACGGCAACGCTCTCGGGCGACAGCCTCGACGAGATCATGGGCGGCGGCGCGACGCGCGCCGAACTCGCGTTGCGCAGCGGACAACTGCTGCTCGGCCCGGTCGCGGCGGCATTCGATGCGCCGCCCGGCGGCCTCGGCACGGCGGGTCACTTCGAGAAGCTCATCGTCAGCATTCAGCGCCAGCAGACCTTGAATCGCGACTGGTCGCTGCAACTGCAGTTCCTCCAACAATGGGCGAGCAAGAACCTCGATTCCTCCGAGAAGTTGATGCTCGGCGGTCCGGCGACGCTTCCCGGCTATGCCAGCGGCGAGGCCAGCGGCGACGAAGGCGTGTTCGCCAAGATCGCCATGCGCGGGCAGTTGACGCCCGGCCTGGCGCTGTCCGCATTCACGGACTACGGCAGGTTGCGGCTCAACCGGAATCCCCTGGCCGGCACGACGAACAACGCCAAGCGGCTCACCGACGCCGGCATCGCGGCGGACTGGGCCATCGGCAAGGGCTTCGCCGCGAGCGCGATCCTCGCCTGGGCCGGCAAGGAAGCGCCGAATCCTGCCGACAACGACCGGCCGCGTTTCTGGTTCAACCTGGGATATGCATGGTGAAAACAGACCCGATTGAAAGGACGATGCCATGAATCGCGCCCATCGTCTCGTCTGGAATCGCGCGCGTCGCGCCTGGATGGCCGTCGGCGAAAATGCCAAGGCGCAGGGAAAGGGTTGCGCCAAGCCGGGCCGATCCGGCGTGTGGCGGTGGAGCATGGTGGCCGCGGTTTCGCTCACTGCCCTGCCGGTCTTCGCGAAGACCATCGCCGCCGACGCGATGCCGACGGGTTTCGAAGTCGTGCGCGGCAGCGGCTCGGCGGCGCAGAGCGGGAACACCTATACGGTCACGCAGGATGGCGCGCGCGGCGCCTACCGCTTCAAGAGCTTCGACATCGGCACGGACGCCACGGTCAACGTCAAGCAGCAAAGCGGCGCCGTTACGCTGTTCCTCGTCGGCGGCAGCGATCCGAGCGCCATCTACGGCAAGCTGAACGCCGACAGCACCCTGTTCATCGTCAATCCGAACGGCATGCTGTTCGGCAGGGGCGCATCGATCAACGTCGGCGGCCTGCTGGCGACGACAATGGCGCTCGATCCCGGCCAGTTCATGGACGGCAACTACCGCCTGACCGCGCCGGGCACCGGCACCATCCGCAACGAAGGCCTGCTGAAGGCCGCGGGCAGCGTCGTGCTCGCCGGCAATACGGTCGAGAACGCCGGCAGCATCTTCGCCACCAGCGTGACCCTGGCGGCCGGCAACAGCGTCGCAGTCGACATCACCGGCAACGGCCTTATCCGTGCCCGCGTCGTCGATCCGGCGCTCAAGGCGAGCATCGTCAATACGGGCAACATCGACGCCGTCCTGTCCGTGGCGCTGACCGCCGGGCAGGCGCGCGACACGCTCGACCGCGTGGTGAACAACAGCGGCGTGATCCGTGCCACCGGGCTTGCCGTGCGCGGCGGCGAGATCCTCCTCGAGGGCGGCGCGGTGGCGAACAGCGGCACGCTCGACGCCTCCAGCACCAGCGGCGCAGGCGGCAGCGTCGGCTTGTGGGGGCGCAATGTTTCGCTCGCGGCGTCGAGCGTCATCGATGCCAGCGGCACCGCGGGCGGCTCCGTCAAGGTCATGGGCGACATGAAGGCGGGGCGCGTGGATGCCGACGGGAAGATTCTCGCGAAGGGCTCGAGCGACGACGGCGGCTTCATCGAAACCTCGGCCGCGCAAGTCCGCATCGCCGACGGCTTCCGCGTGGATGCGCGGTCGGCGCGCGGGCGCACCGGTTCGTGGCTGATCGATCCGGTCGACTTCACGATCTCGGCGGGCAGCGCTTCGCAGACGACGTCCGGCATCGGCGCCTCAACCCTGGCGAGTCAACTCGACGGTGCCAACGTCACCATCGCGACCGACGGCTCGACCGGCGGCAATGGCGACATCTTCGTCAATAGCGTCGTCTCGTGGTGCGCCGGCACGACGCTGACGCTTTCCGCTCATCGGAACATCTACGTCAACGCCAACATCACCGCCACGGGCAACGGCGCCGGCCTCAAGCTCTTCTATGGCGGCAGCAACGAGGTCACCGCGCCGGCAGCCAACACCGGCTACGAACTGCGTGCCACGGTCACGTTGTCAGGCCTCAATCCTTTGCTGTGGATCGGCAACCAGCAGTACACCGTGGTCAACAACGTGAATACGCTGGCGACGCTGGCGCAGGCCCAGAACCTCGGCGGCCATTACGCGCTGGGCACCGATATCGACGCTTCGCCGACCGCCCTCTGGGATGGCGGCTTCGTTCCGATCGGCAGCAACCTCGGCGCGTTCTTCGGCGTCTTCGATGGGCTCGGCCACCGCATCAGCAACCTCGTGATCAGCCGGCCTTCGACCGATTACGTCGGCCTGTTCGGCTACAACACCGGCATCGTGCGCAACGTCGAGCTCGCGGGCGGCAGCATCAATGGCAGGAACTACGTCGGCGGCCTGGTTGGCTCCAACGAGGGTACGGTGCTCAACAGCGGCTCGAGCGCGAACGTCACCGGCGCGACCTACGTCGGCGGCCTGGTCGGGCGCAACTCGGCCAACGAGATCGAGGAGGCGGTAATCCGCTACAGTTATGCGACGGGCGACGTCACCGGCACGGCCAACGGCACCTGGGTCGGCGGCCTGGTCGGCGCCAACGGCGATGCCGGCCTCGGCGGCATCTACGAGAGCTACGCGACCGGCAACGTCAAATACGCCGGCGCCGGTTCCTTCGCCAAGGTCGGTGGCCTCGTCGGCTACAACAACGACATCATCTCGAATTCTTATGCGACGGGCGCCGTCGCCAACTATTCGGCCAGCGGCTGGGTTGGCGGCCTGGTCGGCCACAGCGCCTCGAACGGCATGATCACCGGCAGCTGGAGCGCCGGCATGACGACCTACGGCGGCCAGTCCTTCGGCCTCAACATCGGCCCCTTCGTCGGCGAGAACAACGGCATCGTCAGCAACAGCTATTGGGACAAGACCAACAACTGCTGCGGCAACGTCGGCTACGGCACGGACAACGGCAGCATCACGAACCTGATCGGCCTCACCTCGACGCAGTTCCTCGATCCCGCCAACCTCGCCAACCTCGGCTTCTCGGGGGGCGTCTCGTCCACCTGGTGGATGGCGGCGAACCAGACGCGGCCCTTCCTGCGCTCCGAATGGGCGGGCAATATCCGTAATGCTCACCAGCTGCAGCTGATGGCCATGACCCCCGGCGCCAACTACACGCAGGGCGCCGACATCGACCTTACGGGCGCGCTCAAGCCGGCCGATCTCCTGATCCCCGGCGGCGGCGGCAACTACGCCACCGCGGCCAGCCTGTGGGCGGGCTGGACCGGCTTCAACAACGGCACCGGCATCAGCGCCGATTTCGTGCCCATCGGTCCGGCCGGCAGCGAGTTCAGCGGCACTTTCGACGGCCAGAACCATACGATCTCCGGGCTCGTCATCAATCAGCCGACCAGCAACAACCTCGGCCTGTTCGGCGTGTTGCAGGGCGCCACCATCACCAACCTGGGCCTGCTCGGCGTCAGCATTTCCGGCGCGAACCAGGTGGGCGGCCTGGCCGGTTACAGCGGCGGCAGTTCCATCCGCAACGTCTATGTCACCGGCGACGTCACCGGCACGGGGAGGGTCGGTGGCCTGATCGGTTATTCATCGACGTATTACGTGGGCACCACCATCGCGGACAGCCACGTCGATGCCAATGTGACGGGCCCGACGGCCGGGGGGCTGGTCGGCTACAACGACGCGGGATCGATCTCCGGCAGTTTCTCGGCCGGCACCGTGACGGGCAACGCCGGCAGCAACAACCGCGTCGGCGGTCTGATCGGCGACAACAACACGAGCGGCAACGTCATCAACAACAGCTACTCGATCGCCACCGTGAGCAGCGCCGGCAATTTCGACGACGTCGGCGGGCTGGTCGGCCTGCTGCGTCTCGGGACGATCTCCAGCAGCTACGCGGCCGGAGAAGTGACGGCGACGGGGGCCTCCGCGAAAGTGGGCGGTATAGTGGGCACCACGGTTCCGTCCAGCTACAACACCGTGTCGAAGACCTTCTGGGACATGGACGCGACCGGCCAGTCGGCCTGCTCGGGCAACGGCTACGGCTTCGACTGCACGGGCCTCGCCTCGCCGCAGATGACCTGGTACTCGAACTACTACAACATCGGCTGGGACATCGCCAACGCGGGCGGCAGCACTTCCGTCTGGCGCATCTACGACGGCTTCAGCTATCCGCTGCTGCGCGCCTTCCTCACGCCGCTGACCATCACCGCCGACAACATCCACAAGGTGTACGACGGCAACGCCTACACGGGCGGGCTTTCCAATCCGGCCTATTCGGTGGCCGGCGCCGACAGCTCCGGCCTGCTGTTCGGCGGGCGCGACGTCTATGGCAGCCCGACGGCCGTCGGCAACTACGCGCCGCAGCTTTATTCGAGCCAGTCGGGCTACGACATCAGCTATTCTGGCGCCACGTTGAGCATCGCGTCGGGCGGGCAGATCATCGTCGCTCCTGATGACCAGCCAATATCGCCGCCGCCGACGGTGACGCCGCCGAGCGATGCGACCAATGCAAGCACGGCCGCGACGCAGTCGTCGTCGTCGACCGGCGGCTCGAATTCCTCAGGCAGCGTGGGCGGCCCCGGTGTCCTCGGCGGCTCGGGCAACAACTCGCAAATCCATAACGGCACGAACGACGACAGCCAGCCGGCGACCGGCAAGCCCAAGGGCCGCATGCTCGTCTGCCGGGGGAAATCGGCATGACGCGCCTCCTTCGATTCGCTTCCCTCCTGCTGCTCGTCGGCGTTGCCGACGCGTGGGCCAACGGCACCATCACGCATCTGTCGGGTTCAGTCATGGTGGAGAGGGCCGACGGCACGGCGGTTCCCGCGACGACCGGCACCAAGGTGCTGGCCGGCGACACCATCGTCACCGCCGCCGGCGCCTATGCGCGCATGGAAATGACGGACCGCGGCGAGATCGTGCTGCGCCCCGGCACGCGCATCAAGATCGAGAGCTACGCGTTCAACGAGGCCAAGCCGCAGGAAGACAGCTTCGTGTTCAGCATGCTCAAGGGCGGCCTGCGCACCGTCACCGGTCTGATCGGCAAGCGCGGCAACCGCGACGCCTACGAACTCAAGACGCCGACGGCGACCATCGGCATCCGCGGCACCGACTACACGGGCCGGGTCTGCGCCGGCAGCGAATGCGGCGCGCTGCCGCCGGGCACCTACCTGCATGTGGCCAACGGCTCCATCTTCACCTCGAACGGCTCCGGCGGCCTGCTGCTCGGCAGCGGGCAATCGGCGCACGTGCCGCAGTTCACGCCGCCGGTGCTGCTGCCGCGCGACCCGGGCATCGGCTTCACGCCGCCGCCCACCGTGCCGCGGCCGGGCGGCGGGGCGGCGCCGCCGGGCGGCGGGCAGGGCGGTGCCGGTCCCGGCGGGCCGCCGGG
>JBLNBJ010000013.1:0-3085 GCA_050259835.1 Ignavibacteria bacterium | reverse complement strand
ATGTGCCGATGGCCTGCCGCATCGGCAGCGTCGGGCAGTTCGTGCCGGGCACGGAAGTGCAGCTCGAGCCCGTGCCCGGCATCGCGGAGGGCGGCGCGCTGCACGTCAAGGGACCGAACGTGATGAAGGGCTATTTCCTGTTCGACCGGCCCGGCGTCATCCAGCCGCCGCAGTCGATAGGCGAGGGGTGGTACTCGACCGGCGACATCGTGACCATCGACGAAGACGGCTTCGTTCACATCCGTGGCCGCCTCAAGCGCTTCGCCAAGATAGCGGGCGAAATGGTGTCGCTCGAAGTCGTCGAGAAGATCGCTGCCGCAGCGGCGCCCGGCCACGCACACGCGGCCTCGACGCGGGGCGACGCCGCCAAGGGAGAGGCGCTCGTGCTGTTCACCACCGCCCCGGAACTGGGGCGCGACGCCTTGCTGAGCGCGGCGAAGACGGTCGGCTCGCCCGAGCTCGCCGTGCCGCGCGTGATCCGTCAGGTCGAAAGCATTCCGCTGCTCGGCTCGGGCAAGACCGACTACGTGCGGCTCAAGCGGATGGCGGAGGAAACCGCCGCCGCGGCCGCAACCGTTCCGGCCGAAGTCTGAGGGAGGCAGCCATGAGTTCCCAATTCTCCCTGCTCAAGACCCGCCGCTTCGGCCCGTTCTTCGGCACCCAGTTTCTCGGCGCCTTCAACGACAACCTGTTCAAGAACGCGCTGGTCGTGCTGCTCACTTTCCAGGCCAGCCAATGGACGACGATGAAGGCAGAGGTGCTTTCCAACCTGGCGGCCGGCGTGTTCATCCTGCCGTTCTTCCTGTTCTCGGCGACGGCCGGCCAGTTGGCGGACAAGTACGACAAGGCGATGCTGGCGCGACTCGTCAAGGTGCTCGAGATCGGCATCATGCTGGTCGCCGGCGCCGGCTTCCACTTCCACAGCCTCGAACTTCTCGTGAGTTGCCTGTTCCTGCTCGGCCTGCATTCGACCCTGTTCGGGCCCGTCAAGTACGCGATCCTGCCCCAGCACCTGCAGGAAAACGAACTCGTCGGCGGCAATGCGCTGATCGAGGCCGGCACCTTCGTCGCCATCCTGCTGGGCACCTTGGCGGGCGGCCTGCTGGCCGGAACGGAGAACGGCACGCACTGGATCACGCTCGTCTGCCTGGCGGTTGCCATCGCCGGCTATCTTGCGAGTCGCAATATTCCCGTCGCGCCCGCGCCGGAACCGACGCTGCGCGTCAATCCGAACCCCATCTCCGAGACATGGCGCAACATCGGCTTTGCCCGCGAGAATCGCACCGTGTTCCTTTCGATCCTCGGCATCTCCTGGTTCTGGCTGTACGGCGCGCTGTTCCTGGCGCAATTCCCGGCCTATGCGAAGAACGTGCTCGGCGGAGCGGAAACGAGCGTCACGCTGCTGCTGGCCACGTTCACGCTCGGCATCGGCATCGGTTCGCTCCTTTGCGAACGCCTCTCCGCCAGGCAGGTGGAAATCGGCCTGGTGCCTTTCGGCTCGATCGGCTTGACCTTGTTCGGGCTCGATCTCGCGTTCGCTTCACCCGGCAGCCCGTCCGCCGAACCGCTCGGCGCCCTTACCCTGCTCGGCGCGCCGGGCATGCCACGCGTGCTGTTCGATCTTTTCGCCATCGGGCTGTTCGGCGGCTTCTTCATCGTGCCGCTTTACGCCCTGGTGCAGTTGCGGTCGAACCCCGCCCATCGCGCGCGCATCATCGCCGCCAACAACATCATGAATGCACTGTTCATGGTGGTCGGCGCCGGGGCTGCCGCACAGCTTCTTTCGGTGGGAATCAGCATTCCGGCCTTGTTCGGCGTTGCCGCAGTCTGCAATGCGGCCGTGGCGGTCTTCATCTATCGGCTGGTGCCTGAATTTCTGTTGCGCTTCATCGTCTGGCTACTCGTCCATTCCGTCTATCGCCTCGACAAGCGGGACGTCGAACGGATTCCGGACGACGGGCCGGCCTTGCTGGTCTGCAATCACGTGAGCTTCGTGGATGCACTGATCATCACGGCGGCCTGTCACCGGCCGATTCGCTTCGTGATGGACCACCGCATCTTCCGCTGGCCGATCCTTTCGTTCGTGTTCAGGTCGGGCCGGGCGATTCCGATTGCATCCGCGAAGGAAGACCGCGCGCTGATGGCGCAAGCCTTCGACGAGGTCGAAGCCGCCCTGGCGAACGGAGATCTGGTCGGCATCTTCCCGGAGGGCACGATCACCGCCAATGGCGAAGTCGGCGCCTTTCGGTCCGGCATTTCCCGGATTCTCGAGCGCTCTCCGGTACCGGTCGTGCCCATGGGCCTTTCCGGCCTTTGGGGCAGCGTGTTTTCGCGGCGTGACGGCAAGGCGCTTTCCCGCCCGTGGCGGGCGCGTCCCTTCCGCCGTGTTCGTCTGGCCGTCGGTGAGCCGGTCCCCGCAAAGCTCGCTGAACCGGAGTCCATGCGCAGCCGCGTTCTTGCCCTGTGCGGCGATGCCGGCCCTCGGCAATAACCAAGCCTTGAAAGGACAGATATGAAGACCGCCATTGGCATCCTGATGACCGGATTTGTGCTCCTGCTCGCCGGCTGCGCCTCGTGGTTCCCCCAGGGCGGGGTCAAGCAGGCAGGCAGCATCGTCGACTATCTCTATCCCGACGCCAAGGAGCCGCCGCAAATGCAGCCGTCGGTTACCTACCTGAGACCTCCGGTCCGCGTCGGGATTGCCTTCGTCCCCGGCGGCGGGTGGGGCGCGGGACTGCCGGAACCCGAAAAGGCGAAGCTGCTGGAGCGCGTAAAGGCGTCGTTCGCGCAATACGGCTACATAGGCAGCATCGAGGTCATTCCGACCCAGTACCTGCGTCCGAAAGGCGGCTTCGCCAACCTCGAGCAGGTGGCCCGCATGTTCAATGTCGAGGTGGTGGCGCTGCTTTCCTACGACCAGGTCCAGTTCAACGACACCAATGCCTTGTCCGTCCTCTATTGGACGATCATCGGGGCCTACATCATCCATGGCGACCAATACGACATCCAGACGATGGTCGATGCGTCGGTCTTCGACGTCCGCAGCCGCAAACTGCTCTTCCGCGCACCCGGCACCAGCCAGATC
>JBLNBJ010000012.1:0-22276 GCA_050259835.1 Ignavibacteria bacterium | reverse complement strand
CGCCCGCGCCAAGCTGGCCTGGTGGCGCGGCGAAGTGGCGGCGCTCTACGCCGGCCGGCCGACGCATCCGGTGACGCAGGCGCTGGCCACATCAATCCAGCGCTTCGCGCTGCCCCAGGAGCAGCTTGCCGAAATCATCGACGGCATGGAGATGGACCTCGAAACGGTGCGCTACCCGGACTTCAAGGCGCTGCACCTCTACTGCTACCGCGTCGCCAGCGTCGTCGGCCTGCTGGCGGCCGAGATCTTCGGCTACCGCGACCGCCAGACGCTCAAGTACGCGCACGACCTCGGCCTCGCCTTCCAGCTCACCAACATCATCCGCGACGTCGGCGAAGACGCGCGCCGCGGCCGCATCTACCTGCCGCAGGACGAACTCGCGCGCTTCGGCGTGAGCGAAGCCGACATCCTGGCCAGCCGCCCGTCGGAAGGCTTCCGCAAGCTGATGGAGTTCCAGGTGGAGCGCGCGCGCGACTACTACCAGCGCGCGCATTCCCAACTGCCCGAGGTCGACCGGCGCTCGCAAGTCGCCGGCCTCATCATGGCGGCCATCTATCGCACCACGCTCGAGGAGATCGTCGCGGACGGCTGCCGCGTGCTGACGCATCGCCTCTCGCTGCCGCCGCTGCGCAAGCTGTGGCTGGCGGCGAAGACCTGGCTGCGGCCGTGACGCAGCCGCCGCGCGTCGCCGTCGTCGGCGGCGGCTATGCCGGCATGGCGGCCGCCGTCGAGCTCGCCGCCGCGGGCGCCAAGGTCGACGTCTTCGAAGCCTCGCGCACCCTGGGCGGACGCGCCCGCGCCGTCGAAGCCGAAGGCCGAACGCTGGACAACGGCGCCCACATCCTGGTCGGCGCCTATCGCGAAACCTTGGCGCTGATGGCAAAGGTCGGCGCCGATCCGGCTGGCCTGCATCGGCATCCGCTGCGGCTCGACTTCCCGGGCGAATTCCGCATCGCCGCGCCGCGCCTGCCCGCGCCGCTCCATCTAGCCTGGGCCCTGGTCGCCGCCAGGGGAATCTCCGCCGCCGAGAAATTCGCCGCCATCCGCTTCATGCGCGCCATGGAAGCGCAGGGCTTCCGGCTCGCGCAGGATTTGCCGACGACCGAATTGCTGGAGGCACACGGCCAGTCCGGACGCCTGCGCCGTTACCTGTGGGAGCCGCTGTGCATCGCGGCGCTCAACACCGGCGTCGAATGCGCCTCGGCCCAGGTCTTCCTCAACGTCCTGCGCGACAGCCTGGCCGCCGACCGCGCCGCCAGCGACCTGCTGTTGCCCGCCACCGACTTCTCGCGCCTGTTCCCCGAACCCGCCGCCGCCTGGCTGGAAGCCCGCGGCGGACGCATCCAGCGCGGACGGCGCGTCGAATGCGTGCGCCGGCAGGGAACCGGCTATGCCGTCGACGGCGACGATGCGGCCTACGACCGCCTGATCCTCGCCGTCGCGCCCTACCACCTGCCCAAGCTGGTGGAAGGCCTGCCGGAACTCGACGACCTGCGCAACACGGTGGCCGCGTTCGAGTGGGAACCCATCGTAACCGTCTACCTCGGCTACCCGCCCGAAGTGCAGTTGCCATCGCCGATGGTGGGCGTCGCGTCCGGATGGTCGCAATGGTTGTTCGACCGCGGCGCGCTGTGCGGTCAGCACGGCCTCGTCGCCGCCGTGATCAGCGCCCGCGGCCGCCACCAGGATCTCGAGCACGAAACCCTCGCGCAGCGCGTGCACGAGGAGGTCGCCAAGATGGTGCCCAAATTGCCGGCGCGGCAGTGGTCGAGGGTGATCGCCGAGAAGCGCGCCACCTTCGCCTGCACGCCCGCGCTGCGGCGGCCGCCGGCCGCGACGGCTCTGCCGGGGCTGTTCCTCGCCGGCGACTACGTCGCGGGCGACTATCCGGCCACCATCGAGGGCGCCGTGCGCAGCGGCGTGCGCGCCGCCCGGCTCGCGCTAGACCAGGCGGCCGCCGGCCAGGCGTAGGGCGCGGCCGCAGCGGGCGGCCAGCGCCTCGTCGTGGGTGACGAGCATCAGGGTCGTGCCCGCCTCGCGGTTCATCTCGAACATCAGGTCGATGATCTGTTCGCCGGTGGCGGCATCGAGGTTGCCGGTGGGCTCGTCGGCCAGCAGGAGTTGCGGCTTCACGGCAAAGGCGCGCGCCAGGGCGACGCGCTGCTGCTCGCCGCCCGACAGATGTTTCGGATAGTGCCCGAGGCGCTGCCCGAGGCCGACCCGCTCGAGCATCGCCTGCGCGTTGGCGCGCGGCGACGGCAGACCGAGCAGTTCGAGCGGCAGCATCGCGTTCTCCAGGGCCGTCAGCGCAGGCAGCAGTTGGAATGACTGGAACACAAAGCCCAGCATCCGCCCGCGCAATTCGGCCCGCGCATCCTCGTCCAGCGCACCGAGATCCTGGCCACCAAGCTTCACGCTGCCAACGCTGGGCAGATCAAGCCCCGCCAGCAGGCCCAGCAATGTGGACTTGCCGGATCCCGACGCGCCGACCACCGCAACCGCCTCGCCGGCGCCGACGGAGAACGAAATGTCGTGCAGAATCGTCAACTCACCGTCGCCGCTGCGCACCGTCTTGCCCAAGCCCGCCACTTCGATCGCTGCCGTCATGTTTCGCTTATTGCTCCTGCTGGTACTGGCTTCGCCGGCCGCGTTCGCGGCCGACGCCATCCTGGTCTTCGGCGACTCGCTGAGCGCCGGCTACGGCATCGGCGCCGAACAGAGCTGGCCGTCCCTGCTGTCGCGGCGCGTCCAGGCGGACGGGCTGCCTTACACCGTCGCCAATGCCAGCATCAGCGGCGAAACCACCGCGGGCGGCAAGAGCCGGCTGCCGGCCGTGCTCGACCGCTTCAAGCCGGCCGTCGTCGTCATCGCGCTGGGGGCCAACGACGGCTTGCGCGGCTTGCCCGTGGAGCAGATGCGCGCCAACCTGCTGGCGATGATCTCGGCTGCCCAGCAGCGCCGCGCCGCCGTGCTGCTCGTCGGCATGAAGCTGCCGCCCAACTACGGACCGGACTACACCGCCCGTTTCGAGTCCGCCTTCCGCGATGCCGCGCAGCAGCGCAAGGTGGCCCTGCTGCCCTTCCTGCTCGAGCCCATCGCCGCCGAACGCGACGCCTTCCAGCCCGACGGACTGCATCCCGTGGCCGCCGTGCAGCCCAAGATACTCGATCACGTCTGGCGCGCGCTGCGCCCGCTGCTCAGACGACCGTGACGCGCGGCTCGCCGGCCGCAAGGTTGCCGATCACCGCCGCCGAATCGAAGCCGTCCGCGCGGAAAGCGCCCAGCACGGCGTCGACGGATTCCGGCGCGCAGGCGACCAGCAGCCCGCCGCTGGTTTGCGGGTCGGTGACGATCTTGCGGCGCCATTCGTCGTCGCCGATGTCGACGTCCGCCCCATAGCCGGTCCAGTTGCGCGTCGAGGCGCCCGTCGCGATGCCGGCCTGCACATGGCGCAGCGCTTCCGGGATCAAGGGGAGGCGCTCGAACGACAGCGTCGCCGCCAGCCGCGAGCCGCGGCAGATTTCGAGCAGGTGGCCGGCCAGGCCGAAGCCCGTCACGTCGGTCATGGCATGCACGCCGTCCATCTGGGCCAGCGCCGGACCGGTGACATTGAGCTTGGTGGTCCAGCGCAGCATTTCGTCGTAGCCCTCCGGCGACAGCGCGCCCTTCTTGAGCGCGGCCGAGAGGACGCCGATGCCGAGCGGCTTGCCGAGGATCAGCACGTCGCCGGCCTGGGCGCCGCTGTTGCGCTTGACGCGCCACGGCTGCAACACGCCGAGCCCGACGAGACCGTAGATCGGCTCCAGCACGTCGATCGAATGGCCGCCGGCGATCGGGATGCCGGCTTCGGCGCAGATGGATTCGCCGCCGGCGAGGATCTCGCGGATCACGTCTTCGGGCAGCTTGTCCAGCGGCATGCCGACGACGGCCAGCGCGAAGATCGGCTTGCCGCCCATCGCATAGACGTCGGAGAGCGCGTTGGTGGCTGCGATGCGGCCGAAGTCGCGCGGGTCGTCGACGATGGGGGTGAAGAAATCGGTGGTCGCGACGATCGCCTGCTCGGCGTTGAGCCGATAGACGGCGGCGTCGTCGGAGGTCTCGACGCCGACCAGCAGGTCGGCCGGCATCGCCTTGAGCCCGGATTCGGCGATGATGCGCGAGAGCACGGCCGGCGCGATTTTGCAGCCGCAGCCGCCGCCATGGGAAAAGCGAGTGAGTTGAATCTTTTCAGTCATGATGGCGGCTAGCTTTCGGTGAAGGCTAATGCGCGCAGCGCGTTATGCCGAAACCAAAAGCGAGTGAGCTGTATTTTTTCCATATCCGAACGAGCTTTCAGCGCAGACTAACCCGCGCAGCGGGTTATGTCGCAGCTAGAATTGCAAACCACTTTTTCCATCGCGGGCAATGCAGCAACGTCTTCCTAGAGGGGTCGCAACGGTAGCACAACTGGGTGAGTTCGACGCGGTGATCGACGCGCGCTCACCCTCCGAATACGCCGACGACCATATCCCCGGCGCGATCTCCTGCCCCGTCCTGTCGGATGAGGAGCGCGCCCGCGTCGGCACGCTGTACAAGCAGGTGTCGCCGTTCGAGGCGCGCAAGATCGGCGCGGTGCTGGTCGCGCGCAACGTCGCGGCCCACATCGAGGCGAACTTCCTCGACAAGCCGAAGAACTGGCGTCCGCTCGTCTATTGCTGGCGCGGCGGCCAGCGCAGCGGCGCCTTCACCCACATCCTGCGCGAGGTCGGCTGGGATGCGCATCGCGTCGAGGGCGGCTACAAGTCGTGGCGGCGCAAGGTGCTCGACGAACTCGCCGTCCTGCCGGGCGGCCTGCGCTTCCGCACGGTCGCCGGCGCCACGGGCAGCGCCAAGAGCCGGGTGCTGGAAGCGTTGGCAGCCCAGGGCGCGCAAGTGCTCCACCTCGAGGCGCTCGCCGCCCACAAGGGCTCGGTGCTGGGCGGCTTGCCCGATGCGCCGCAACCCTCGCAGAAGAGCTTCGAATCGCGATTGCATGCGGCGCTCGCCGCCTTCGACCCGGCGCGGCCCGTATTCACCGAGGCCGAGAGCCGGCGCATCGGCGCGATCACCCTGCCCGACGCCATGCTGGCCGCGATCCGCGCCGGCGAATGCGTGCGCGTCGACGCCACGCTAGAGGCCCGCGTGGAATTCCTGCTGAGGGACTACGACTATTTCCTGACCGACCCGGCGACGCTGGCGGCGAAGCTGCAACTGCTGCGCGTCCAGCAGGGCCACGAGACGGTCGACCGCTGGCTCGCCATGGCGGCAGGCGGAGACTTCCGCGGCCTGGTGAGGGAATTGCTCGAGCGGCATTACGACCCGCACTACGCGCGCTCGACCACCCGGAACTTTGCGGATTACGCCGGTTCGACCGGCTATGCGGCCGACGACCTCTCGCCGGCCGGCATCGAAGACCTCGCTAGGCGGATTCTGGCAGGCTGAAGTTCGCGCCACGGCGCACGCAGATACGCTGGATGACGGCCGGCCGCGGCTGCGCCACCTCGCCCTGCTCGAAGGCGACGACCGTGAAGCGCTTGCCGAGCAGGTCCAGCAATTCCCCCACGCGCAACAGGTGCGCCGGATTGGCCGGCTTGCCGAAACGTTCGTTGCCGGCCATGAAGGTCTCGTAGATCAGCGTGCCGCCCTCGCCCAGCGCGTTCGCCAGGTGCGGCATCAGCGGGCGGAACAGGTAGTTGGTCACCACGACGCCGTCGAACACGGCGCCGTAGTAGGGCCAGGGACCGCCCTCGAGGTCGGCGCAGCGCGTCGTCACCTTCGGCATGTCGGAGAGCGCAGCCAATGCTTCGGTGTCGCGGTCGACGGCCTCCACCGGATGCCCGAGCGACGCCAGGTAGCGCGTGTGGCGGCCGTCGCCGCAGGCGAGGTCGAGCACCGTCCCCCCGGCCGGGATCAGGGGAGCGAAACGCCGGACCCAGGCGGAAGGCTCGTCGTTGTGGTGCAAAGGCGGCGTCGGTTCCATTCCTGTATGATTTTAGCGGGGAACCCACAGATGAATTCAAGGCACGACAACCCTGCGGCGGGCAGTCCACGCCGCAGCCTGCTCGACGAGGTCACCGCGCACGAGGCGACGCTGGAACGCCTGAAGAGCGTGGAAGATGCGTATGAGCGCTTCGTTCCGCGCCAGTTCCTGCAATTGATGGGTTTCGAGGACATCCGCGAGGTCCGGCTCGGCGACCAGGTCGAGCAGCCGATGACCATCCTGTTCGCCGACATCTGCGACTTCACCAACCTGTCGGAGTCGATTTCCCCGCAGGAAAACTTCAATTTCCTCAACTCCTACCTGTCCCAGATGCAGCCGGCCATCGCGGCCAACGGCGGCGTCATCGACAAGTACGTCGGCGACGCCATCCTGGCCCTGTTCCCGGCCTCCGCCGACGACGCGCTGCGCGGCGCCATCTCGATCCTCAACCAACTCGACATCTACAACGCCGGCCGCCATCGCGCCGGCTACGTGTCGATCCGCATCGGCATCGGCGTGAACACCGGCACGGTCATGCTCGGCACCGTCGGTTCGGCCTCGCGCATGGACGTCACGGTGATCGGCGACGCGGTCAACCTGGCCGCGCGGCTCGAACGCATCACGCGCGAGTGGGACGTCTCGCTGCTGATCAGCGAGCACACGCTGCTCAGCCTCAACGACCCGGCGCCCTTCGGCATCCGCATGATCGACCGCCGCCAGGTGCGCGGCAAGCAGGAGATCCAGTCGATCTACGAGGTATTCGACGCCGACCCGCCCGCGTTGCGGGCCGCCAAGCGCAAGTCGCGCACGCTGTTCGAGACGGCCATCGCCTGCTTCCACCTCGGCTATCCCGACGACGCGGCGGCGATGCTCGAAGAATGCCTGGCGCAGGCGCCCGAAGACCGTCCAGCGCGGCTTTACTACGAGCGCTGCGGCAGCATCGGCGCCAGCGCGCGTTCCGACTTCATCCGGCCGTGGAGCGACGACTACCGCACGGGCACCGAGAGCATCGATGCCGACCATCGGCGCCTGCTGGGCGCCGCCAACGCCCTCATCGAAAAGCTGCTCGCCAACCGGCGCGACAACGTCGGGCCGGCGCTGGCAACGCTCGCGGACGAACTCGACGCTCACTTCGCCGCCGAGGAGGCCCTGATGGACGAAGCCGGCTATCCGCTGCTGCTCGAGCACGCGCGCGAACATCGTCGGCTGCGGCTTTCCTACCAGCAGTTCGTCGCGCGCGTCGACAGCGGAGTCGACGACTACCGCTATCTTGCCTTCGCCTGCCAGTGCATCGTGGCCGACTGGCTCATCGACCATGCCCAGAAGTCGGACCGGGCGCTGTCGACTTTCCTGCAAAGGCGCGCCGGCCCCGCCTGACGACCGCGGGGCGGGCCGCCTGGCGCGGCGTCAGTGCAGCTTGCCGACTTCGCGCGAAACGGCCACCGGGCTGGCGTAGTCCTGGTCGGGAATCTTCTCCAGCATTTCCATCACGTTCTCGTCCGCGCCTTCCTGCTTGGCCTTCTCGAGGATGTCCTGCTTGCCGGCCGGGTAGTCGAGGCCGCCGAGGAACTTCTGGACCTGGACGGGGTTCGGGCTTTGGTGCTGCTTGTTGGGCATGGCCGCCTCCTGAGGGTTGGGGAGGAAGTGCGCCGTGCAATTTGGGTGCCGGGCCCGCGCCACCCCACTGCCGGGCATTGGCCGTCCGCCCTGCCTCGCCCGCCTGCCGGTAAGGCATTCCGACTTTTCGGTAATTCTGCAACTTCGACGTGCGAATCCGGCTTCCGGCGTCTAGCTTAGGTGAAGCATTGATGGTATTGTTGCTGCATTGCAGCATGATCCGCCAAGAGGCCGGTAATGGATTACGAACAACACTACCTCACCCCCCTCTTCGAGCCCCGGTCGGTGGCGATCATCGGCGCATCGGAGACGCCCGGCTCAATCGGCGCCACCCTTGCCCGCAACATGCTGGAGAACATCGATGCCGGCTACAAGGGCAAGGTGTTCTTCGTCAATCCCCGGCACGACACGGTCTTCGGCCGGCCGAGCTACGACTCGGTCGAAAGCATCCCCCAGCGCCTGGACCTGGCCGTCATCTGCACCAAGGCGCAGACGGTGCCCGCCATCATCGACGCCTGCGGGCGCGCCGGCTGCCGCAACGCCATCATCATCGCCGGGGGCTTTGCCGAGGCCGGCCCGCGCGGCGCCGCGCTCGAGCGCTCCGCGCTCGAATCCGCCCGCCGCCATCGCATGCGCCTGCTCGGCCCCAACTGCTTGGGGATAATGCGGCCGTCGGCCGGCATCAACCTCACTTTCGCGCACGGCAACGCCGTGCCCGGCACCATCGGCCTGATCTCGCAGTCAGGCGCGCTGTGCACCGCCATCCTCGACTGGGCGCTGCCCTACAACGTCGGCTTCTCCACCGTGGTGTCGCTGGGCGCCGAGAGCGACGTGGATTTCGGCGAAGTGCTCGACTACATGGTTGCCGACCCGCGCACCGAGAACATCTTCCTCTACATCGAGGGCATCAAGAATTCGCGCCGCTTCATGAGCGCGCTGCGCGCCGCGGCGCGCTGCAAGCCGGTGCTGCTGATCAAGGTCGGGCGGCACCCGGCCGGCGAGCAGGCGGCGCTTTCGCACACCGGGGCGGTAGTCGGCGCCGACGATGTCTTCGACGCGGCGCTGCGCCGGGCCGGCGTGGTGCGCCTCGGCACCGTCGGCCAGATGTACGCGGCGGCGCAGGCGCTGTTCTCGCACTTCCGTCCGCGCGGCAACCACCTGGCCATCATCACCAACGGCGGCGGACCCGGCGTGATGGCCGCCGACCACGCCGAGGACATCGGCATCCCGCTGGCGGCAATCTCGCCGCCCTCGATCCTCAAGCTTACCGAAGCCCTGCCCGGCACCTGGTCGAAGACCAACCCGATCGACATCGTCGGCGACGCCGACCCGGAGCGCTACCGCATCGCGCTGGAAACCTGCCTCGAGGACGACGCCGTCGACGGCGTGCTGGTGATCCTCACGCCGCAGGCGATGACCGACCCGACCCAAGCCGCCCGCGCCGTGATCGAAGCGGCGCGCAAGTCCGAGAAGCCGGTCGTCACCTGCTGGATGGGCGAAGAGCAGGTGCGCGAGGCGCGCATGCTGTTCCGCGGCGCCGGCATCCCGACCTTCCGCACGCCGGAGCCGGCGGTCGAGCTCTTCTCGCACATCTCCGCCTACTACCGCAACCAGAAGCTGCTGATGCAGACGCCGGCGTCGATCTCCGACCACGTCGCGCCCCGCCTCGAGTCCGCCCGGCTGGTGATCGAGACGGCCCTGGCGGAAGGCCGCCGGGCGCTCAACGAGATGGAGTCGAAGGCGCTGCTGGCCGCCTTCCGCATCCCGATCGCGCAGACCGTGATCGCGCGCTCGCCGTCCGAGGCGATGGTGCTGGCCGAGGAAATCGGCCTGCCGGTGGTGATGAAGATCGATTCGCCCAACATCACGCACAAGTCGGATTCCGGCGGCGTGCGCCTCAACCTGAGCTCGCTCGCGGCCGTGCGCGACGCCTACCCCGAAATCATCGAGGAGGTGAAGAAGAACCGGCCCGACGCGATCATCCACGGCGTCGCGATCGAGCCGATGATCCAGAAGGCCAACGGCCGCGAACTCATCGTCGGCATGATCCGCGACGAGGTGTTCGGCCCGACCATCATCTTCGGGCCCGGCGGCGTCGGCATCGAGGCTTCCGGCAAGGACCGCGCCGTGGCGCTGCCGCCGCTGAACCGCTTCCTGGTCGCCGACATGCTGGCCTCCACCCGGACCACCGCCAAGCTCGGCGAATTCCGCAACATGCCGGCCGTCAGCATGGAAGCGCTCGAGGCCGTGCTGCTGCGCGTGTCGGAAATGGTCTGCGAGCTGCCGTGGATCCGCGAGATGGACATCAATCCGCTGATCGTCGACGAGAACGGCGCCGTGGCGGTGGATGCGCGCATCGCCATCGAGAACCTGCCGATCACGGCAGGCCGCTACGACCACATGGCGATCCACCCGTACCCGTCGCACCTGTCCACAAAGTACCAGACGCCCGAGGGCATCCCGGTGCTGATCCGGCCCATCCGGCCCGAGGACGCCGAGATGGAGCAGAGCTTCGTCAAGGACCTGTCGCCGGAGACCAAGTACTACCGCTTCATGAACACCATCCGCGAGCTGTCGCAGTCGCAGCTCACGCGCCTGACGCAGATCGACTACGACCGCGAGATGGCCTTCGTCGCCATCGCCGAGCTCGAGACCGGCGACTGCGAAGTCGGCGTGGTGCGCTACGCCACCAACCCGGACGGCGAGTCCTGCGAGTTCGCCATCGTCGTCGCCGACGGCTGGCAGGGCAAGGGCCTGGCGCGCCGCCTGATGGGCGTGCTGATCGACACGGCGCGCAGCCGCGGCCTCAAGTACATGAACGGCGACTTCCTCGCCGAGAACACGCGCATGATCGCCTTCGTCACCAGCCTCGGCTTCGTGGTGTCGGCGCATCCGGACGACCCGGGCCTCAAGCGCGGCATGCTGCTGCTGAACTGATGCCGCGCTGCCCGTGGTGCGGCGACGACCCGCTCTACGTCGCCTACCATGACACCGAGTGGGGCGTGCCGGTGCACGACGACGCCCGGCTGTTCGAGTTCCTGATCCTCGAAGGCGCGCAGGCCGGGCTTTCCTGGCACACCATCCTCAAGAAGCGCGAGAACTACCGGCGCGCCTTCGCCGGCTTCGACGCCCAGCGCGTCGCGCGCTTCGGCGCCGCGGACGTCGCCCGGCTGCTGGGCGACGCCGGCATCGTCAGGAACCGCCTGAAGATCGAGGCCGCGATCGCGAACGCCAAGGCTTTCCTCGCCGTGCAGGAGCAATTCGGCTCCTTCGACGCCTACCAATGGCGCTTCGTCGACGGCCGGCCGATCCAGAACGCCTGGCGCACGATGAGCGAAGTGCCGGCCTCCACGCCCGTCTCGGACGCGCTTTCGAAGGATCTCAAGCAGCGCGGCTTCAAGTTCGTCGGCACGACGATCTGCTACGCGCACATGCAGGCGGTGGGCCTCGTCAACGACCACCTGACGGACTGCGTGCGGCATCGCGAACTCGGCGGCGGCGCTGCGCGCCCCCACTCAAGTCGTGGTTGATATCGACGTGCTTTCGGCGCATCGTTAGCCGCCTGCGCGCACCGTCTGCGGCGCGCGCGGGCAGCCGATGGAAGAGCATTCCCCCCAATCGCACCCCCATGGAAGTCAGGCGGCGCAAGCGCCCGCCGCGACCGTCAGCGACCGCTACCTGGCGGAAATCCTGCGGATCGCCGAAGACGCCATCATCTCGGTAGACGCGGCCCAGCACATCATCCTGTTCAACCACGCCGCCGAACGGATCTTCGGCTACCGCGCCGAAGAAGCGCTCGGCCAGCCGCTCGACATCCTGTTGCCCCAGCGCCTGCGCCAGGCACACGGCGGGCACATGAAAGGCTTCGCCGACGCGCCGGAAACGGCCAAGGTGATGGGCAGGCGCGGCGAAATCCTCGGGCAGCGCCGCGACGGCAGCGAGTTCCCCTGCGAAGCTTCGATCTCGAAGCTCGCCACGCCGAACGGCCTCGTCTTCACCGTCATATTGCGCGACATCACCGACCGCAAGGCGGCCGAGCGCGCACTCCGGAAGGCGCACGACGAACTCGAGCAGCGGGTCGCCGAGCGCACCGCCGAGTTGACCACCGCCAACCGGCGGCTGGCTGAGCAGACGACCGAACTGGCGCGTTCGAATGCCGACCTCGAGCAGTTCGCCTCTGTGGCCTCGCACGACCTGCAGGAACCGCTGCGCATGGTCGCCAGCTACACCCAGTTGCTGGCCAAGCGCTACCGCGGGCGCCTGGACGCGGATGCCGACGAGTTCATGCAGTACGCCGTCGACGGCGCCGTGCGCATGCAGCGGCTGATCAACGACCTGCTCGCGTTCTCGCGCGTCGGCACGCGCGGCAAGGAGTTCGCGCCGACGCCGCTCGACGGCGTGATGGAACGCGTGCGCGCCAACCTGCGCGCGGCGATCGAGGAAAGCGGCGCGCAGATCACGGCGGCGCCGCTGCCCGTGGTGAGCGCGGATGCGACCCAGATGGAACTGCTGCTGCAAAACCTTGTCAGCAATGCCATCAAGTTCCGCGGGGAGAAACCGCCGAGGATCGACATCGCCGCCGGGCGCCAGGACGGCGCCTGGCGCATCGACGTGCGCGACGAGGGCATCGGCATCGATCCCCGCTACGCCGAACGCATCTTCGTCATCTTCCAACGGCTGCACACCACGGCGGACTATCCGGGCACGGGCATCGGGCTGGCCGTCTGCAAGAAGATCGTCGAACGCCACGGCGGCCGCATCTGGGTCACGACGGCGCCCGGCGGCGGCGCCTGCTTCAGCTTCACGCTGCCCGACAGAGAGGAAACCCACCATGACCGCGGAACCCCACCCGATCCGGATATTGCTGGTCGAGGATAACCCCGGCGACGTCCGCCTCACGCTCGAGGCCTTCAAGGACAGCAAGATGGAGAACCCGCTGGACGTCGTGCACGACGGCGTCGAAGCGCTCGCCTTCCTGCGCCGCGAAGGCGCCTATCGCGACAAGGCGCCGCCCGATCTCATCCTGCTCGATCTCAACCTGCCGCGCATGGACGGCCGCGAAGTGCTCGCCGCCATCAAGGGCGATCCCGCGCTCAAGTCGATTCCGGTGGTCGTGCTCACCACGTCCAAGGCCGAGCAGGACGTGGTGAAGTCCTACCTGCTCCAGGCCAGCTGCTTCATCACCAAGCCAGTCGACCTCGACCAGTTCAACGAGGTGGTCAGGGGCATCGATTCCTTCTGGCTCTCGATCGTCACGCTGCCGCCGGGAGGCCATGCGTGAGCGGCTGCGCCAAGGTGCTGCTGGTGGAGGACAACCCGGGCGACGCGCGCCTAATCCAGGAAATGATGGCCGACGACCCCGAGTTCCGCCTGTGGCGGCAGGCGGACCGGCTCTCCACCGGCCTCGAGTATCTCGCCGAGGGCGACGTCGGCATGGTGCTGCTCGATCTGTCGCTGCCCGATAGCCTCGGGACCGAGACCATCAGCAAGGTGTTCTCCCAGGCGCCGCAGGTCCCGATCATCGTGCTCACCGGCAACGACGACGACCGGCTCGCGTTGCAGGCCGCCCGGACGGGCGCCCAGGACTATCTCGTCAAGGGCCAGGTCGACAGCCATCTGCTGCAGCGCTCGATGCGCTACGCCATGGAGCGCAAGCAGGCCGAACGGGCCCTGCGCGCCAGCGAGGAACGCTACGCCCTGGCGGCGGCAGGCTCCAACGACGGCCTGTGGGACTGGCAGATTCAGGATCAGCACATCTACTTCTCGCCGCGCTGGAAGGCCATGCTGGGATTCGGCGAGAACGAGTTCGAGGCGACGCCCGAGAACTGGCTGGCGCGCATCCATCGCGACGACCTCGCCGGCGTGCACGAGCGCCTGAGCCGCTGCCTGCAGGGCCGGCTGCGCCAGCTGGAGGCCGAATACCGGATACGCCATCGCGACGGCAGCTACCGCTGGATGCTGTGCCGCGGCATCGCGGTCCACGACACGAACGGCAACGCCCTGCGCCTGGCCGGCTCGCAGACCGACATCCACGACCGCAAGGTCGCCGCAGAACGGCTGCTGCACGACGCGCTGCACGATTCGCTGACCGGCCTGCCCAATCGCACGCTGTTGATCGAGCGGCTGAAGCGGGCGATGGAGCGCGCACGGCGCAATCCGGCCGTGCTGTTCGCGGTGCTGTTCATTGACCTCGACCGTTTCAAGAACGTGAACGACAGTCTCGGCCACGAAGCGGGCGACAAGTTCCTGGTCGAGAGCGCGCGCCGGCTCGCACTCGCCTGCCGGCCGGCGGACACGCTGGCGCGCCTTGGCGGCGACGAGTTCATCCTGCTGCTCGAAGACATCTCCGGCGAGGCGGACGCGATCCGCGTCGCCAAGCGGGTGCAGGTGCTGTTCGACGAACCGTTCTCAGTCGACGGCCACGAGCTGTTCATGTCGGGCAGCATCGGCGTCGCCCTGAGCTCGCCGCGCTACGCCGCGCCCGAAGAACTGCTGCGCGATGCCGACACCGCCATGTACCGCGCCAAGATGCAGGGCAAGGCCTGCTATTCGGTGTTCGACGCGCCGATGCACGCCAAGGCGATGGCCCATCTGCGCATGGAAGCGGACCTGCGGCGCACGCTGGAACGCGAGGCCTTCCACCTCGAGTACCAGCCCGTCATCGCCCTGCCCGGCGGCAGCATCGCGGGATTCGAGGCCCTGCTGCGCTGGCATCACCAGGACCAGGGTCCGATACCGCCGGCGCAGTTCATCCCGCTGGCCGAAGAGACCGGCCTGATCGTCCCGCTCGGCCGCTGGGCGCTGCGCGAAGCCTGCCGCCAGTTGCGCGCCTGGCAGCGTGCCAGCGGCAGCGACGGCGCCATCACGATGAGCGTCAACCTGTCATGCCGGCAGTTCGGCGAGAAGGACCTGGTTGCCGACGTCATCGAGATCCTGCGCGAGACGGAGGTGGCGCCCGGCTGCCTCAAGCTCGAGATCACGGAGAGCATCGTCATGGCGGACACCGAAGCGGCGGTGCAGAAGCTCCGTCAGCTGGCGGAGGCCGGCGTGCAGATCAGCATCGACGATTTCGGCACCGGCTACTCGTCGCTGGCCTATCTGCATCATTTCCCGGTCGACACGCTCAAGATCGACCAGTCCTTCATCCGCAACATGACGAATTCAAGCGCGGCGGCGGAGATCGTGCGGGTCATTCTGAGCCTGGCGCGTGCGCTCGGCATGGACGTCGTGGCGGAAGGCGCCGAACGCGCCGAGGAAGTGCGCCTGCTCGAAGCCATGGGCTGTCCGCAGGCGCAGGGCAACTACTTCTACCGGCCGCTCTCCCACGCGGCCGCCGCCGCGGCGCTGCAGGCGGCTGGAACCGCGCGCGCCAGCTGAAACGCCGGGCGCCGCCCGCGTCAGCCGATTTCGCCTATCATGCCGCCACCCTAGGGCAAGCATGAGAGGCGATTTTGGGCAGGGACCCGGCGGCAACCGCCACGGAACGAGACGGAGACGACGCAGCCATGCCGACGCCGGAGGAGCAGCTCGCCCGCCGCCTTTCCGCCATCGCCGGGCTGGACGCGGCGCACGGACTGCAGCACCTGCCCGGGCGCGGCGAAACCTATCTTCGGCTGCTGAGGAATTTCGCCCAGACCCGCGCGGGCGACATCGAGGGAATGCAGGCGCACCTCGAAGCGGGCGACGTCGCGGCCTTCGCCGCGATGGTGCACAACGTCAAGGGCGTTTCGGGATACCTGGGCGCACTGACGATCGCCTCGATCTGCCAGGACATCGCCGTGGCCTTGCGCGACGGCGCGGACCAGAGCACGCTGGCTTCCCTGGCGGAATCACTGGCTGCGGCGCAGCGTGAACTGGCCGCAGGCGTCCTGGCCCTGCGCGACTGAACCGGCGGCAGGCCGCCGCCGGACCAGGAAAAGACTGTAGAGCGCGCTTAGGCGCCGCGGACGCTTCCGGCGCGCGCGGCGCAGGACTGGGCCAGCCAGTCCATGCCGTTCGCTGCCGGCTTGTCGCTCGACAGCGGCGCCAGACGGGCGACCGGCTTACCGTTGCGGGTAAGCACGACCTCCTCGCCGGAGACGGCCTGATCGACGAGTTGGGAAAGCGTATTGGTTGCTTCGTAGATGCCGACGGTTTTCATGCTTTGGTCATACCATCACTAGGAATTATAGTTATTATAACCAAAACGACGGCATAACACACAAGTCATAAAATCAACGACATAAACCGCTTTCGCAGCCCGGATTGCTGCATGGCACAACGCCTCAGGCCTTCACGAATTCGAGGTGCCCCCCGGCCGCGCCGACCTTGACGGTATCCTTCGGCGCGAATTTCCCCTCGAGGATCAGCCTGGCGAGCGGGTTCTCGATGCGCTCCTGGATAGCCCGCTTGAGCGGCCGCGCCCCGAACACCGGGTCGAAGCCCGCCTGCGCGAGTTCCGCCAGCGCCGCATCGTCGACCACCAGGGTCATCTCCAGCTTTGCCAGCCGCCGTTCGAGATAGCCGAGCTGGATCTTCGCGATGCCGGCGATGTGCTTTTCGTCGAGCGAATGGAAGACCACGATCTCGTCGATGCGGTTCACGAACTCCGGACGGAAATGGGTCTTCACCTCGGCCATGACGGCGAGCTTGATGACCTGGTAGTCGTCGCCGGCCATGGTCTGGATCATCTGCGAGCCGAGGTTGGACGTCATCACGATCACGGTGTTCTTGAAGTCCACCGTGCGGCCCTGCCCGTCCGTCATGCGGCCGTCGTCGAGCACCTGCAGCAGCACGTTGAAGACGTCCGGGTGCGCCTTATCCACCTCGTCGAACAGGATCACCGAATAAGGCTTGCGGCGCACCTGCTCGGTGAGATACCCGCCCTCCTCGTAGCCGACATAGCCGGGCGGCGCGCCGATCAGGCGCGCGACCGAGTGCTTCTCCATGAACTCGCTCATGTCGATGCGGATCAGGTGCTCCTCGGAGTCGAACAGGAACTCGGCCAGCGCCTTGCACAGTTCCGTCTTGCCCACCCCCGTCGGGCCGAGGAACAGGAAGGAGCCGTAGGGCTTGTTCTCGTCGGACAGGCCCGCGCGCGAGCGGCGGATGGCGTCAGACACGAGCCGCACCGCCTCGTCCTGGCCCACCACGCGCTGGTGCAGCTTGCCTTCCATCTGCAGCAGCTTGTCGCGCTCGCCCTGCATCATCTTGGAAACCGGGATGCCGGTGGCGCGCGACACCACCTCGGCAATTTCCTCGGCGCCGACCTGGGTGCGCAGCAGCTGGTTCTGGCTCTTGGCCTCGCCCGATTTCTCGGCGGCCTTCAACTGGGCCTCCAGTTGGGGCAACTTGCCGTACTGCAGCTCGGCCACCTTTTCGAGCTGGCCCTTGCGCTGGAACTCGGCCATCTGCGCGCGCACCTTGTCGATCTCCTCCTTGATGTGCGCGGAGCCCTGCACCTGCGCCTTCTCGGCCTTCCAGACCTCCTCGAGGTCCGAATACTCCTTCTGCAGCTTGGCGATCTCGTCCTCGATCAGCGCAAGGCGCTTCTGGGAGGCCTCGTCCTTCTCCTTCTTCACCGCCTCGCGCTCGATCTTCAGCTGGATCATGCGGCGATCGAGCTTGTCCATGACTTCCGGCTTGGAATCGATCTCCATCTTGATGCGCGCCGCCGCCTCGTCGATGAGGTCGATCGCCTTGTCCGGCAGGAAGCGGTCGGTGATGTAGCGGTGCGACAGCTCGGCCGCGGCGACGATGGCCGGGTCGGTGATATCGACGCCGTGGTGGATCTCGTACTTCTCCTGCAGGCCGCGCAGGATGGCGATGGTCGACTCGACCGAAGGCTCGTCCACCAGCACCTTCTGGAAGCGGCGCTCCAGCGCGGCGTCCTTCTCGATGTACTTGCGGTATTCGTCGAGCGTGGTGGCGCCGATGCAGTGCAGCTCGCCGCGCGCCAGCGCCGGCTTCAGCATGTTGCCGGCGTCGATGGCGCCCTCCGCCTTGCCGGCGCCCACCATCGTATGGATCTCGTCGATGAAGACGATGATGCGCCCTTCGTCCTGGGCGATTTCCTTGAGCACGGCCTTGAGCCGCTCCTCGAATTCGCCGCGGTACTTGGCGCCTGCCAGCAACGCCGCCATGTCGAGCGACAGGACCTTCTTGCCCTTGAGCGTTTCCGGCACTTCGTCGTTGACGATGCGCTGGGCCAGGCCTTCGACGATAGCCGTCTTGCCGACGCCCGGCTCGCCGATGAGCACCGGGTTGTTCTTGGTGCGCCGCTGCAGGATCTGGATGGCGCGGCGAATCTCGTCGTCGCGGCCGATCACGGGATCGAGCTTGCCTTGGCGGGCGCGCTCGGTGAGGTCCAGGCAGTACTTCTTGAGCGACTCGCGCTGGCCCTCCGCCTCTTGCGATCCCACGCTGGAGCCGCCGCGAACGGCTTCGATCGCCGCCTCCAGCGCCGGCCGGGTCAGGCCATGGTCCTTCAGCAGGCGGCCGCAATCGCCCTTGTCGTTGCTCAGGGCGAGCAGGAACATCTCCGAGGCGATGAACTGGTCGCCGCGCTTCTGGGCTTCCTTGTCGGTGACGTTCAGCAGGTTGGAAAGGTCGCGGCCGATCGACACCTCGCCGCCGTGGCCCTCCACCTGCGGCAAACGGTCGATGGCGCCGTCCAGCGCCTTCTTCAGCGGGGCGACGTTGACGCCCGCCCGCTGGAGCAGCGATGTCGTGGCGCCGTCGTCCTGGTTGAGCAACGCCAGCAGCAGGTGCTGCGGCTCGATGATCTGGTTGTCATGCCCCACGGCGATGCTCTGCGCGTCGGCGATCGCCTGCTGGAACTTGGTGGTGAACTTGTCGAAACGCATGGGAATCCCCTTGGCAAGGTTGGCTTATCCACACATAGGGATAGTCCATTGATTTTCAAGCCGGCAGACCTCAAAACCGATGCTATCTTTAGTCAGTGGGCCAAAATCCCGCCCACATACTTACAACAACAAGCTCGCGACCACCATCATGTTCAAGAACACTCACAGCATCCAAACGCCCTTCCTCGCTTCCGTCGGGGTGGCGGCGCTCGTCTGCGCCCTGGCTTTCGCCACGGCATTGCTCAACCTTCAGCGCATCACCGACCGCTTCACCGAGTTCATCGACCGCGACCAGGCACGGCTTTCGGCCTACACGGAAATGTATGCCCAGGGCCTACAGTGCGGCCAGGCGCTGCGCAACATCATCCTCGATCCGCAGAATCCGCAGGCCTACAAGAATCTCGAGGCAGCGACCAAGAAATTCGACGATAGCCTCTCGAAGGCAAAGTCGCTGGCCGGCGGCGACGCCGCGGCCGCAACCGCCGCGAACGACATCGGCACGCTTTGGGCGGCCGACGGCGCGGCCCGCGCCAAGGTGATCGACCTGGCGAAGACCGATCGCGACGAGGCCATCCGCCTGCTCAACAAGGAGGAGACCCCGGTCTGGCGCAAGGTCAAGGACCTGCTGTTGCAGCAGGTCGACGAGAACGGCAAGACGGTGGCCGCCACCCGCGAGGCCGTGAAGGACCAGGCCGGGCAGGCGATCACGCTGACCCTGATGTTCGTCGCCATGGCCGGCGTCGTCGGCCTGCTCTCCACGCTGCTGGTGCGCAACCACCTGGTAGGCGCCCTGCGCTCGCTGGAAGCTTCCCTGACGCAGCTCGTATCCGGCAGCAGCGACCTCACGCAGCGCCTGCCGGTCGAGCGCCGCGACGAAACCGGCCGCATCGCCGAGTCGTTCAATACGCTGCTCGGCAACCTGGAGAAGACCGTCCGCGACATCCGCGCCCACGCGGAAACCGTCGCGGTCTCGGCGGACCGGCTCCAGGAGCAGGTCGGTTCCATCACGTCCGCCGCCGACGAGCAGAGCAACTCCGCGGGCGCCATCGCCAGCGACATCGAGCAGCTGTCGACGAGCATCGCCAGCGTCGCCGATTCCGCCGACGAAGTGCGCCGCCAGTCGAGCGGCAGCCTCGATCAGTCGCGCCATGGCAGCGAGGCGGTCCAGCGACTGGTGGGCGAGATCGGCGAGATCGAAACCAAGGTGCAACTGATCACCACCCTGGTCGATGACTATGTCGCCAGCGTCGCGACGATCAACAATCTCACCGGCGAAGTGAAGGACATCGCCGACCAGACAAACCTGCTGGCGCTCAACGCGGCCATCGAGGCGGCGCGCGCCGGCGAGCAGGGCCGGGGCTTCGCGGTCGTGGCCGACGAAGTCCGCAAGCTGGCCGAGAAGTCCGCCGCCACCGCCAACGAGATCGACGGCGTCACCCGGGCCCTGGAGCAGAAGTCGGCCTCGCTGCAGACCTCCGTGCATGACAGCGTGCAGGCGCTGCAGGCGAGCCACGATGCGCTCGGCTACGTCTCCAACACCATCCGCGACAGCGGTCAGGCGGTCGGCGAAGCCCATGCCGGCATCGACAACATCGCGGACTCGGTGCGCGAGCAGAAGAAGGTGAGCGAGGACATCGCCGCCAACGTCGAGCGCATCGCACGCGGCGCGGAAGCGAATTCCGCCATGGCCGGGCAGGCCCGCGAGTCCTCCCGCGGACTCGACGAGGTCGCCCACGCGCTGCAGGAATGCGTTCGTCATTTCCGGGTCGGCTGACGCCGGAGGCCGGGAGGCGGGCGCCGGCTCCTTCCGGCCGCCCCGCCCCCCGGTCAGCTTTCCCCCAGCGGAGCGTGATACATTAAGGCCATTCGCTAATACAACAGAGGGGAGATGGTCATGAAAAACGAGCAATTGGGCGAACTCCATCGCAAGAATCTTGAAGCAGCCATGCGGCTGGCTCAACTCTCGATCGAGAACTCGCAGAAGATCATGGCGCTGCAGTCCGAGCTGGCGCGCGAACTCTTCCAGGAGAGCGTGTCGATCGCCAAGGCCCAGACCGACGCCCAGGATCCGCAGAAGCTGGTCGCCCTGCGCGCCAAGTACGCGCAGGAAACCGCCCAGAAGATGATGGAATCGGCGCAGAAGATCGCCGAGATCGGCAACGAGGCCCGCGTCGAGTTCTCGCGCCTGCTGACCGAGCAGCTGGCCTCGGGCAGCCACGACCTCATGGATTCCTTCCAGTCATTCTTCAAGGCGCTGCCGGGCCACAACCCGAACGTGGCCGACGCCATGCAGCAGGCGATGGAGCGCGCCAACACCGCGTTCGAGCAGATCGCCCAGGTCTCGGCAAACGCCTTCGGCAACATGGCGGACATCGCCAAGCACTCCATGTCGCCGCACTCCAAGGGCAAGTAGGCTAGGCCGATCCGCTCCCATGACGAGGGCCCCCGCGCGGGGCCCTCGCCGTTTCTGCGCGCTAGAATGCCGGCATGGCCGACGCACCGATCCTCCGCGCCCGCGCGCTGCGCGCCTTCGAAACCCGCCATCGGGACGCGGATCCGCCGCTCATGGAACGCGCCGGCGCCGCGGCGGCCGCGGTGGCGGCCAAGATGCTGGAGGCGGGCGGCACGGCGCTGGTCGTGGCCGGCCCGGGCAACAACGGCGGCGACGCCTTCGTCGTCGCGCGGCTGCTGAAGGAAGGCGGGCATCGTCCGGTGGTCGTCTTCGCCGGCAGCCCTGACGGACTTCCCGCCGACGCCCGCGCCGCCCACCAGGGCTGGCTGTCGGTGGGCGGCGAGACGCTCGACGCCATCCCGGCGCAGCGCTTCGCGCTCGTGGTCGACGGCCTGTTCGGCATCGGCCTCGCGCGTCCGGTGGAAGGCCGCCATGCCGAGCTCATCGGACAGATCAACCGGATGGACGCCGCCGTCCTGGCGCTCGACGTACCGAGCGGGCTGGACAGCGAAACCGGGCGCGTGCTCGGCTGCGCCGTGCGCGCCACGCGGACCGCCACCTTCATTGCGCTGAAGCCCGGACTATTGACGCTCGACGGGCCGGACCACTGCGGCGAGATCAACGTCCATCCGCTCGGGCTCGAATGCGACGAGCCGGATGGCCTGCGCGTCGAGCGCAGCTTCTTCAGCGCCCAGTTGCAGCCGCGCGTCCGCAACAGCCACAAGGGCAGCTACGGCAGCGCCGCCATCGTCGGCGGGTCGCACGGCATGACCGGCGCGGCCCTGCTTGCCGGCCGCGCCGCCCTGCAGCTTGGCGCCGGCCGCGTCTACGTCGGCATGATGGAGCCCCTGCCCTGCGATCCCGTCCAGCCCGAACTCATGCTGCGCAGCGCCGACGAGGCCTTCGACGCGGCCACGGTGCTCGCCGTGGGTCCCGGCCTCGGACAATCGCGCGCCGCCGAAGACTTGTTGCGCCGGGCGATCGCCGCGCCGCAGCCGCTCGTGCTCGACGCCGATGCCCTCAATCTGCTCGCCGGGCATCCCGTGTTCGCCCGTCCCCTGGCGGCGCGCGACGCGCCGACGCTGCTGACGCCCCATCCGGCTGAAGCGGCGCGCCTGCTGGCGACGACCGCCGCCGAGGTGCAGGCCGATCGCGTTGCCGCGGCCCTCGCCCTCGCCGCGCGCTTCCATGCCGACATCGTGCTCAAGGGCTGCGGCAGCGTGCTCGCCTTCGCCGACGGCCGCTGGGCGATCAATGCCAGCGGCAATGCCGGCCTGGCCACTGCCGGCAGCGGCGATGTCCTCACCGGCATCGTCGCCGCCCTGCTCGCCCAGGGCTGGCCGTCCGGCGCGGCGCTGGCCGCCG
>JBLNBJ010000011.1:0-7974 GCA_050259835.1 Ignavibacteria bacterium | reverse complement strand
CAACGGCCTACCAATGCGCCGGCGGCAAGCGCTTCTACGTGCGCCGGCTCGAGGACGGCGGCGCCGTCTGGGTGATCCTGCCCGACCGCGAAGTGCGCCTCAACAAGACCAGCGAAGGGCGATTCAGCAGCGGCGCCGCCGTGCTCGAGCTTTCCGGCGCGGAAGCGACGCTGGCCGACGGCCCGCTCACCTTCGGCGGCTGCAAGGCGGCAACGGCGGGCTGAAGCGCCCGGCGCGGCGCTTTGACAGGTTGCCCTTCGGGCACTATCATGGTTTCCGTTTGAATACCAACGGAGCCGCGATGCCCACGCCCAACCGAGACGCCGAACACCTCGCCAAGCTGCGCGACTACTACGCCGACGCGCGCCGCATTCCCTCCCAGCAGCGCATCGCCGAACTGATCGGCTTCTCCAAGGCCGCCGCCCGCAAGCTGCTGGAGCGCCTGGAAGCCCAGGGCTTCCTCGAACGAACTCCCGACGACGACGCCTGGATGCCGGCCAAGCGCTTCTTCGAGCGCGCGCTGGCCGACGCCGCCGTGCCGGCCGGAATGCCGGTGCTAGCGCACGACGTCGGCGGCGAACCCTTCTTCGTCGATGAGTACCTGATCCGCTCCCCCTCGCGCACGGCGCTGATCCCCGTGCGCGGCGAGTCGATGGTCGACGCCGGCATCAACGACGGCGACATCGCCGTCGTCGACCGCGGCGTCGCGGCCAGCGTCGGCGATTTCGTCGTCGCCATCGTGGACAACGAATTCACACTCAAGGAACTCGCGCGGGAGAACGGCAAGTTCGTCCTGCGGCCGCACAACAAGGCATTCCCGGTGATCCGCCCGCGCGGCACGCTCGAGATCTACGGCGTCATGGTCGGCCTGGTGCGCCGTTACGCGGCCGGCGATGCGCGGGCGCGCCAAGCGAGGAGCAGCCGTTGACGGCAGCCGCGGCCGACCTCGCCGCCGCTGCGGCGCAACTCAACGAAGCGCAGCGCCAGGCCGTCGAGTTCGGCCTCTCGGAAGGAAACCTCGAGCACGGCCCGCTGCTGGTCATCGCCGGTGCCGGTTCCGGCAAGACCGCGACACTCGCGCACCGCGTCGCCCGCCTGGTGGCCTGCGGCGCCGATCCCGGCCGCATCCTGCTGCTCACCTTCTCGCGGCGCGCGGCAGACGAGATGACGCGCCGGGTGGCGCGGCTGCTGTCGCCATCGGCCACGCGGGCAGGCACCCTGCTGCCCTGGTCGGGAACTTTCCACGGCGTCGGCGCCCGTCTGCTGCGCGACTACGCGGGGCGCATCGGCCTCGACCCGGCCTTCGTCATCCACGACCGCGAAGACTCGGCCGACCTCATGAACCTGGTGCGCCACGAGCTCGGTTTCTCGCAGCGCGCCAAGCGCTTCCCGCTGAAGGGCACCTGTCTTGCGATCTACTCGGCTGCGGTGAACACCCAGCAGCCGCTCGACGCGGTGCTGCAATCCACCTTCCCCTGGTGCGCCGAATGGCATGCCGAACTGCGTCAGCTTTTCAGTGGCTACGTCGAAGCCAAGCAGTCGCAGCACGTGCTGGACTACGACGACCTCTTGCTCTACTGGGCGCAGATGGCGGCCGAACCGGCACTGGCGCGCGAATTGGGCGAGCAGTTCAGCCACGTGCTGGTCGACGAGTACCAGGACACCAACCGTCTCCAGGCGGCCATCCTCATGGCGCTCAAGCCGGACGGACGCGGGCTCACGGTCGTCGGCGACGATGCCCAGTCGATCTACTCGTTCCGCGGCGCCACCGTGCGCAACATCCTCGACTTCCCGGAATCGTTCTCGCCCGCCGCGCAGCGCGTCACGCTGGCGCGCAACTACCGCTCGACGCAACCGATCCTCGCCGCCGCCAATGCCGTCATCGCCCTGGCCCAGGAACGATTCAGCAAGGACCTCCACAGCGAGCGCGTCTCCTCGCAGCGGCCCCGGCTGGTTTCCGTGCGCGACGAGGCCGACCAGGCCGCCTACGTCGTCGAGCGCATCCTGGCGCGGCGCGAAGAGGGCCTCAAGCTCAAGTCGCAGGCGATCCTGTTCCGCGCCGCCCACCACAGCGCCCGCATCGAGATCGAACTCACGCGCCGCCACGTCCCGTTCGTCAAGTTCGGCGGCCTCAAGTTTCTCGAGGCTGCCCACGTCAAGGACGTGCTGGCGCTGATGCGCTGGTCGCGCAACCCGCGCGACCGCATCTCCGGCTTTCGCGCCATCCAGTTGCTGGCCGGCATCGGGCCCAAGACCGCGGCGCGCATCCTCGATAACGTGGCGGCCGCGCCGCCCGGCTGCGCGCTCCTCGCCGAGCAGCCGGTTCCGGAAGGCGCACGCGCGGCGTGGGTCGAATTCGTCGACGTTGTGGAAGCGGTGAGCCAACCGGCGGCCGCCTGGCCGTCCGCGTTCGAGGCCGCCTGCGCCTGGTATCTAGAGCAGATGGAACGCATCTTCGAGGATGCCGCCGTCCGTCGCGGCGACATCGAGCAGCTGGCGCGCATCGCCGCCGGCTACCCCAGCCAGGAACGCTTCCTCACGGAATTGACCCTCGACCCGCCGGACGCCACCAGCGACCAGCCGGGCGCGCCGCATCGCGACGAGGACTACCTGATCCTGTCCACCATCCATTCCGCCAAGGGCCAGGAATGGAAGTCGGTGACCCTCATCAACGCCGTCGACGGCTGCCTGCCGTCGGATCTCGCCACGGGCAGCGCGCAAGAGATCGAAGAGGAGCGGCGCCTGCTCTACGTGGCGATGACGCGTGCCAAGGACGAGCTTGATGTCGTGGTGCCGCAGCGCTTCTACGTCACGCAGCAGGCTGGGCTGGGCGACCGCCACATCTACGGCAGCCGCACGCGCTTCATCCCCAACGCGCTCTTGCCGCATTTCGAGCAGACGACCTGGCCGGCCGCGCCGGAAACCGGCAAGGGCACGCCGGAATCGCGCGGCAAGGCGCTCGACCTCGCCGCACGCATGCGCGCAATGTGGCGATGAGATGGATCGCGCACCTCGACATGGACGCGTTCTACGCGTCGGTCGAACTGCTGCGCTACCCTGAGCTGCGCGGCCTGCCGGTCGTGGTCGGCGGCGGCCGGGCGCATCAGCCGGTCGTGCAGCCGGACGGCAGCCGCCGCTTCGCGCGGCTGCGCGATTACGTCGGGCGCGGCGTCGCCACCACCGCGACCTACGAAGCGCGCGCGCTCGGCATCCATTCGGCCAGCGGGCTGATGAAGGCGGCGGCGCTTGCCCCCGACGCCGTCCTGCTGCCGACCGACTTCGACGAATACCGGCGCTTCTCGCGCCTGTTCAAGGCGGCCGTCGCCGAGGTGGCCCCGATGATCGAGGACCGCGGCATCGACGAAATCTACATCGACCTCACCGACGTGCCGGGTACCCAGCAGGGCACCGCGGAGGACCCCCACGCCGGCGTGCGCGCAGTGGCGCGGGAGATCAAGGAAAGGGTAGGCGCCGCTACCGGCCTCAGTTGCTCGATCGGCGTGACGCCCAACAAGCTGCTGTCCAAACTCTGTTCCGACCTCGAAAAGCCCGACGGCCTCACCCTGCTCACCGAGGACGACATCCCGACGCGCATCTGGCCCCTGCCGGCGAAGCGCATCAACGGCATCGGCCCGAAGACGAACGTCCGGCTCGAAGCCCTCGGCATCCGGACCATCGGCGAACTCGCCGCCGCCGACCCGCAATGGCTGATCGGGCACTTCGGCGCGAACTACGGCGCCTGGCTGCACGAGGCCGCACTCGGCATCGACGATCGCCCCGTGGTGACGCACAGCGAACCCAAGTCGCTGAGCCGCGAGACCACCTTCGAGCGCGACCTGCACGCGCGCCACGACCGGGCGGAACTCAGCGCCATCTTCACCGCGCTGTGCGAGCGCCTCGCCGAAGACCTGCGCCGCAAGGGCTACCGGGCACGCACCGTCGCCGTCAAGCTGCGCTACGACGACTTCCGCACGGTGACGCGCGAACTGACGCTGCCCGCGCCGACCGACGACGCCCAGGCCATCCGCCACGGCGCCGGCCAATGCCTGAAACGCGTGGCGCTCGACCGGCGGCTGCGCCTGCTGGGCGTGCGGGCGGGAAATCTGTGCCGGGAAGGCGAGGCCGGCGAAACGGAGACCGCGGAACTCAACGAGCCGCTGCCGCTGTTCGCGGATCTGAGCTGACTGGCGGAGGCGGTGAGATTCGAACTCACGAAGGGTTGCCCCTTGCCGGTTTTCAAGACCGGTGCAATCGACCACTCTGCCACACCTCCGAACTGCTTCCTTCTTGCCGGTTTTGGCTGCGGCCGCCGCTTCGCGGCTTAACGCAGCAAGCTGCGTTAGCCTTCGCCGCAACGAGCCCTGCGGGCGCGTTGTCAAGACCGGTGCAATCGACCACTCTGCCACACCTCCGAACTGCTGCCTCTGTCGCAGGGTCGACACGACGTAATGCTTCCTTAAGGCGCGCGGATTATAACGCCCTGCCGGCAAGGCCCTTGAAATATGGGGAATCCGCCCCATATCCGGCTTGAAACTTGGGCATGCTTTCTATAGTCTTATTCGGTGCATCTTTCCAGTAACGGAGGAATTCCTTCCATGCAAGACATCCAATTCGGTCAATATCCGTCCAGTTCGCAGGAGATTGCCCGGCAACAGAACCGCGTGCTGCGCAACACCTATGCGCTGCTCGCCCTGTCGATGCTGCCGACGGTGGCCGGCGCGCTGATCGGCGTGCAGACCGGCTTCTCGATGTTCGCCGGCAGTCCGCTGATCTCCTTCCTGCTGTTCCTCGGCATCGCCTTCGGCTTCATGTGGGGCATCGAGCGGACCAAGGACACCGGGATGGGCGTCGTGCTCCTGCTCGGCTTCACCTTCTTCATGGGCCTGATGCTTTCGGGCATCCTGCGCGTCGCGCTGGGCTTCTCGAACGGCGGCTCGCTGATCGCGATGGCGGCGGCAGGCACCGGCGGCATCTTCTTCGCGCTGGCCGGCATCGCCTCGACCACCAAGCGGGACTTCAGCAACATCGGCAAGTTCCTGTTCGCCGGCCTGATCCTGCTGCTGCTGGCCTCGCTCGCCAACATCTTCTTCCAGATTCCGGCGATGGCGCTGGCGATCTCGGCGATCGCGGTCGTGCTGTTCTCCGCCTACATCCTGTACGACATCAATAGCATCGTGCACGGCGGCGAGACGAACTACATCACGGCGACGCTGCGCGTCTACCTGGACATCTACAACGTCTTCGTGAACCTGCTGAACCTGCTGATGGCGTTCTCGGGCGATCGCGACTGAGCAACTCGCTGTACCGGTCCGGAAGGGCGGCTTCGGCCGCCCTTTCTTCTTTGGGCCGCTAGCCGCGTTCGAACAGCGCGACCGATTCGACGTGCGAGGTCTGCGGAAACATGCTCGCGATGCCGGCGCCGCGCAGCGCGTAGCCCTTCTCATGGAGCATGATCGCCGCGTCGCGCGCCAGCGTGGCGGGATTGCAGGAGACATAGACGATGCGGGGCGGCGCGTTCTCGCCGAGGGCCTTCACCAGTTCTGCTGCGCCTTCGCGCGGCGGGTCGATCAGCATCTTGTCGAAGCGGCCGAGCGCCGCAAGGCTTTCCGGCGTCGCCTCGAACAGGTTTGCGACACCGAACGAGCAGCGCTCGCCCAACCCGTTCAATTCGGCATTGCCACGCGCGCGGTCCACGAGCGCCTGGCTGCCTTCGATGCCGACCACGTCGGCGCCCGAGCGGGCGATCGGCAGCGTGAAGTTGCCCAGACCGCAGAACATGTCGGCGATGCGCTCGCCAGGGCCCGGCTTCAGCAGCGCCATCGCGCGGCGCACCAGCATGCGGTTGACGCCGTGGTTGACCTGCGTGAATTCGGTAGGCGAGAACTGCAGCCGGACGCCGAAATCGGGCAGCGAGTAGTAGAGCGGTTCGGCGGCGACCGGGTGGAAAAGCGCCGCCGTGGCCGGTCCGCCCGTCTGCAGGTAGAGCACCACGCCGTGCTGGTCGGCAAACTCGCGCAGCAGCGCTTCATCGCGCTCGGTCAGCGGCTCGAGGATACGCAGCACCAACACCGTCTGCACGTCGCCGATGGCGACCTCGATCTGCGGCAGGCGATCGGGAATCGAGAGCTTTCCGACCAGTTCCCGGAGCAGCGGCAGCAAGGCCGATACGTGCGGCGGCAGCACCGCGCAGGAATCCATCACGGCGACGTAGCTGCTGCGCTTCTCGTGGAAGCCGACCAGCACGCCGCCCTTCTTCGCCACCAGCCGCACCGAGAGGCGCGCGCGGTAACGGTAGGCCCAGGCCGGCCCGACGATCGGCGGAAACATCGTCTCCGGCTTCAGGCGCCCGATGTGCCAGAGCGCATCCTCCAGCACGCGCTGCTTGGCCGCGGCCTGTGCGGCGGGTTCCAGATGCTGCATGCTGCAGCCGCCGCAGGTGCCGAAATGCGGGCAGCCGGGCTGCACGCGCTGGCTGGAAGGCTTCAGGATGCGCACCGCCTGCGCCTGCTCGTAGGTCGGCTTGCGGCGATAGCTCGAGTATTCGACCACTTCGCCCGGCAGTGCCCCCTCGACGAAGATCACCTTGCCTTCGGCATGCGCGATGCCGCGGCCTTCGTTGTCCAGGGATTCGATCAGTGCTTGGGGCATGAGGCGGGGGAGCGGGAGGCGGGGGGAACGGAAAAGGGCGCGATTATAATCCCCGGCCATGACTACGCCCTTCCTCAAGAATCTCTTCGGCGGCATGCCGGTCGAGCAGTTCCTCTCGGAGTATTGGCAGAAGAAGCCGCTGCTCGTGCGCAACGCGATTCCCGGCTTCAAGGGGCTGCTGTCGCGCGACGAGTGCCTGGACCTCTCGTGCGACGAGGACGCCGAATCGCGCTTCGTCTCCCAGGCCGGCGGCCGCTGGACCATCGAGCACGGCCCCTTCACGCGCGAGCGCTTCCGCCGTGCCAAGAAGCCATGGACGACCCTGGTGCAGGGGCTCAACCTGCTGCTGCCCGAAGCCGACCGCCTGATGCGCGAGTTCAGTTTCATTCCCTACGCGCGGCTCGACGACCTGATGGTCAGCTATGCCACGGACGGCGGCGGCGTCGGCCCGCACTTCGACAGCTACGACGTCTTCCTGCTGCAGGGCATGGGGCGGCGCCGCTGGCGCATCGGCAACCAGAAGGACCAGCGCCTGGTGGAAGGCCTGCCGCTGCGCATCCTGCAGGACTTCCGCCCCAAGCACGACTGGATCTGCGAGCCCGGCGACCTGCTTTACCTGCCGCCCGAATGGGCGCACGACGGCATCGCGATCGGCGAGTGCATGACCTACTCGGTCGGCTTCCGCGCGGCGCCGGCGCAGGAACTGGGCGAACAGTTCCTGATGTTCCTCGCCGAGCGCGTGGAACTGGCGGGACGCTATGCCGACCCGGGGCTGCGGCTGCAGCGCCATCCCGCCGAAATCTCCGCCGAAACCGTGGACCAGGTCGGCCGCATCCTGAGCCGCATCAAGTGGGACGACGGGGCGGTGAAGGAATTCCTCGGCCGCATGCTGACAGAGCCGAAGGCGCAGGTGTACTTCGAACGCCCGGCGCGTCCTCTCCCGGCCGCGCGCTTCGCCGCGTCCGCCGCGAAGCGCGGCGTGCGGCTGGACGCACGCACCCAGTTGCTGTTTTGCGGCAATGCCTTCTTCATCAACGGCGAGAGCGCCACCGTGCCGGCCGCAGACCGGGCCGCATTCCGCCGTCTGGCCGACGACAGGCGGCTCCCGGCGCCCGCGCGCGCAAGCGATGCGGGCTTCGCGCTGCTGCATGAATGGTATCGCTGCGGTTTCGTCGCGCTCGGCTGAGCGGCAGCCGATCTCATTTGGGAATTCCGTCTGGATCGAAGCGCTGCAGCAGTGCTAAAATCGTCGGCTGACCGGGTCGCCCCCGGTCAAACTTTCAACTTTATCGATAAAGGTAGAACCCCATGAAACAATCCCTCCTC
>JBLNBJ010000010.1:0-5747 GCA_050259835.1 Ignavibacteria bacterium | reverse complement strand
CCTGCATCCGCGCATGACGTCGATGTGGCGCGCCATGGCCGCCGTCGATGCCGACGTCTACTACCAGCGCTCGCCGGCGCCGCTCACCGCCTTCGTCGCCGCCTTCTGCCGCCGCCACGGCAAGCGCTCGATCTACGCGGCCGCCTCCGACAGCGATTTCCTGCCCGGCCGCCAGTCGCTGCGCTTCGCCCGCGACCGCTGGCTGTTCGAGCGCGGCCTGGCCAGGGTCGACGCGGTGATCGTGCAGAACGAGATGCAGCAGCGCGACTGCCGCGAGAACTACCACCGCCGCTCGACGCTGATCCATAGCGCCTACGAACTGCCGGCCGATGCCCACCCGACCGCCGGCGACTGCGTGCTGTGGGTGGCCACCTTGCGTCCCGACAAGCGCCCCGACCTGCTGCTCGAGATCGCGCGCCGCCTGCCGCACCGGCGCTTCGTCGTCGTCGGCGGCGCCGCGCGCAACGATCCGGGCGGCGAGGCCTATTACCGCGCCATCGCCGGCGCCGCCGCGCACCTGCCCAACGTCGAGATGCAGGGCTTCCTGCCGCTGGCGCGCACCGAGCCGTGGTTCGACCGCGCGCGCGTCTTCCTCAGCACCTCCGACCTCGAGGGCATGCCCAACGTGTTCCTGCAGGCCTGGGCGCGCGGCGTGCCGACCGTCGCCTTCCTCGACATCGGCGCGCGCCTCGACGGCCGCCCGGTCTATCCGATCGTCAAGGACGCCGCCGAAGCCGCGGCCGCCATCGAGCGGCTGTTCGCCGACGACATCGAGCGCGCCCACGCGGCCGCCCGCTGCCGCGAGCACTTCGCCGCCCACCATGCGGTCCCGGAGGTGCTGTCGCGCTACCGCCGCGTGCTCGACGAACTCGTCACGCGCCGGGCGCGCGCCAACTTCTGAACGGAAGGCCGCATGCGACTCGTCTTCGTCACCGGATCCCTCGTCCACGGCGGCGCCGAAAGGCACTCGATCACCGTGATGAACCGCCTGGTCGAGCGCGGCCACGATTGCCACGCCGTCTACGTGAAGAACGACCCGAGCCAGCTCGAGCGGCTGCGCCCCGGCGCCGGAACCGTCAGCTGCCTGCAGGCGCAGCGCTTCTTCGACCGCAGCGCGCTGGCCGATTTCGCCGCGCATCTCACCGCCCTGCAGCCCGACGCCATCGTCGCCGCGAACGACTACGCCATGATGTACGCCTCGCTGGCGCGCTGGCTCGCCGGCCTGTCGCTGCCGCTGCTCGCCACCTTCCACTCGACCAAGCTCCAGGGCCTGCGCGAGCACGTCAAGATGGCGCTGGGCCGCTGCCTGTTCCCGGCCGTCGACTGCCTGGTCTTCGTCAGCGCGAACCAGTGCCGCTACTGGCGCCGCCGCGGCGTCTGGGCACGGCGCATCGAGGTGGTGCACAACGGCGTGGATGCCGACGCCTTCGCCCCGCGCGGCTTCGCCGCGGCCGGAGTGGAGACGCGCCGCCGCCATGGCATCGCCGACGGCGACTTCGTCGTCGGCATGGTCGCCGTGATGCGCCCCGAGAAGAACCACGCGCAGCTGATCGACGCCGTCGCGGCGCTGCGGCGCCAGGGCCTGCCGGCGCGCGCGCTGCTGATCGGCGACGGCCCGCTGCGCGCCGAGATCGACGCCCACGCGCGCGGCCGCGGCGTGGCTCCCTTCGTCACCGTCACCGGCTTCCAGGAAGACGTGCGCCCCTATGTCGCCGCCTGCGACGCCGTCGCGCTGTGCAGCGTGACCGAAGCCTTCTCGCTGGCCGCCGTGGAGGCGATGGCGATGGGCAAGCCGGTCGTGCATTCCGACGTCGGCGGCGCGCGCGAAATGATCACCGACGGCCACGACGGCTACCTGTTCCCGGTCGGCGACACCGAGGCGCTGCAAAGCTGCCTGGTGCGCCTGGCCGACCCGGCGCGGGCGCGGCCGATGGGCGCCAACGCGCGGCGCGCCGCCGAAGCCCGCTTTTCCGAGGCGGCCATGGTGGATCGCTACGAACGACTGCTCGGCGAGCTTTGCGCCGGTCCTGCACCGAGCTCGCCGCAGCCGCAACCAGAACCGGCCTGGCCGGCCATCGACAACGAAATCGAAACAAGGAGTCAATCGACATGACCAGGCATCCCATCTTCGAAACCGTCCGCAATGGCCACCGCACGTGGCTCGTCACCGGCGCCGCCGGCTTCATCGGCTCGCATCTGGTCGAGACGCTGCTCAAGCTCGACCAGACGGTGATCGGCTTCGACAACTTCTCCTCGGGCAAGCGCGAGAACGTCGCCGAGGTGCTCGACGCGGCCGGCCCGGCGCGCGCCGCCCGCTTCCGCATGATCGAGGCCGACATCCGCGACTTCGACGCCTGCACGCTGGCCTGCCGCGGCGTGGACGTCGTGCTGCACGAGGCGGCCATCGGCAGCGTGCCGCGCTCGATGGACGACCCGCTCGCCACCAACGCCACCAACATCGACGGCTTCGTGAACATGCTGACCGCCGCGCGCGACGCCAAGGTGAAGCGCTTCGTCTATGCCGCGTCGAGCTCCACCTACGGCGACGGCAAGCGCATCCCGATGGTCGAGGAGACCATCGGCCGCCCGCTCTCGCCCTACGCGCTGACCAAATACGTCAATGAGCTCTACGCCGACGTGTTCGCGCGCTGCTTCGGCATCCATTCCATCGGCCTGCGCTACTTCAACGTGTTCGGCCCGCGCCAGGACCCCGAAGGCGCCTATGCCGCCGTGATCCCGAAATGGACCGCCGCGCTGCTGAACGGCGGCGAGGCCTGGATCAACGGCGACGGCAGCACCTCGCGCGACTTCTGCTATGTCGACAACGTCGTTCAGGCCAACCTGCTCGCCGCCACCACCGAAGACGAGGCGGCCATCGACCAGGTCTACAACGTCGCCTGCGGCGCGCAGACAACGCTGGCCGAACTGTTCCAGATGATCCGGCTGCTGCTCGCCGCCCACGACCCGGCCGTCATGGCGCGCCGCCCCGAGCATCGCGACTTCCGCGCCGGCGACATGCGCATCTCGCACGCCGACATCGGCAAGGCGCGCCGTCTGCTCGGCTATGCGCCCGACTGGGACGTGCGCGAAGGCATGAAGTGGACCGTCGACGCCTACGTCGAGGCGCTTGCCGCGCCAGCCGGTGCTGCGCCCCGCGGCGCCGGCCACGGGCCGCAGCGCGCCGCGACGGAGGTGCAGCCATGATCTACGACCCGGAAGCGGGCGGCCAGGCGGTGCTCGACGAGGGCGCAGCGCGCCCCGCCGTCGGCACTGCGGCCGTGGTGGGCCTGGGCTACGTCGGCCTGCCGGTGGCCATCGCCTTCGGCCGCCAGCGCCCCACCATCGGCTACGACGTCGCGGCCGCCAAGGTGGACAGCCTGCTGCACGGTGTGGACCACAACGGCGAAGTGTCGCCGGCCGAGCTCGCCGCCGCCGAGCAACTGACGCTCACGGCCGATCCCGAGCTGCTGCGCCGCGCCGACTTCGTCGTCGTCGCCGTGCCGACGCCGGTGGACGCGGCGCACCAGCCGGACTTCTCGCCGCTCGTCGCCGCCACCGAAACGGTCGGGCGCAACCTCAAGCCCGGCGCGACGGTGATCTACGAGTCGACCGTCTATCCCGGCGCGACGGAGGAGATCTGCGTGCCCATCCTCGAGCGCTGCTCCGGCATGCGCTGGCTCAGCGACTTCCACGTCGCCTATTCGCCCGAGCGCATCAACCCCGGCGACCGGCAGCACACGTTCACGCGCATCGTGAAGGTCGTCTCCGGCGACGATGCCGAGACGCTCGAGAAGGTGGCCGAGCTCTACGCCTCGGTGGTCACGGCCGGCGTCTACCGCGCGCCTTCGATCCGCGTCGCCGAGGCCGCCAAGGTGATCGAGAACACCCAGCGCGACCTCAACATCGCGCTGGTCAACGAGCTCGCCATCATCTTCGACCGTCTCGGCATCGACACCATGGAGGTGCTGCGCGCCGCCGGCACCAAGTGGAACTTCCAGCCGTACACCCCGGGCCTCGTCGGCGGCCACTGCATCGGCGTCGACCCCTACTACCTGACGCACAAGGCCGAGCTCACCGGCTACCACCCCGAGGTGATCCTGGCCGGGCGCCGCATCAACGACGGCATGGGCTCGTTCATCGCCCGCAAGGCGGTGCAGCAGATGATCCACGCCGGCCGCAGCATCAAGGGCTCGCGCGCCATCGTGCTCGGGCTCACCTTCAAGGAGAACTGCGCCGACATCCGCAACTCGAAAGTCGTCGACATCGTGCGCGAACTGGGCGAGTTCGGCGTCGAGGTGCTGGTGCACGACCCGCACGCCAGCGCCGACGCGGCGCTGCGCGAATACGGCATCCGCCTGCATTCGTGGGAGCAGCTGCCGGCAGCCGACGGCCTGATCCTCGCCGTGCCGCATCGCGAGTTCCTGGCGCGCCCGCCCGGCGACTTCCTGCGCAAGATCGTGCGGCGCGGCTGCCTCATCGACGTCAAGTCGGCGCTCGACCCGCAGCCGTTCTGCCAGGACGGCGTTTCCGTATGGCGGCTGTAGCGCCGGGCCGCGCTTCGCGTTCGCGCTGGCGCATGCGGCGTCGCCAGCCGCGCCTGCGCATCGCCCTGTTCGCAGACGCGCCGATGCAGCCGCGCTGGCTGGTCGAGGGCTTCGCAAGGCTGGCGCGCTCCGACTTCGCCGACGTGGTGCTGGTCGCCGCGCGGCGCGATGGCCGTCCGCCCAAGCCCTTGCTATGGCGGGCCTGCGCCCGGCTCGACCGGGCGCTGTTCGGTCCGTCGGCCGATCCCTGCGAACTGGTGCCGCTGCGCGCTGCGATCCCGCTCGCGCGCCACGAGAAATGCCGCCATGCGCCCGGCGAGCTGGCCGCGGCCTGGCGCCGCTCGGGCCTGGCCGACCTGCCGCTCGACGTGGCCTTCGCGCTCGGCGATGTCGACGACGCCGAGCTCGAGGACATCCCCCGCTACGGCGTCTGGCGCTACTGCTTCGGTCCCAACCACGACACGCGCGACGATCTCGCCGGCTGGCGCGAGGTGGCCGACGGCGAACCGATCACGGAATCGGGGCTGCGCGTCTCGCTGCGCGGCCGCCCCGACCGCCTGCTCTACCAGTCGCGCTCGCGCACCTATCCGTTCTCCGTGGCGCAGAACCGCGCCAACCTGTTCCGCAAGACGGCCCTGTTCGCCGAACGCGAATTGCGCCTGCTGCATCGCCTGGGCGACCTGCGCTTCCATACCCGCGGCACCCCGCTGTTCGCCGCCGCCTCGCGCGCCGCCGACCCGGCGCCGGCCGCCGGCGAGATCCTGCGCGGCTTCGTCAGCGTCGGCGCCCGCATCGCCGGCCGCGCGCTGCAGAAGCTGGCCTTCGTCGACCAGTGGTTCATCGCCTTCCGCTTCGGCCAGCCCGGCGGCGACGGCGACCTCTCGCGCTACCAGCGCCTGCTTCCGCCCAAGGACCGCATCTGGGCCGATCCCTTCGCGCTGGAACGCGACGGCCGCCACTTCGTGTTTTTCGAGGAAGTGCCCTTCGCCACCGGCAAGGGCCACATCGCCGTCATGGAGGTCTCCGACGACGGCCGCCACAGCGCGCCCGTGAAGGTGCTCGAACGCGACTACCACTTGTCCTATCCCTTCCTCATCGAGCACCGCGGCGATCTCTTCATGGTGCCGGAGAGCGGCCAGAACCGCAGCGTCGAGCTCTACCGCTGCATGCGTTTCCCCGACATCTGGCGCTTCGAGAAAGTGC
>JBLNBJ010000009.1:0-2782 GCA_050259835.1 Ignavibacteria bacterium | reverse complement strand
CATGTATTATTCTTGGTCGAAGGAGTTCCTGGAGGCCGGCAAGCGCCGGCTGTCAACGCCGGAGCAAAATTACGTCAGCGGGCCGGGTAAAAATGCATCACGGTGGCTGGCAGATCGTGTTTTGTGGTTAGCGGCACGGATGACGGATTTGCCTGGGCGCGCCGAGTCCCGAAGCCCTATAAGGGCGCGCCGGAGGCGCGGGACTTGACGGCGAGGGCGCGCACCGAGCGATAGTTGATCGTGCTGCGATGCGCGGTGCGATTTTGGCTTTGCTTGTTCAGTTTGCGGCCATCTGGTTGACGCCGGTATCTTGTTGCGAGCGTCTGGACCGACGCTTGCTCTGCGCGAGGCGATAGCTTTCGCCGTTCATTTCGAGAATGTGGACGTGATGGGTCAGGCGATCGAGCAAGGCACCGGTCAGCCGCTCGGAGCCAAACACGCTGGTCCATTCGTCGAACGGCAGGTTGCTGGTCACGATGGTGGCGCCCCGTTCGTATCGCTGGCTGAAGACCTCGAACAGCAGCTCGGCGCCGGTCTGCGACAATGGCACATAGCCGAGTTCGTCGACGATGAGCAGCTTGTGACTGGCGAGCTGGCGCTGCAGACGCAGGAGCCGTTTCTCGTCGCGGGCCTCGATCAGCTCGTGTACGAGGGCGGCGGCGGTCGTGAAGCCGACCGACAGGCCCTTCTGGCACGCTGCCAAGCCGAGCCCCAGTGCGATGTGGCTCTTGCCGGTTCCGGAGTTGCCGACCGCGATGATGTTCTCTCGCCGCTCGACATATTCTGAGCGTGCGAGCTCCATCACCAGCGCCTTGTTCAAGGATGGCAGGGCCGCGAAGTCGAAGCTGTCGAGGCTCTTCACGGTCGGGAACTTGGCGGCCTTGATGCGGCGCTCGACCATGCGCCGCTCGCGGTCGAGCAACTCCAGCTCGGCCAGCCGCAACAGAAAGCGGGGGAAGTCGGTCCCCTCGGCGGCGCATTGGCGCGCGACCTTGTCATACTCGCGCAGGAACGTCGGCAGCTTCAGCGCCTTGAGGTGATGCGCCAGGAGAACTTGCGGGGTATCGGTCATGCCGCTTCTCCCCTGCACAGGTCCAGGTAGGCCTTGGCCTTCGTGGTCGCGACGGTGGCTCTCGGCAGGTAGGGATAGATCGTCATGTCGAGCCGTGGCGGCCGGCGCTCGATCTGGCACAACAGGAGATGCTTGACGGCATCGAAGCCGATGGCACCGCGCGCAATAGCGTCGCGCACGGCGGCCGTCACGTCTTCGATCTTGAACGGCTCCAGCAAGCGCAGGACCTGCACATACTCGCGCTTGCCCTGCTTGCCCATGCGCACCTCCAGCAGGCGGCGCAAGGTCGCGAACTGCTCCGGCAGTTGCCATCCTGCCAATGGCGCGGCCTGGTCGAGCGCGTTGATCTTCTGCTCGATCAGAGCAAGGTAGTGGAGCGGATCGAACACGAAGTCCTCGCGCTCGTAGGAGCGCGGATGCCGTGCGATCACCTCGGCGCCGCAGGAGATCACCACCTCATGCACGTAACCGCGCACAACGACGTCACGGTGACCGAAGCTCGTCGGCACCGAGTAGTCGTTGCGGCGATAGCGCACCAGCGACAGCGACGAGACGGTTGTTATGAGCTTCTCGCAGGCGTCGTAAGGCGGCGGCAGTGGCTTGGTGAAGGTTGCCAGATCACGCGCAAGCCGCTCGCCGATGGTCCCGTCGTGGCCACGCAGCCGGTCGCCCATGCGCTTTCGGCAACAGCCCAGAAGATGGACATTGAGGGCGTCGAAGCTTTCGAACACCGGGATCGGCACCAGAAAGTTGCGCCGGGCGTAGCCGACAAGGCCTTCGACCTTGCCCTTGTCGTTGCCCTTGCCAGGCCGACCGAACCGGTCCTCGAACAGATAGTGCGACTGCAACTCGCTGAACACGCGCGTGCGCTGCCGCTCGCCAGCACCCAGAATACGGGCTACCGCGATCTTGCTGTTGTCGTACAGGATCGACCGCGGCACCCCGCCAAAAAAGCAAAAGGCGCGAACGTGCCCGTCGCAGAAGGCTTCCGTCGTCTCCGCCGGATACGCCGCCACAAAACACGCGTCTGAGTGCGGAAGATCCATCGCAAAGAAGTGGATCTTGCGTTCCTCCCCGCCGATGATCCCGATCGCTTCACCAAAATCCACCTGGGCGTGACCAGGAGGATGCTCCAGCGGCACGAACATCTCCTGCGATCGCTGCCGGCACAGCGCCACGTAGTCCTTCACGATCGTGATCCCGCCCGAATACCCGTGCTCGTCCCGAAGCCGCTCAAAAATCCGCTTCGATGTGTGCTGCTGCTTCTTCGGCCAGTCTTTGTCCTCGGCCAGGATCGCATCGATAATCGCGATGAATGGCCCGAGCTTCGGCTTCACTGGCGGCTTCGACCGCCGGTAGCCAGGCGGCACCGAGAACTTCATCATCTTGTTCACGGTCCGCGCATCAATCCCGAACCGACGGGCCGCAGCACGCTCGCTCAGACCCTCAATTCGAACCGCATGTCGCACCTTCGCATACAGGTCCACGTCTTTCATCCCTCGCCCTCGCCCGAATCAGGCAAAGGCTTTCCAACTGCCGGATTTTTACTCCGGCGCAACCGACCCATTCGGTCGCTTCTAGTGAGGGATTTTTGCTCCGGCGCTTACACCGCGGATCCCGGCGTATTTCCCGGTGCCACCTGTCCAGCTGAACGTTCCGCGCACAACCTTCTGCTCAGGCGCGTGCTTTTCTGACTCCCAATTGAACACG
>JBLNBJ010000008.1:0-26517 GCA_050259835.1 Ignavibacteria bacterium | reverse complement strand
CATGCGCGCGACGACGAGCGGATCTTTCTCGTCGGCGACCTCGCCGGCCCGGTATCGCCGTTGTTCGGCAGCTATCCGAAGAGCGGCCACATGGCCGCCGCGCTCGGCCGCATCGCGGCGGCCGAGATCGCCGCGCGGGCCCAGGGAAAGGCGCCCCCCGCGCTGTTGCCGGAAAGCCTCTGCCACGTGCATACCAGCTTCGAGCCGCCGGAAACCACGCGTTTCGAGGCCGGCTACCGCCTGCGCGGCGATGGCCTGGTGGTGCAGAACAGCCGGCAGGAGCACGACCCCAACCCGCGCGACGAGGATTTGCGCTGGGCGAAGGCGCAGTTCGCCGACTTCCTCGCCTACCGCGAGTAGCGGCTCAGTGGCGCGCGTAGGTGCGCGTCTTGCCCTGCGGGGTGACCAGCAGCGTCTCGTACATCTGGCGACGCGGCTCGTGCTTGGCGTTCGGATCGAGCACCGTGCAACCGGTCTGGCAGTTCAGGGAATTGCTGCTTTCGCCCTCGAGTCCGGGCGCGCCGAGCGGCAGGCCGGGAACGGCAAGCCCGCGGGCCTTCGGTTTTTCGGCCAGCAGGTCGCGGATGTCCTGCGCCGGCACGTGGCCCTCGACGAAGTAGCCGCCGACGCGCGCCGTGAGGTTGGATTCGACCTCGCGCGGCACCTTGAAGCGGCGCTTGACGGCTTCCATGTCCGCCGTCTCGAGGTACTTCACCTGGAAGCCGTTGTTGATCAGGTGCTCGCCCCAGTCGATGCAGGCGAGGCAAAGCTTGGGCATGTAGATTTCGACCAGCGGGCCCTTCTCTTCGGCCCCCGCCGCCGTGGCGGCCAGGACGGCCAGCGCGGCCGCCAGGATCAGCTTTCTCATCGTTCGATGCTCCATCAATCCGCCAGCGCGGCGCTGAAGGCGGTTTCCATCTCCGCGGCGCCGAGCGCGCCCAGCTTGCGGAATACCACGTTGCCGCGCCGGTCGAACACGACCGTGTAGGGCAGCCCCGCCGTCGTGTCGCCAAAGAGCTGCAGCAACGGCACGCCGCGCGGTCCGGCGACCACCACCGGGTAGTCGACACCGTAAGCCCGCACGAAGGCCTGCACGACTTCGGGCTTGTCCTCGACGGCGACACCCAGCAGTTCGACACCGCGCCGCTTGTAGCGTGCGGCGTAGGCGGAAAGCTGAGGCATCTCGACGCGGCACGGCGCGCACCAGCGCGCCCAGAAGTTCACGACCAGCGGCTTGCCGCGCAGCGCGGCGAGCGGCGCCGGGGCGCCATCGAGGCCCACCAGCGTCTCGCCGAAGAAGCCGGCCTCGCGCGGCTCGGCCGCCGCACGCAAGGACCAAAGGGACAGGGCCACGACGGTGGCCGCCAGCACGCCGGCGGCGGCGCCGCGCACGAGGCGGGCCATTGGGGAGGCCCCAGAAGAAAAACCCGGCTGGAGGGCCGGGTTTCTCTCAAGACCCGGCCTCGCGGCCGGGTCCTGCACTGCTGCTTGCGGAAGCGTCATGCCTTGGCCGTTTCACCCTTGGCGAAGAAGCTCGCAATATAAACCAGCAGACCGATCAGGAACACCACGCCGGTACCCTCGCGCAGCCAGTAGAACAGCGAGAGCTGGGCTTGCGTGTCCATGAAGGACATCGGGGTGGCCGACACGCGCTGCAGCCAGACCTGCAGGATGCCCGCGGCGGTCAGGAACAGCGTGATGAACACGATCGCGATGGTCATCAGCCAGAAGCTCCACATCTCCATGACCTGCGCCTTGTTGCTGTTGGCGGCCCGGCCGCGCATCAGCGGCATGGCATAGGAGATCATGGTAATCACCACCATCACGTAGGCACCGTAGAACGCCATGTGGCCGTGCGCCGCGGTGATCTGCGTGCCGTGCGTGTAGAAGTTCACCGGAGCCAGGGTGTGCAGGAAGCCCCACACGCCTGCGCCGAGGAAGGACATCACGCCGGTGCCCAGTGCCCACAGCGTGGCAGCCTTGTTCGGGTGCTCGCGGCGGCGGCGGTTCACCATGTTGAAGGCGAACAGCGTCATGGCGAAGAACGGGATCGGCTCGAGGGCGGAGAACACGGAACCCCACCACTGCCAGTACTCGGCGGTACCGATCCAGTAGTAGTGGTGGCCGGTACCGACGATGCCGGTAATCAGCGTCAGGGTGATGATGACGTACAGCCACTTCTCGATGACTTCGCGGTCGACGCCGGTCACCTTGATCAGCACGAAGGCCAGGATGGCGCCGAGGATGAGTTCCCAGACCCCTTCGACCCACAGATGCACGGTCCACCACCAGAAGAACTTGTCGCGGACGACGTTATCGGGGTTGTAGAAGGAGAACAGGAAGAACACCGCCAGACCCCACAGGCCGAGCAGCAGGACCAGCGTGATCGCCGTCTTGCGGCCCTTGAGCACCGTCATCGTGATGTTGAACAGGAAGCCCAGCGCGACCACCACGATGCCGAGCTTGGTCGGCAGCGGCTGCTCGAGGAACTCGCGTCCCATCGTCGGCAGCAGGTCGTTGCCGGTCATCTTGGCCAGCGCGGCGTACGGGACCAGCAGGTAGCCGACCACCGTCAGGCCCGCGGCGACGAGGAAGATCCAGAACAACGCCAGCGCGAGCTTGGGACTGAAGAGCTCCGTTTCGGATTCCTCAGGCACCAGGTAGTAGGCCGAGCCCATGAAGCCCATGAGCAGCCAGACGATCAGCGCGTTGGTGTGGACCATGCGCGCCACGTTGAAGGGAATCGCCGGGAACAGGAAGTCGCCCACGACGTACTGCAGGCCCATGATGAGGCCGAACAGGATCTGCGCCACGAACAGCGCGATGGCGCCAACGAAGTAGAACTTCGCGACGGATTGGGATTTATATTGCATTGTCATGATCCTCCGGGGTCAGCCTTCGATGTTGGGCGGCCACTTGGCGCTGTCGATTTCCGACACGTACTTGAAGAAGGCGACCAGCTGGTCGAGCTCCTGATCGGTGAAGCCGAACTGCGGCATCTGGCGGCGTCCCGGCGTGTGCGTCGGCTGCGAGGCGATCCAGGCCTTGATGAAGTCGGGGCCGCGGCGCTTGTAGACGTTGCCGAGTTCGGGCGCGAAGTAGGCACCTTCGCCGAGCAGGGTGTGGCAACCGATGCACTGGCGCGTTTCCCAGAGCTTCTTGCCGGCCTTGATCATCGGGTTGTCGACGAGTTGCTGGTGCTGATCCCGTTGCGGGATGATCTGCTCGTTCTGGTACGTCAGCGCCAGGAACACCAGGGCGAAAAATATCGTTCCGCCGAAGAAGATGTTCCGCGCCGTCGAGGTCGTGAATGTGCCGCTCATATGTTCCCCTTTGGCTGGTTTACCTGCTTTGCGCAGTGTGCCGACACTGTATTGGCCCGCCATAGCCCCTTTCCTTGACCCGGGTCAAGAATGAAAACAAGTTGCACTGCAATACGTTAGACTTCACCGCCAAGGAGGAAATATGGCGACAGCCAAGCCAGACAAGATCGATATCGCTAGCATCATTTCGCGGCTTCCCCTGTTCATCGAAGTGTCTCCCGTGCAGTTGCAGCACGTGGCGGCCGAGGCGCGCGAAAAGCGCCTCGCCAAGGGCGAGATGCTGTTCCACAAGGGCGATGCCTGCCGCGGCTTCTTCGTCATCATCTGGGGCCAGATCAAACTGGCCTTCCCCTCCTCGCAGGGCAACGAAAAGGTCGTCCAGGTGCTCGGCCCCCGGCAAAGCTTCGGCGAGGCGGTCATGTTCATGGACCGCCCCTACCCGGTGCTGGCCGAAGCGGTCAGCGAGGCCATGGTCATCCACATTCCCCGCAAGCCGGTCATCGAGCTGATCGAACGCGACACCTCCTTCGCGCTGGCCATGCTGGCCGGCCTGTCGACGCGGCTGCATGCCCTCGTCCACGACGTGGAATCTTATTCGCTGCGTTCCAGCACCCAGCGGCTGATCGGCTACCTGCTGCAGCAATGCCCGCCCGAGGGCGCCGGTTCGGCGGAAGTGGAGCTGCCGACGTCCAAGCAGCTGATCGCCTCGCTGCTCAATCTCACGCCCGAAACCCTCTCGCGCATCTTCCGCGACCTCGGCGACGCCGGCCTCATCGAGGTGCACGGGCGGCAGATCAAGATTCCCGACCTGAACAGGCTGCGCGAAGTCGACTTCTAGGAGTCACGCCATGGCGAACGCCGAGAACGGCCGCAACCGGCTGCGCGCATTGCGCCTGCCGAAGATTCCCCGCATTTCCTGGCGCGACCTCGCCGCCACGCTGGGCCCCGTGCTGCTGGCCAGCGCCGCCGCCATCGCGCTGGCCATCCATTACGTGCAGCCGGCGCCGCCCGACACTATCGTCATCAGCACCGGGCCGGACGGCAGCGCCTTCCGCAACAACGCCGAGAAGTACAAGAAGATCCTCGAGCGCAACGGCGTCAAGCTCGAGATCCTGCCGTCCGAAGGCTCGATGGACAATCTGATGCGGCTGATGGAGCCCGAAGGCAAGGTGGACGTGGCCTTCGTCCAGGGCGGCGTCGCGACCGGCAAGGAGATCAGCGGCGTCGCCTCGCTCGGCAGCGTCTCCTACGCGCCGGTGGCCATCTTCTACCGCGGCCGGCATCCGATGCAGCGGCTGTCGGAGCTCAAGGGCAAGCGCATCGCCATCGGTCCCGACGGCAGCGGCGGCTACGCGCTGGCGCACGCGATGCTGAAGGCCAACGAAATCGGGCCGCACGACGGCACGAAGCTGCTCGAGATCGGCGGCAAGGACGCGATGGAGGCGCTGCTCAAGCACAAGGCCGACGCGATCTTCCTCGCCGGCGATTCGGCCGCGCAGGGCAATCTGCGGACGATGCTGCACACCAAGGGCGTGCGCATGTTCGAGTTCCCGCAGGCCGACGGCTACGTGCGGCGCTTCCGCTTCCTGACCAAGCTGGAGATTCCGGCCGGCGGCTTCGACCTCGGCGCCAACCTCCCGGCGCACCCGATCCCGATGCTCGCCCCTACTGTCGAACTGGTGGCGCGCGAGGACCTGCACCCGGCCCTGTCCGACCTGCTCATCGAGGCGGCGCGCGAGGTGCACAGCCGTTCGACGCTGCTGCAGAAGGCCGGGGAGTTCCCGGCGCCGCTGGAACATGAGTTTCCGATCAGCCCCGAGGCCGCGCGCTACTACAAGTCGGGCAAGAGCTTCGCCTACCGCTACCTGCCGTTCTGGCTGGCGAGCCTGACGGACCGCATCATCGTCGTGCTGGTGCCGATCCTCATCGTGCTGATCCCCGGACTGCGCATGGTGCCGACGCTGTACGGCTGGCGCATCCGGCAGCGCATCTACAAGCGCTACGGCGAACTGATGGCGCTGGAGCGCGCTGCGCTCAACCCCGTGACGGCGGCCGAGCGCAGCGCCTTGCTGGCGCGGCTGGACGACATCGAGAAGACCACGATCGCCGGGAAGATTCCCGGCTCATTCGCGGACGAGACCTACCTCCTGCGTCAGCACATCAAGTTCGTGCGCGACCGCCTGACGCAGGCGGTCGCCGCCAAGGAGGATCAGGGCGCCGAGCGCTTGGACGGATCGGCCATCGAGCCGACCAGCTGATTGAGGCCGGCCACCGTGAGCTTCTCGTCATAGACGCCGGCGCCGAGCTGGATGCCGGTCGAGAAGGCCATCTGCGCAGTCGCCACGTAGGTCAGCTTGCGCGACACCTTGCCGGCGCCCGGCTTGGTCCACACGTACTCGACCCAGCCGCCGCGCTTCTCCTGGGCGGCCTTGCACATCTCCTTGAAGATGAACCTGCCGTTGTTGTCGGTGATCTGCATGATCGGCTGGCCGACGAGGTCCGGGCGCATCGGATGCGCGACCATGCGGTCGAGGCGGCAGTCGAAGGCGAACACGTAGCTGTCCTTCCAGGCGAACGGGCCGTCCTTGCTGTTGAGCGTGGCGAAGCCCGCCGGGCCCTTGTCCTGCAGGAACTTGGCCGCGGCCCAGACCTTGGTGATCGCTTCTTCCGGCGTGGCCGATTCCTGCGCGAAGGCGGCGGAGATGCCGCACAGGGCGGCGGCGAAAATGACGGCTTGCTTGAGGATGTTCTTCATGTGAGTTCTCCTTGTCCGCTCAGATCCAGGCCTTGCCGACCGGGAGCACGTCGCGGCCGAAGACGTCCGCGAAGATCAGGTGGGCCATGATGTACCAGGCGCCCAACGCCGTGACCATCAGCTCGTAGCCGGCCACGACGGTGAGTTCGGGATAGCCGAAGTGCGCGAGGTCGAGCAGCACGAAGCCGATCAGCAGCAGCGTAAAGACCGTGGCAAGCGCCGTGCTGATGCGCATGGAGCCGACCCAGAGGATGGCGGTGAACAGTGTCCAGGCCACCAGGAACCAGCCCACGTCGGTCTTGCTGGAGACGTAGATGTTGAACTGGTTGCCGATCAGCAGCAGCGCCAGCGAAATCCAGAAGGCGCCGTAGGCCGTGAAGGCGCAGTAGCCGAAATTGTTGCCGGTGCCCTTTTCCTGCAGGCCGGCGATCATCTGCGCCAGCCCGCCGAAGATGAGTCCCAGCCAGATCACCGGTCCGATGCCCATCCAGCCCACATTGTGGAACTGCAAGACCATCGTGGTCAAGCCGAATCCGGCAAGCCCGACGACCGCCGGGTTGCCCTGCTTCTGTTCTGCCATGCTGTTCTCCCTCGAACGATTTCATATGTAGTTTTATATGCTTTTCGCGATACCCCTACGGAAAGCGGGGCCATGATATTCGGCTTCATGGCGAATAGGAAGCACGCAGGAGTTTCGCGGCGCGAAGCGGCCGGTTCGAGGGTAGTCCGGGGAGTCCAGGGGCGCTCAACGGCGCCGTCGAAAGGCAGCGCTAGCCTGCAAGGGGATCAACCATACGGAGGACGCCATCATGAACAACAACAACTGACGACATCCGCGCCCGCGCGCGGCTCGCCGTGCGCGGGCTCGCGGCCCTCAGGCGGCGAGGCCGAGGTCGGCTTCGTAGGCGGCGCCGGGAACGTGGAAGGCCACCGGGCCGTCCGGCTGGGCATGGATGAACTGCCGGACCGAAGGATCGGAGGAGTGCTCGAGCTCATCGGGCGTGCCGGCCGCCACCACCACGCCGTGGTGGATGAAGTAGGCGTAGTCGACCACCTTGAGCGTCTCGGAGACGTCGTAGGTGACGACGATCGAGGCCGCGCCGACGGCGTCGTTGAGCTTGCGGATCAGATGGGCGATGACATTGAGGGAAATCGGGTCGAGGCCGGCGAAAGGCTCGTCGTACATGATGAGCATCGGGTCGAGCGCGATCGCGCGCGCCAGCGCCACGCGCCGCGCCATGCCGCCCGACAGTTCGCTCGGCATCAGTTCGGTGGAGCCACGCAGGCCGACGGACTGCAGCTTCATCAGCACCAGATCGTAGATCAGTTCCTCGGGCAGATCGGTCTTTTCCCGCATCGGGAACGCCACGTTGTCGAACACCGAGAGATCGGTGAACAGGCCGCCCGCCTGGAACATCATGCCCATGCAGCGGCGCATTTCATAGAGCGCGTCGGAGTCGAGCTCGTGCACGATCTGGCCGTTGAAGCGCACATGCCCGCGCTGCGGCCGCAACTGCCCGCCGATGAGCCGCAGGACCGTGCTCTTGCCCGCGCCGCTGACGCCCAGGATGCCGACGATCTGGCCCTTGTGGACGGTGAGGTCGATGCCCTTGAGCACCTGGTTCGGCCCATAGGCGAAATGCAGGTCCTCGATCTCGACGAGTTTTTCAGCGGTGGCGGTCATGCGTCTTCCGGCGTTGGCGAAGAGCGTAATCATACCGCGCCGGCCGCGCAGGGGCGGCCGGCTGGTATTCGGTCCGCCTGCCTCGGTACTCGGGCGGCAGCAGGCCATGTCGATTGGCCGGAAATCCGACGGCGTCTCGATTCCCCGCGATGCGCCTATGCCTTTCGGCAAGACGCCTATGTCCTTCGCCGGATTGACCTGCGCGCTGCGACCACTAGGATGCGATGCGCGATCACCCCACTCGACGAGGCCTGGAACCCGCCCTCCGATGAAGCCGAAGTTGATCCTCCTGACGCTCGGACTCATGGCAGCCCTGCTGCTGTCCGACATCGTCGCCTCGTTCGTCCTGTTGCGCGACCGCCGCGACCGCGAGGCGCAGCTCGAAGCGCAGTTCTCCTCCGCGCCACGCCTTGCCGCCGGCAAGTATGCCGCGCCGCCGCTCCGCCCGGTCGCCTTGCGCGCCGCGCCACCGCGGCCCGCAGCCGCGCCGGCTCCCGCTCCCGCCCCCGCTGAACCGGACGTAGTGCAGGAACGCGAAACGCTCGTCGCTCCCGCCCCTGCCGCAACGACCGCCACCGCTGGCCGGCACGGCCCGCTGCATGGGAAGTCGATGATCACCCATGCCGGCCAGGCGAACTGAACCCGCCCTCCCGTTCACCGCGCTGCAGGCTATGCTCCGAACAGGGCCGTGATCCGCACGCGGTGGTAGGCTTTGTCCGTTTCGTTTCCGAGGGGTGCTGCCATGAAGAGGCTTTCCGTCACGATCAAACTGGAACTCGAAGTCCCCGAGGAATGGGAACTGCGAAAGACATCCGAGGGATTCGAAGTGATCCAGATCGGCGAGGGCCGCTACCTGGACATGAGCTTCGAGCCGCTGCTGTCCGACGACCTCGACGGCATGTGGACGGACTCCGGCGACGACGAATTCATCAACGAGGTGCTGGACATGGTCGAGTCGGAACAGGTGACCTACCGGCTGTCGACGGTCCATTGACCCGGCATCGCCTCACTTCATCCGGACGAAATGGCTGCACACAAGAAAGCCGTCATCGACGACATGGACGCCTTCCTGGCATGGCTGTCCACCATGCCGCTCATCCAGGCTGTTGGCGAAAGAAGGATTCAGCACGACGGCGCCGCCCAGGGCGCGAAACTGCCGCCGAAGGCCGGCGTCGACAGGGAACTTGCGGAAGCGTTGAAGAGCATGGCGTGACGCACGTCCCCGCGACGGGCTCCAGACCCGGCAGCCTAGCGGCCGGCGACGGGCTCGAGCTTCACGCCGACCGCCCAGGCCGACGCGCAAGACCCCCAAGTCTCTTCGATGTAGCGGTAGGCGGTCGGGAGCTTTCCGCAGTAGCAGCGGATGCCCTTCAGGGTGACAGCAAAGGTCATGGGTGTCGTCTTCGAAGGAGTTGATCCCTTTACGGCCGACGGCGGGAAACCTTTATGGTGTCGCTGCTCGCGGACGAGAGTCCGCCTGGTGCCGGGAGTGGGACTCGAACCCACACACCTTGCGGCGGCGGATTTTGAATCCGCTGCGTCTACCGATTCCGCCATCCCGGCATGGGTCGCTTAGAATGTCGCGCCCCTGAGGAGCGCGCATTATCCGCGAATCGCGCCGCGGCTTCAACCGATGACCCTGACCCTCGACGATTTCGACTACGAACTGCCGCCGCAGCTCATCGCGCAGGCGCCGCTGGCCGAGCGCGCGGCCAGCCGGCTGCTCGTCATGCGCGGCGGCGCGCTCGAGGATCGGCGCTTCACGGACCTGCCCGGCCTGCTCGCCCCCGGCGACCTGCTCGTCATGAACGACACGCGCGTGCTGCACGCGCGGCTGTTCGGGCAGAAGGCGACCGGCGGTCAGGTCGAGGTGCTGGTCGAGCGCGTGACAGGCGAAGACGAGGTGCTGGCGCAGGTGCGCGCCAGCAAGACGCCCAAGGCGGATTCGAAGCTGCGCATTGAAGATGCCTTCGACGCCACCGTGCTCGGCCGCGAAGGCGAGTTCTACCGCCTGCGCTTCGACGGCCCCGCGCACGAGCTGATCGAGCGTCACGGGCGCCTGCCGCTGCCGCCCTACATCGAGCGCGCCGCCGGGCAGGCCGACGAGTCGCGCTACCAGACGGTGTTCGCGCGCGAGAAGGGCTCGGTCGCCGCGCCTACGGCGGGACTGCATTTCGACGAAGCGCTGCTTGCGCGCCTGAAGGAACGCGGCGTGGACACTGCGCACGTCACGCTGCATGTCGGCGCCGGCACGTTCCAGCCCGTGCGCGTGCAGGACTTGTCGCAGCACAAGATGCACCGTGAGCGCTGGCATCTGCCGCAGGCCACGGTGGACGCGATCGCCGCCACGCGCGCACGCGGCGGCCGCGTCGTGGCAGTGGGCACGACGACGCTGCGCACGCTGGAATCCGCGGCTCAGGCGGGCGAACTGAAGGCCGGCAGCGGCGACACGGAACTGTTCGTCACACCCGGCTTCCGCTTTCGCATCGTCGACCTGCTGGTCACCAATTTCCACCTGCCGAAGTCGACGCTGCTGATGCTGGTGTCGGCCTTCGGCGGCCTCGGCCCGATGCGCGCCGCTTACGCGCATGCGATCGAGCAGGGCTACCGATTCTTTAGCTATGGCGACGCCATGCTCATCCACCGGAGCGACCATGCAGTTTGACCTCCTCGCCACCGCAGGTGCCGCGCGCCGCGGCCGCCTGACGCTCGCTCATGGCGTCGTCGAAACGCCGGTCTTCATGCCGGTGGGCACCTACGGCACCGTGAAGGCCATGGCGCCCAACGAGCTGGAGGAGATCGGCGCGCAGATCGTGCTCGGCAACACCTTCCACCTCTGGCTGCGGCCGGGGCTGGAGGTGATCCGCGCGCACGGCGGCCTGCACGGCTTCATGCACTGGGATCGGCCCATCCTCACCGACTCCGGCGGCTTCCAGGTGTTCTCGCTCGGCGACCTGCGCAAGATCACCGAAGAGGGCGTGAAGTTCGCCTCGCCGATAAACGGCGACAAGCTCTTCATGCGCCCCGAGGATTCGATGCAGATCCAGCACGTGCTGAACTCGGACATCGTCATGATCTTCGACGAATGCACGCCCTACCCGGCGGACACCAGGCAGGCAGCCGATTCGATGCGCCTTTCCCTGCGCTGGGCGCAGCGATCGCGCGACGAACACAACCGGCTGGAGAACCCGAACGCCCTGTTCGGCATCGTCCAGGGCGGCATGTACGAGAACCTGCGCGACGAGTCGTTGGCGGGCCTGACCGGCATCGGCTTCGACGGCTATGCGATCGGCGGGCTGTCGGTGGGCGAGCCCAAGGAGGACTTCGCCCGCATCCTCGCCCACACGGCGCCGCGGCTGCCTGCCGAGCGGCCGCGCTACCTGATGGGCGTCGGCACGCCCGAGGACATCGTCTACGCCGTAGGCCAGGGCATCGACATGTTCGACTGCGTCATGCCGACGCGCAACGCGCGCAACGGCTGGCTGTTCACGCGCTGGGGCGACGTCAAGATCAAGAACGCGGCGCACCGGAACGACACGCGCCCGCTCGACGAGACCTGCGGCTGCTACTGCTGCCGCAATTTCTCGCGCGCCTACCTGCACCACTTGCACCGCGCCGGCGAGATCCTCGGCGCGCGGCTCAACACCATCCACAACCTGTTCTACTACCAGACGCTGATGGCGGAACTGCGTGCCGCCATCGAAGCCGACGGCCTGGAAGCCTATGCCGCGGAGTTCCGCCGCCAGCGCGAGAGCGGCATGGCCGGCTGATACAATAGGCGGTTTCCAATGAGACCCGGAGTCGAAAAGTGCTGATTTCCGAAGCGTACGCACAAGCCGCCGCCGCTGCCCCGGCGCAAGGCCCGATGGATGGCCTGCTGGGCATGGCCCCCATCGTCCTGATGTTCATCGTGCTGTGGTTCCTGATGATCAGGCCGCAGATGAAAAAGGCCAAGGAACACCAGAAGATGGTCAGCGAACTGCAGAAGGGCGACGAAGTCGTCACCCAGGGCGGCGTTGCGGGCCGCGTCGTCAAGGTCGGCGAGAACTTCGTCATGATCGAGATCGCCTCGCTGAAGGATGCCCCGGTCGAAGTCGCCGTGCAAAAGCAGGCCGTCGGCGCCGTCCTGCCCAAGGGCACGCTGAAGGCCCTCTGATCGCCGTTTAGCTTTTCGGGCCGGCGCCCGCCGGCCCAGGTGCCACCGCCATGAACCGTTATCCCCTCTGGAAGAACGCCCTCGTCGTCATCGCGCTGGTGTTCGGCCTGCTCTACACGCTGCCGAACTTCTTCGGCGAAGTGCCTGCCGTGCAGGTGTCGAGCGTCAAGGCCACCGTCAAGGTCGACACGCCCCTGCTGGGCCGCATCGAAGACGTCCTCAAGAACGCCGCCATCCCCTACACCGGCGTGTTCGCCGATCAGAACAGCGTGCGCGTGCGCTTCGGCGACACCGACACGCAGCTGAAGGCCCGCGACGCCATCGAGAAGGCGCTGAACCCCGACCCGACCGACGCCACCTACAGCGTCGCGCTGAACCTGCTGTCGGCCTCGCCGGTCTGGCTGTCCGACATCCGCGCGCTGCCGATGTACCTCGGCCTCGACCTGCGCGGCGGCGTGCACTTCCTGCTGCAGGTGGACATGAAGGGCGCGCTGACCAAGCGTCTCGACGCCACGTCGGCCGACCTGCGCACCATGCTGCGCGACAAGAACGTGCGCCACAGCGGCATCGCGCGCGAAGGCCAGGCGGTGGTGATCCATTTCCGCGACGTCGAGACGCGCGACCGCGCGCGCGACGCCATCCTCGACAGCCAGCCGGCGGCCGTGGCCGGTCGCGGCGGCAAGGGCATCGGCGTGCAGCCGGACCTGATCATCGCCGAAGGCGGGGACCCGTCCGACCTCAAGCTGACCATCACGCTGTCCGAGGCGGCGCAGAAGCGCGTGCAGGAGATGGCCGTCAAGCAGAACATCGGCACGCTGCACAACCGCATCAACGAACTCGGCGTAGCCGAACCCGTGATCCAGCAGCAGGGCGCCGACCGCATCGTCGTCGAGCTGCCCGGCGTGCAGGACACCGCCAAGGCCAAGGACATCCTCGGCCGCACCGCGACGCTCGAGCTGCGCATGGTCGATGACGAGAACAGCGCCAACCCGCTGCTGCTGGACGCCGCCGCCAAGGGCCAGCCGCCCGTCGGCGACGAGTACTACGTCGAACGCGGCGGCCGCGGCCTGCTTGTCAAGAAGCAGGTGATGCTGACCGGCGAGCGCCTCACCGACGCCCAGCCGGGCTTCGACAGCCAGACCCACGAGCCCGCGGTGCACCTCACGCTCGACGCCGCCGGCTCGCGCGTCTTCAAGGACCTGACGCGCGACAACGTCGGCAAGCGCATGGCCATCCTGCTGATCGAGAAGGGCAAGGGCGAGGTCGTCACCGCCCCCGTGATCCGCAGCGAAATCGGCGGCGGCCGCGTGCAGATCTCCGGTCGCATGACCACGCAGGAGGCGGCCGACGTCGCGCTGCTGCTGCGCGCCGGCTCGCTGGCCGCGCCGATGGACATCATCGAGGAACGCACCATCGGCCCGAGCCTGGGCGCCGACAACATCAAGAAGGGCTTCGACTCCACGGTCGGCGGCTTCATCCTGATCGCGGTGTTCATGATGGCCTACTACCTGCTGTTCGGCTTCGTCTCGGTGGTGGCGCTGTCGGCCAACATGCTGTTCCTGGTCGCGCTGCTCTCCTTGCTGCAGGCCACGCTGACGCTGCCCGGCATCGCGGCCATCGCGCTGGCGCTCGGCATGGCGATCGACTCCAACGTGCTGATCAACGAGCGCATCCGCGAGGAACTGCGCGGCGGCAGCACGCCGCAGGCCGCCATCACGGCAGGCTACGAGCGCGCCTGGGCGACGATTCTCGACTCCAACGTGACGACCCTGATCGTCGGCGTGGCGCTGCTGATCTTCGGTTCGGGCGCGGTGCGCGGCTTCGCCGTCGTGCATTGCCTCGGCATCCTGACCTCGCTGTTCAGCTCCGTCGTGCTGTCGCGCGCCCTGGTCAACTGGATCTACGGCCGCCGCAAGAAGCTCACCGCGCTGTCCATCGGACAGGTGTGGAAGCCCGGCATCAGCGTCACGAAGTAAGCCAAGGGGAAACAGCAAAATGGAATTCTTCCGCATCCGCAAAGACATCCCCTTCATGCGCCACGCGCTGGTGTTCAACGTCATCTCGTTGATCACCTTCGTCCTGGCGGTGGTGTTCCTGTCAACCAAGGGGCTGCACTTCTCGATCGAGTTCACCGGCGGCACGCTGATGGAAGTCAGCTACGCGCAGGCGCCGGACCTCGAGAAGATCCGCACCAAGCTCGAGCACGACGGCTTCGCCGACACTCAGGTGCAGAACTTCGGCACCTCGCGCGACGTGCTGATCCGCGTGCCGCTGGCCAAGGACACCCAGACCGCCAAGATCGGCGAGCGCGTCATGGCTTCGCTCTCCGAACTGCCCGACGCCGCGACCAATGCGCCGCAGATGAAGCGCATCGAGTTCGTCGGCCCGCAGGTCGGCAAGGAACTCGCCTCCGACGGCGCGCTGGCGCTGCTGCTGGTGGTGATCGGCATCGTGATCTACCTCGCCATCCGCTTCGAGTGGCGCTTCGCGGTGTCGGCCATCATCGCCAACCTGCACGACGTGGTGATCATCCTGGGCTTCTTCGCCTTCTTCCAGTGGGAGTTCTCGCTGCCGGTGCTGGCCGCCGTGCTGGCGGTGCTCGGCTACTCGGTCAACGAGTCGGTCGTGGTGTTCGACCGCGTGCGCGAGACCTTCAAGAAGAAGCGCGGCCTGACGACGCCCGAGGTGCTCAACCACGCCATCACCAGCACCATCTCGCGCACCATCATCACCCACGGCTGCACCCAGATGATGGTGACCTCGATGCTGATCTTCGGCGGCGCCGCCCTGCACTACTTCGCGCTGGCGCTGACCATCGGCATCCTGTTCGGCATCTACTCTTCCGTGCTCGTGGCGAGCCCGCTCGTCATGTGGCTTGGCGTGTCGCGCGAGCAGTTCGCGCAGCCGAAGAAGGAACGCCCGGCCGGCATGACGGACGACGGCGCCGTCGTCTAGCCGCATGGTGTGCTTCGCCCTGCCGCGCGCGCGGCAGCCCGGCGTCTATGTCTGGGATCTGCCGACGCGCGCCTTCCACTGGTCGCTGGCAACCGCGGTCGCGCTCTGCGGCGCCACGGGCTTCGCCGGCGGCGGCCTGATGGAACTCCACGCCAAGGCCGGCATTGCAATCGTGGGGCTCATCGTCTTCCGTCTCGTCTGGGGCGTCGCAGGTTCCACCTATGCGCGCTTTGCCAGTTTCGTGCGCGGCCCCGCTGCAATCCGCGCGGCACTGCAAGGGCAATGGCAGGGCGTCGGACACAATCCCCTCGGTGCGCTCTCTGTGCTGGCCCTGCTCGGGCTCTGCGCATTCCAGGTGGCAACGGGCCTGTTCGGCAACGACGACATCGCCTTCAACGGGCCGCTCTACGCGCTGGTGAGCAAGGAAACCAGCAATGCGCTCACGGCCCTGCATCACCGCGCCGTCTGGCTGCTCCTGGCCCTGGTGGGCCTGCACCTTGCCGCGATTGCCTTCTACCTTCGCGTGAAGAAGGACAACCTGGTGCTGCCGATGCTGACCGGGTGGAAGCCCGAGGCGAATGCGGAATCCGCACGCGGCGGCGGCATCATGGCTTTCGTGATTGCGGCGGCGCTCGCCGTGGCGGCGGCCTGGGTGGCCGCCGGCGGGCTGCTGCCGCCGCCCGTACCGGCAACGCCGGCCACGGCGCCGTCCTGGTAGCCGTTCCGCCGCGCGGCGGCTTCGTTACATCTCGTTACGAATGCTTACGGGTTGCCCGGAAAGTCTCGGGTAGCCTTCGAATCGCTGCGGATTGCATGACCGCACACGGTGGCCGGTTCACCTCACCCCCAGCCCCTTGCCGGCCACCCGGAAGACCCCCGCCCAACCTCCCGCGGGCGGTCTTCCACCCTCCCCGCCTCAGTGCTTCTCTTCGACGCGGTAATCCTTGTGGCAGGCCTTGCAGGCCTCGACCAGCTTGCCGAACTGCGCCCTGACGGCGACGGCGTCGCCGGTGGCGGCGACCTTCGCGAGCTCGTTGGCTTCCTTGTTGAAGGCCATGGCGACCTTGCCCACGCCTTCCTTGTCGGTGAAGAGTTCGGGCTTCACCTGCGTCGCCACGCCGCCGATCGCCTTCTCGGTACCCGGCACATAGAGGGCGCCCATGCCCGAGTTCGCGATGCCGGCGATGGCGTTGGCAGCCTTGATCACTTCGTCCTTGTTGTAGCTGCCTTCGACGTTGGCCTTGATGCGGCCGGTGTTCCAGGCCATGAACTTGTAACCGGCCTGGCGGAACTTGATGAGGTCCTCCGGCTTCTGGGGGGCGGGCTGGGCAAGGGCGGCGGCGGCCACGACGGCGCACGCGCCGGCAAGCGCGATCTTCTTCATTGGTTTTCTCCCTGTGGGACGATGGCGCGGCTTCATGCCGCGCGCATGATTCTAATCGTTCGCGCCGCCGGCGAACACGTGCTTGACCCGCAGCGTGGCGCCATCCGCCACGACGGCCAGCAGGCGGTCGATGTTCGGGTGCTTGCCCGGGTGCTTGCGCGCGTCCTCGGTGTGCTCGGCATAGAGCTCGAGCCCCTTCTTCGCCGCCTCGCCGGTGATCGCGCCATACAACTGACCGAGGTAGTTGTAGACGGAGAGGGAGCCCGACTGCCCGGGCTTGTTCTCGATGGTCGTCACTACCGCGCCTTCGCGGTCGACGAGCTGGATGGCGGCGAGGTGCGACACGCCGGGAAGCGACTTGAGATTCTCGGCGAAACCCATGTCAGATGCTCCGCGCGAGTTCGACGGCCTTGCCGATGTAGTTGGCCGGCGTCATCCGCAGCAGGCGCTCCTTCTCGGCCTCCGGAATGGCAAGCCCGCGGATGAAGACGTGCAGCGCGTCGCGCTCGATGCCCTTGCCGCGCGTGAGCTCCTTGAGCTGCTCGTAGGGATTGGCAATGCCGTAGCGGCGCATCACCGTCTGCACCGGCTCGGCCAGCACTTCCCAGCAGGCGTCGAGGTCTTCGTGCAGCCGCGCTTCGTTCGCCTCGAGCTTGTTCAGGCCCTTCAACGTCGAATCGTAGGCGAGCGTGCTGTAGCCGAAGGCGACGCCCATGTTGCGCAGCACGGTGGAGTCGGTGAGGTCGCGCTGCAGGCGCGAGACCGGCAGCTTCTCGGCCATGTGGCGCAGCACGGCGTTGGCGAGCCCGAGGTTGCCTTCCGAGTTCTCGAAGTCGATCGGGTTCACCTTGTGCGGCATCGTCGACGAACCGATTTCGCCGGCCTTGGTCTTCTGCTTGAAGTAGCCAAGCGAGATGTACTGCCAGATGTCGCGGTCGGCGTCGAGCAGGATGGTGTTGGCGCGCGCGATGGCGTCGAACAGCTCGGCCATGGCGTCGTGCGGCTCGATCTGGATCGTGTAGGCGTTGAACTCGAGGCCCAACGATTCGATGAAGCGGCGGTTGAAGGCTTCCCAGTCGACCTCGGGATACGCCGACAGGTGGGCGTTGTAGTTGCCGACCGCGCCGTTGAACTTCGCGCTCATATTGACGGCGGCGATGCGTCCGCGCGCGCGGATCAGGCGCGCCGCGACGTTGGCCATCTCCTTGCCCAGCGTCGTCGGCGAGGCCGGCTGGCCGTGCGTGTGCGACAACATGGGAAGTTCGGCAAGGTCGTGCGCCAGCTCGCGGAAGCGGGCGACGACGCGGTCGAGGTTCGGCAGCAGCACCATGCCGGTTGCTTCCTTCAGCATCAGCGCGTGCGAGACGTTGTTGATGTCCTCGGACGTGCAGGCGAAGTGGAAGAACTCGGAAACCCGCTGGACCTCCTCGTTGGCGCGGAAACGCTCCTTGAGCCAGTACTCGACCGCCTTGACGTCGTGGTTGGTGGTCGCCTCGATCTTCTTGATGGCGTCGGCGTCGGACACCGCGAAGCCGGAGGCCACGAGCCGCAGTTCGTCGACCGTCAGCGCGCTGAAGGGCGCAAGCTCGGGAATCTCCGGCGCGGCCGCCAGGGCGATAAGCCATTCGACCTCCACGCGGACGCGGTTCTTCATCAGGCCGAATTCGGAGAAATGGGTACGCAGCGGTTCGACCTTGGCGGCGTAGCGGCCGTCGAGCGGCGACAGCGCGGTGAGCGCAGACAAATTCATGATGGCGTAAGCGGATTGAAAGGCGAAAATTTTACCATGCAGCATCAGTCGCCATGCCGCGCGGGCCGGAGCGCGCGGGGCCCGATGGTATAATTCGCGACACTGAATCAGTCAGGCATGACAATGAAGCTGATCGGCTCACTTACCAGCCCCTACGTCCGCAAGACCCGCGTCGTCCTCGCCGAGAAGAAGATCGATTACGACTTCGTGCTCGAGTCGCCCTGGGGCGAAGGCAACTCCGTCGCCAAGTTCAACCCGCTCGGCAAAGTGCCGGTGCTGGTGCTCGACGACGACTCCACGCTGTTCGATTCGCGCGTCATCGTCGAATACCTCGACAACATGACGCCGAACAACAAGCTGTTCCCCGCCTCGGGGCGCGAACGCATCACCGTCAAGCGCTGGGAAGCCCTCGCCGACGGCGTCTGCGACGCCGCCGCGACGGCCGTGATGGAAGCCAAGCGTCCGAAGAAGCTGCAGGATGCGGCCTGGATCGAACGCCAGCGCGGCAAGATTGCGCTCGGCCTCGAAGCGCTGGCCGGCGACCTCGGCGAATCGAACTGGTGCTTCGGCAACTCGCTGTCGCTCGCCGACATCGCCGTCGGCTGCGCGCTCGGCTACCTCGCCTTCCGCTTCCCGGAAATCGCCTGGCACGACGAGTACCCGAACCTCGCCCGCCTGTACGCGAAGCTGCTCTCGCGTCCGTCCTTCACGGACACGATCCCCCACGACTGAGAATTCCCGCCGCGCCGGATGCGCGGCGGTCCGCCTTCAGCGGATGATGCCGCCGCCCAGGCAGACGCGCGACTCGTACACCACGACCGACTGCCCCGGCGTCACCGCCCACTGCGGCGCGGCGAAGGCGATCTCGCACTCGGCGGCGTCGACGCGCTCGACCTCGCAGGCGGCGTCCGGCATGCGATAGCGCGTCTTGGCAGCGTAGACCCAGTGCGTATGCGGCATGCGGCCGGCCACCCACGACAATTCCGTGGCCGTGAGATGCGGGCTCAGCAGCGCCGGATGGTCGTGGCCCTGCACGACATAGAGGACGTTCCGCTCCATGTCTTTCCTGGCGACGTACCAGGGCTCCTCCGGCGCGCCCCGGACCCCGCCGATGCCCAGCCCTTCGCGCTGACCGAGCGTGTAGTACATCAGTCCTTCATGGCGACCGATCGCCTTGTCAGTATCGAGTGAGCGGATCTCGCCCGGCTGCTTCGGCAGGTAGCGCGAGAGAAACTCGCGGAACGGCCGCTCGCCGATGAAGCAGATGCCGGTCGAGTCCTTCTTGGCGTGATTCGGCAGCCCCGCCTCGGCGGCGATCTTGCGCACGTCGCGCTTGTACAGGTGACCGATCGGGAACAGCGTGCGCGCCAGTTGCGCCTGGTTCAGCCGATGCAGGAAGTAGCTCTGGTCCTTGGTCCCGTCCTCGGCCTTGAGCAACTGCCATTCGCCGAGGAACTCGCGCACCTGCGCGTAGTGGCCGGTGGCGATCTTGTCGGCGCCGAGCTTGAGCGCGTGCTCGAGGAAGGCCTTGAACTTGATCTCCGAGTTGCAGAAGATGTCCGGGTTCGGCGTGCGGCCCGCCTTGTATTCGGCGAGGAAGTCCGCGAACACCCGCTCCTTGTATTCGGCCGAGAAGTTGACGGCTTCGAAGTCGATGCCGATCACGTCCGCCGCGGCGGCGGCGTCGATGAAGTCCTGGCGCGACGAGCAGTAGTCGGCATCGTCGTCGTCCTCCCAGTTCTTCATGAAGAGGCCCGTGACCTTGTAGCCGGCGCGCTTCAACAGCAGCGCGGCGACCGACGAGTCGACGCCGCCCGACATCCCGACGACGACGCTAGCGCTCATAGTGGCGGATCAGGTCGAGCGGGAAGCGGCGGCCGGCGAGATAGTCCTGCACGCACTGGAGGATCAGCGGGCTGCGGTGACGCTGACGCGTCGCCTCGATCTCGGCCGGCGTCATCCAGACCGCGCGCAGGATGCCGGTATCCAGCTTGCGCTCGGCCTCATGTTCGCCCAGTTCGCCGGCGAAGGCGAAGCGCAGGTAGGTGATATCGCCCTGGGGCCGCGGCCACTGGTAGACGCCGACCAGCGCGGTCGGCTTGAAGCGGAACGCCGTTTCTTCGAGCGCCTCGCGGGCGCAGGCGGCGACCAGCGACTCGCCCTCGTCGAGGTGTCCGGCCGGCTGGTTGAAGCGGATGCCCTGATCGGTCTCTTCCTCGACCAGCAGGAAGGCGCCGTTGCGCTCGATCACCGCGGCGACGGTGACGTTCGGTTTCCAGATCGTGCTCATCGGCCGCATTCTAGCGCCCGCGCGCTTTGCGCAGGCGGGCGGCCTGCCGAAACGCGCGTCGATCCGCTAAAATCGGCGTTTTATCGAGAATACCTGGAGACAACCCATGTCCATGGCCGACCGTGACGGCTTCATCTGGTACGACGGCAAGCTCGTGCCCTGGCGCGAAGCCAACACCCACGTGCTGACCCATTCGCTGCATTACGGCCTCGCCGTCTTCGAGGGCGTGCGCGCGTACAAGACGGTCAACGGCACGGCGATCTTCAGGCTCAAGGAACATACCGACCGCCTGTTCAACTCGGCCCACATCTACCGGATGGCGATGCCGTACGACAAGGAAACCATCATGGCCGCGCAGAAGGAAGTCGTGCGCGCCAACAAGCTCGAGTCCTGCTACGTGCGCCCGATCGCCTTCTTTGGCTCCGAGAAGATGGGCGTTTCCCCGCGCGGCGCCAAGACGCACGTCGCCATCGCCGCCTGGCCCTGGGGCGCCTACCTCGGCGAGGAAGGCATGGAGAAGGGCATCCGCGTCAAGACCGCCAGCTACGCGCGCCATCACGTGAACGTCTCGATGTGCCGCGCCAAGTACTCGGGCACCTACGCCAACTCGATCCTCGCCAACATGGAAGCCACCGAAGACGGCTACGACGAGGCGCTGCTGCTCGACGTCGACGGCTTCGTCGCGGAAGGCTCGGGCGAGAATCTGTTCATGGTCAAGGACGGCCAGATCTACGAGCCGGAAATCGCCTCGGCGCTGGTCGGCATCACCCGCGCCACGGTGCATACGCTGGCCAAGGAACTGGGGTACACGATCACCTCGAAGCGCCTGACGCGCGACGACCTCTACATCGCCGACGAGGCCTTCTTCACCGGCACCGCCGCCGAAGTGACGCCGATCCGCGAGCTCGACAACCGCCAGATCGGCAGCGGCTCCCGCGGCCCGATCACGACCAAGATCCAGAGCCTGTACTTCGACGTGGTGAACGGCAAGGTGCCGGCGCACGCCGAGTGGCTCTCGCCCGTCAACGACGCCTGAGGAAGATCATGAGCGAGAAAATCAACGAAACCTCCCGCGAGATCACGATCACCGCGCACGACCTGCCGCTCGCCTGCCCGCGTCCCGGCGCGCCGCTGTGGGCGCGGCATCCGCGCGTCTTTCTCGATCTCATGAAGCAGGACGCCACCGAGTGCCCGTACTGCGGCACCCGCTACGTCTTTAACGGGGAGCGCCCGACGGGGCATCACTGAGGCCCCGCCGCCGCTGCGGCCGCATGACCGCCATCCTCGTCGTCGCGCCTTCGTGGATCGGCGACACCATCCTCGCCCAACCGCTGCTGTCCCTGCTGCGCGAGCGCCATCCGGATGTAGCCATCGACGTACTGGCCTCGAACTGGGGCGCACCGCTGCTGGCGCGCATGCCGGAGGTCCGGCGCGTGATCAACAGCCCCTTCCGGCACGGCGAGTTCAACCTGGGCGAACGCTGGCGCATCGCGCGACGGCTCGCGTCGGCCGGGTATGAGGCGGCCTACGTCCTGCCCAACTCGCTCAAGTCGGCGCTGATCCCCTTCCTCGCCGGCATCCCCAGGCGCATCGGCTACCGCGGCGAGTCGCGCTACGGACTGATCAACGTCATGCACCGGCTCGACAAGGCGCGCCATCCGCGCCTGGTGGAGCGCTATGCGGCGTTGGCCGGCACACCGGGCGCGGAACTGCCGCGGCTGCCGTCGCCGCACCTCGTATCGACGCCCGAGCAGCAGCGCGCCGCGCGCGCCGCGCTCGACCTGCCGCTGGACAGCACCCCCATCGTCTTTTGCCCCGGCGCCGAATTCGGCCCCGCCAAGCGCTGGCCGGCGCGCCACTTCGCCGCGCTGGCGAGCCGCGTCGGCCATGTCGACGACCCGGTCTGGTTGGTCGGCTCGCCCAAGGACGCCATCATCGGCGAAAAGATCGAACAGTCGTGCCATGGTTCGGTCATCAATCTTTGCGGACGCACGACGCTCGAACAGGCCATCGACGTCATCGCCTCGGCGCGCCAGGTGGTCTGCAACGACTCGGGGCTCATGCATGTCGCCGCGGCGCTGGAGCGGCCGCTCGTCGCCGTGTTCGGCTCGTCGAGCTTCAACTACACGCCGCCGCTGTCGCCGCAGGCCAGGATCGTCTCACTCGAGCTCGAATGCAGCCCCTGCTTCCAGCGCGATTGTCCCGAAGGTCACCTGAGCTGCCTGAACGACCTGACGCCGGACCGCGTCCTGGCCGCGATGAGGAGTTGAGCGATGCCGAAAGCGATCTACACCACGCCGCAGGACGTCGAGAACGCCTTCTACGAGGCACTCGAGCGCGCGGATCTCGAAGCCATGATGACCGTCTGGGCCGAAGACGAGGAGATCGTCTGCGTCCATCCCGGCGGCCCCCGCCATTCGGGCTATGCCGACATCCGCGAAGCGTGGCGGCGCGTGTTCGAGAACGGGACCAAGCTCAAGGTCGAGCTGTCCACGCCGGGCGTCGTGCATACGCCCTTCACCGCCGTGCATAGCCTGATCGAGCGCATCGGCGTCGAAGGCAAGGACGAGACGCGCGCGCCGGTCGTGGCGACCAACGTCTATGTGCGCGGGCCGCTCGGCTGGCGCATGGTGGTCCACCACGCATCGGCGGCGCCGCCGGATGCGCCCGAAGCACCAAAAGTGCTGCATTAAGGTCCTGCACTGAAGCCCTACCGCGCGCCGCGCTGGCTGCCCGGCGGCAACGCCCAGACCATCTGGCCGCTGCTGCGCAAGGAGCCGGCGCCTGCGTACCGGCGGGAGCGCTGGGAAACGCCGGACGGCGACTTCATCGACCTCGACTGGGTCGAGGGCGGCGAAGGAAGCGAACCGCTGCTGGCGGTCTTCCACGGTCTCGAAGGCAATTCCCGCAGCCATTACGCGCGCTCGCTGATGCGGGCCGCCCAGCGGCGCGGCTGGGCCGGCGTGGTCGTCCATTTCCGCGGCTGCTCGGACGAACCCAACCGGCTGCCGCGCGGGTACCACTCGGGGGATTCGACCGAGATCGACTGGATCCTGCGCCGCCTGCGCGCCCGGCGCCCGGCGGCGCCCGTGTTCGCGGCCGGCATCTCGCTCGGCGGCAATGCGCTGCTCAAGTGGCTCGGCGAGCAGGGATCGGCTGCCGAAACCGTGGTCGAAGCCGCCGCCGGCATCAGTGCGCCGCTCGACCTCGCCGCCGCCAACGAGGCGCTGTCGCGCGGCTTCGGTCTCGTCTACGCCCGCCATTTCCTGCGCACCCTGGTGCCCGCGGCGCTCGGCAAGCTCGCGCGCCATCCGGGCATTTTCGAGGCGGCGGCGATTACGTCGGCGCGCACGCTGCGCGAGTTCGACGATGCAGTAACCGCGCCGCTGCATGGTTTTCGCGACGCCGCCGACTACTATGCACGCTCGTCCTCGGCGCAGTTTCTCCATGGCATCGCCGTACCCACGCTGGTGCTGAATGCGAGGAACGACCCCTTCCTGCCGGCCTCATCCCTGCCCCGCCATGCCTCCGCAGCGGTAACGCTCGAGCAGACCGAGGAAGGCGGCCATGTCGGCTTCGTTTCCGGCCCCTTTCCCGGCGGCCTGGAGTGGATGCCGGAACGCGTCATGGCCCATTTCGAGGCGATTCGCGGCATGCGATAATGGCCCATCCGCCCACTGCGACGCGAGGACTGCCATGAATTCCCCCGCCCCCGAGATCTTCAAGGCATACGACATCCGCGGCATCGTCGGCAAATCGCTGACGACGGACGCCGCCCGCAGCATCGGCCGAGCGCTCGGCTCCGAAGCGCGCGAGAAAGGCCTCGACACCATCGTCGTCGGCCGCGACGGCCGGCTTTCCGGTCCGGAACTCGTGGAGGCGCTGGCCGACGGCATCACGGCCGCCGGCATCGACGTCATCGACATCGGCAGCGTGCCCACCCCGGTCACTTATTTCGCCGCGCACCACCTCAATGTGGGTAGTTGCGTGTCCGTCACCGGCAGCCACAACCCGCCCGACTACAACGGCTTCAAAATGGTACTCGGCGGCGAGACGCTGTTCGCCGAGCGCATCCAGGACCTGCGCCGCAGGATCGAGGAAGGCCGCTTCGCCTCCGGCAAGGGCTCGGTGCGCCACGAGAACGTGGACCAGGCCTACCTCGAGCGCATCGTGAGTGACGTGAAGGTCTCGCGTCCCATGAAGATCGTGGTCGACTGCGGCAACGGCGTCGCCGGCGCGATGGCGCCCGAACTGTTCCGCCGTATGGGTTGCGAAGTGCAGGAACTGTTCTGCGAGGTGGACGGCAATTTCCCGAACCACCATCCGGATCCTTCCAAGCCCGAGAACCTCGAGGACGTGCGCCGCGCGCTCGAGGAAACGGATGCCGAGCTGGGCCTCGCCTTCGACGGCGACGGCGATCGCCTCGGCGTCGTCACCAAGGACGGCGAGATCATCTTCGCCGATCGCCAGCTCATGCTGTTCGCCGCCGACGTGCTGACGCGCGTGCCCGGCGGCACCATCATCTTCGACGTGAAGTGCTCGCGCTGGGTCGCGCAGTCGGTCAAGCACCAGGGCGGCAAGCCGCTGATGTGGAAGACCGGCCACGCCTTCATCAAGGGCAAGCTCAAGGAAACCGGCGCGCCGCTGGCCGGCGAGATGAGCGGCCACATGTTCTTCAAGGAGCGCTGGTACGGCTTCGACGACGGCCTCTACGCCGGCGCGCGCCTGCTCGAGATCGTCTCGCGCTGGAAGGACGCCAACTGGCCGCTCAAGCACCTGCCCAACGCCATCTCTACGCCCGAGCTCAACGTCAAGATGAAGGAAGGCGAACCGCATCGCCTGATCGAAAAGTTGCAGCAGGAGGGCAAGTTCCCCGGTGCCCGCGAACTGATCACGCTCGACGGCGTGCGCGCCGAATACACCGACGGCTTCGGCCTGGCGCGCGCCTCCAACACCACGCCGATCATCGTGCTGCGCTTCGAAGCCGACAACGAGGCGGCCCTCAAGCGCATCCAGGCCGAGTTCAAGTCCGCGCTGGAAGCCGTCTGGCCCGGCCTCGCCGTCGCCTTCTGATGAACAACGGCAGCGAAGAGATCTTCATCGGCCGCCAGCCGATCCTCGACCGCGAGCAGCAGCTGTTCGCGTACGAATTGCTGTTCCGCAGCGGCGCCAAGAGCAACGTCGCCAACGTCGACGACGACATGGCTGCCACCGCCAACGTCATCAACCGCGCCTTCGCCGAGTTCGGCATCGAGCAAGCGCTCGGCCCCTACAAGGGCTTCATCAACTGCGACGAGACGCTGCTGCTGTCCGACATCCTCGAGGTGCTGCCGACCGACAAGATCGTGCTGGAAGTGCTCGAGACGGTCGAGGTGACGCCGCAGATCGTCGAGCGCTGCAAGGAATTGAAGGCGCGCGGCTTCACCCTGGCGCTCGATGACTTCACCAACTACGAAGACAAGTTCCGGCCGCTGCTCGATTTCGTCGAGATCGTGAAGGTCGACCTGAAGCTGCTCGACGCGCCGGGCCTGGCGCGCACGACGCAGGCGCTCAAGCGCTGGAAGACGCTCAAGCTGCTGGCGGAGAAAGTCGATTCGCGCGAGCAGTCACGCTACTGCATGAACCTCGGCTACGACCTGTTCCAGGGCTACTACTTCGCCAAACCGGCGATCATCGCAGGCAAGAAGGTCGGCCATTCGCAGCTTTCGCTGGTGCGCCTGCTGGGCCTGGTGCTCGAGGATGCCGACACCGCCGTGCTGGAGGGCGTGCTCAAGCACGAGCCCGGTCTGGCCATGAACCTCATGCGGCTCACCAACTCGGTCGCCACCGGCGTGCTGGTCAAGGTCACCAGCCTGCGCCACGCCATCACCGTGCTTGGCCGCCGCCAGTTGCAGCGCTGGCTGCAGTTGCTGCTCTATACCAATCCGCAAGGCGGCAACGTCGCCAACCCGCTGCTGCAGTTGGCCGCCACGCGCGGCCGCCTGATGGAACTGCTGGCCTCCAAGCTCCACCCGAGCCGGCACGAGTTCGAGGACCACGCCTTCATGACCGGCATCATGTCGCTGATGCCGACACTGATGAGCGTGCCCTACGAGGAAATCCTGCGCGGCATCACGGTCTCGGCCGACGTGCGCGACGCGCTGGAGAAGAACGAAGGCGAACTGGGCAGCTTGCTCCAGCTATCGCACGCGCTCGAAAGCGGCGACGGGCAGGTTTGCCA
>JBLNBJ010000007.1:0-3386 GCA_050259835.1 Ignavibacteria bacterium | reverse complement strand
GTCGCCGTGTAGCAGCCGATGCGGTAGTGGGCCTGGTGCAAGAAGGCGTCGTTGACCGCCTCGTGCAGCGGATGGCCGGCCACCGGGGTGCCGCGCCGCCAGTACCTGGCGTTCCACGCGGCGGCGCCGCCGTCGGGCCACATCCACTCGAGCGACTCGGCCCAGGCGACGATGTTCTGGCGCACGCCCACCTGTTCGGCGAGCGCTTCGAGGCGGCACGGGAAGTCCGTCAGGCGGCCGTGCTGCATCAGCGCCAGCAGGATTTCCTTGGTCGACGCCGTGGCGACGTCGCGCATCCCGCCGGCGACGCCGGCCGGCAGGTGGACGATTGCCTCGCGCAGGTCCATGTCGCGCCGCCGGATAAAGTCGAGCGTCGTGGTATCGCCGGGCGGCGTCGTCAGGGTGAACACCGCGACGCCTTCGCGGACGCGCTCGCGCACCAAGTTTCTGCCGATGCCCGCGTCGTGCAGGTAGGCCCGCATCCGGGCACGCAAGGACGGCAAAGCCTGGGGATCGCCACGACAGTCGAAGCGGATGCCGGCCTCCGTCGCGACGCGCGCCGGCTTGGCTGCCGTGCCGCTCGCCTCGTCGATGACATGGCCGGTGGGCCACGCGAGCGCCATGACGGCAAATGCCCCCCAGGCGCGCCGGCGCAGCGCGCTTGCCCACGGCCGCGCGGCACGCGCGACCCCAACTGCCTGCGTCGTCGACATTCGAGGCCTTTCCGGAAGAAAGGCTTCGCCTCCCCGAGCTATGCCGATTGGACCGGGTTGCGGCAGCGCGGTTCTGGCCGCAGCGCCGCCCCGGGAATCAGTCGCGGTGGTGGTTGGCGTCGACCACGGCCAGCGCCGTCATGTTGACGATGCGGCGCACCGTCGCCGTCGGCGTGAGGATATGCACGGGCTTGGCGGCACCGAGCAGGATGGGGCCGACGGTGATGTTGTCGCCGTTGGTGACCTTCAGCAGGTTGAAGGCGATGTTGGCGGCATCCAAGTTCGGCATGATCAGCAGGTTCGCCTCGCCCTTGAGCTTGCAGTCGGGATAGAGGGCGTTGCGGATCGACTCCGACAGCGCGGAATCGCCGTGCATCTCGCCGTCCACCTCGAGCTGCGGCATGCGCGCCTCGATGATCTCGCGCGCCCGGCTCATCTTGGCAGCGGAGGCCGAGCGCACGCTGCCGAAGTTGGAATGCGACAGCAGCGCCACCTTGGGCGCGACGCCGAAGCGGCGCACTTCCTCGGCCGCCATGATAGTGATCTCGGAAAGGAGTTCCGCGCTCGGATCGTCGTTCACATAGGTGTCGCAGAGGAACACCGTGTGTTCCGGCAGGAGCAGCAGGTTCATGGCGGCGAAGCAATGCGCACCGGGCTCGAGCCCGATGACGTCGCGCACCTGGTTCAGATGCTTGACGTGCTTGCCGACGATGCCGCACAGCACGGCGTCGACGTCGCCGCGGCGCAGCAGCATGCAGCCGATCAGCGTGTTGTCGGAGCGCAGGCGCTGCTTGGCGAGTTCCGGTGTGATGCCCTGGCGGCCGCGCAGGCCGTGGTATTCCTGCCAAAGCTCCTTGTAGCGCGGGTCTGAATCGGGATTGACGACCTCGAAGTCGCGTCCCGGGCGGATGCGCAGGCCGGCGCGCTCGATGCGCGATTCGATGACTTCCGGACGGCCGATGACGATCGGCTGGGCCAGGCGCTCGTCGAGCACCTCCGCCACCGCGCGCAGCACGCGCTCGTCCTCGCCCTCGCAATAGACCACGCGGCGCGGCGCCTTCTTGGCGGCGGAGAACACGGGCTTCATGACCATGCCGGAATGCCAGACGAAGTTCGACAGCTTCTCGCGGTAGGCGTCGAGGTCGGCGATAGGCAGGGTCGCGACGCCGGAGTCCATCGCCGCCTTCGCCACGGCCGGGGCGATCTTGACGATCAGGCGCGGATCGAAGGGCTTGGGGATCAGGTATTCGGCGCCAAACTGCACCGACTCGCCGCCGTAGGCCTGCGCCACGATGTCGGAGGTCGCCGCCTGGGCGAGCTCGGCCAGCGCGCGCACGGCCGCGAGCTTCATCTCTTCCGTGATCGTCGTCGCGCCGGCGTCGAGCGCGCCGCGGAAGATGAACGGGAAGCACAGCACGTTGTTGACCTGGTTCGGATAGTCGGACCGGCCGGTCGCCATCAGCGCGTCGTCGCGCACGGCCTTGACCTGCTCGGGCAGGATCTCGGGCGTCGGGTTAGCGAGCGCCATGATGAGCGGCTGCGCCGCCATCTTCTTCACCATCTCCGGCTTGAGCACGCCGCCGGCCGACAGGCCGAGGAAGACGTCGGCGCCTTCGATGGCCTCGGCCAGCGTGCGCTGGTCGGTATTCTTGGCGTAGCGCGCCTTGATCGGGTCCATCAGCTTGGTGCGGCCCTCGTAGACGAGGCCCTCGATGTCCGTGACCCAGATGTTCTCGACCTTGACGCCGAGGTTCACCAGCAGGTCGAGGCAGGCCAGCGCGGCGGCCCCCGCGCCGGAGGTGACGAGCTTCACCTCGTCGATCTTCTTGCCGACCAGCTTCAGGCCGTTGAGGATCGCCGCGCCGACGACGATGGCCGTGCCGTGCTGGTCGTCGTGAAACACCGGAATGCGCATGCGCTCGCGCAGCTTGCTCTCGATGTAGAAGCACTCGGGCGCCTTGATGTCCTCGAGGTTGATGCCGCCGAAGGTCGGCTCCATCGCGGCGATGATGTCGATCAGCTTGTCGGGGTCCGGTTCGTTCAACTCGATGTCGAAGACGTCGATGCCCGAGAACTTCTTGAACAGCACGCCCTTGCCTTCCATCACCGGCTTGGCGGCGAGCGGGCCGATGTTGCCCAGGCCCAGCACCGCCGTGCCGTTGGTGACGACACCGACCAGGTTCGAGCGCGAGGTCATGCGCGCGGCAGCGGCGGGATCGGCGACGATGGCGTTGCAGGCGGCGGCGACGCCGGGCGAATACGCGAGCGCCAGGTCGCGCTGGTTCGTCAGGCCCTTCGTCGGCACGACCGAGATCTTTCCGGGCGTCGGCGACGTGTGGTATTCGAGGGCGGCTGCGGTGAGGTCGGTTTCCTTGTCCATGGGCGCTCTTGTCTCTGCTTATCTGCTTATCGGGGGCGCTTATGATACCGGACGCGCTCTTGCCGGCCATTGCGGATGTCCGCAGAAGCCGGCCCGCAACGCCGCTATGGCAGAATGCCGCATCGCAACAATCGGACGGAAGCCCATGAAACGCGTCGTTTTCAACCAGAAGGGCGGCGTCGGCAAGAGCACGATCGCCTGCAACCTCGCCGCCATCACCGCCGCGCGCGGCAAGCGCACGCTGGTGGTCGACCTCGACCCGCAGGCCAACTCCACGCGCTACCTGCTCGGCG
>JBLNBJ010000006.1:0-17948 GCA_050259835.1 Ignavibacteria bacterium | reverse complement strand
ACGCCCGCGACGCTCGGGCCGAGGGGGTGCCCTGCGGCGCTTCGTGTCCCCCGGCGGACAAAGGCGAGAATCGTCCGCCTCCACCTTTCCCTCCGCGCAGCAGGGCACCCCATCGGCCCGGCGAGCAACCGTACGAGAGTCGAAGCGCCACGACACCCAAGCGTGACCCGTGGGTGGCGGGTGGTCGTCGACGCGTAGGTAAAGGAGGAGGCGGACGCCTTTTGCCTTTGTCCGCCGGGGGGCGTAGGCAGGGTTTCGCGGAGCACTGCTCCGCGCTGCCGAAGCCGGCTCGCTGTGCAAAGCGAGCCGTGGGCCGCGAAGCGGCGAAGCGGCGACGACCACCCGTCGCCCTCGGCGGGTCGAAGCCCAGGTTTTCGCCACAACAAAAAACGAAGGGCGACCGAAGTCGCCCTTGCGCTGCAGAACAGAACCGATGCTTACTTCACGCGGTTCTTGTACTCGCCAGTGCGCGTATCGATTTCGATCTTGTCGCCGATTTCGACGAACAGCGGCACCGGCAGTTCCAGGCCGGTGGAGATCTTGGCGGGCTTCATCACCTTGCCGGAGGTGTCTCCCTTGACGGCGGGTTCGGTGTAAATGACTTCGCGCACGACGGAGTTCGGCATTTCCACCGAAATCGCCTTGCCTTCGTAGAACACCACTTCCACCGGCATGCCGTCCTCGATGTAGGGGATGGCGTCGGCCATGTTCTCGGCCTCGACTTCGTACTGGTTGTACTCGCCGTCCATGAAGACGTACATGGGGTCCGCGAAGTAGGAGTACGTGCATTCCTTGCGGTCGGGCACGACCTGCTCGAACTTGTCGTCGGCCTTGTAGACGGCCTCGGAAGGGGTGCCGGTCAGCAGGTTCTTGAACTTGAACTTGACGACCGCGGCGTTGCGGCCGGACTTGTTGTATTCGGCCTTCTGGATCACCAGCGGGTCGCTGCCCACCATGATGACGTTGCCGGAGCGGAGTTCCTGTGCGGTTTTCATGAGACGTCCTGGAGCGGAAATTCTGGAAACGCGGGATTATATCCGCTCGGCACAGAATTCCGCCAGGTTTTCCGCAAGATTCCCCAATCCGGCCATGTGCCGGGCCCAGGATTCGCCATGAACGGAGAGCCGGGGCAGGGCATGGCGGAAGGGAGACCAGGTGGCGTCCACTTCGCCGGCGCCGTTCCATGCGCGGAAGAAGCGGCGGACCGCCGTCCCGGCCTCATCGTCAAGCCCGTCGGCGTAGAGGTCGAGGAAGGCATCCAACTTCGCCATGTGCGCCCCTTCCTCCTGCGGGTAGATCTGCCAGACGAAAGGCCGGCCGGCCCACTGGGCGCGGACGAACGAATCCTCGCCGCGCACGAAATTGAGGTCGCAGCCGCCGAGCAGCCGGTCGTAGTCGGGCTGCGCCAGGAAGGGGAGGGCGCGCAAGGCGAGGGAGCCCCGCCGCCTTTCGGCGCCCGGCCGGAAATCCTCTCCCAGCCAGGCGGCCACCTGGCGCGACGGCACGCCCTCGGCGACGTGGCACACCACCGGCTCTCCGCCGGCCGCCCAGGTGTCGAGCAGGGCGGCCAGCGCCCGGTTCATGTAGCAAAACAGGGAGATGGCGAGGGCCGGCCCCGGTTGGCGCGCCCCGAAATCGGCATCGCGCTCGAGGATCAGGCCACCCGTTCCCGCTGTGAAGCCGGGAAAGAAGAAATGCTTGACGAGCGGCAGGGTCGGATGGGGCGAGGTCATGGCGTGGCAGCCCGTCACCCAGGCTTCCGCAGATAGGTATTCCAGGTTCACCCAGACCGGCTGGCGTTCGAGCGCGGCCATCGCCTCGACATACGCCGTCGGCAACTCGCAGGCGAAAGCCTCGATCACCACCTGGCCCGGCTGGACTTCGGGGAAAGGCTGTACCCAGCGGCACACCTCCACGCCGTCCACTTCCTGTCGCTCGCATTGCGCGTCGAGGCCGGGCTGCAGCCGAGCGAGCGGGGAGGCGTCGTCGATCCACAGCCGGACACGCCAGGCCTGCTCGTTCGCCAGTTGCCGCGCGAGCCGCCAGCAGACGCCGGCGTCGCCGTAGTTGTCGACGACCTTGCAGAAAATGTCGCAGGAAAGCCCCATGGGCCGGTATCCTATCGCAATGAATGCGCTTTACCGCTGTACCGCTTGTCCGCGCCTTGCCGGCTTTCTCGCCGACGTCCGCCGCCGCCATCCCGACTATTACGCACATCCGGTGCCGGTCTTCGGCGATCCGAAGGCACGCTTCCTGATCGTCGGCCTTGCCCCGGGCATGCATGGCGCAAATCGCACCGGACGCCCTTTCACGGGCGACTATGCGGGCATCCTGCTCTACGAGACGCTCTACCGCTTCGGCTTTTCGAACCAGCCGGAATCGGTTTCGGCCGACGATCCGCTGAAGCTGATCGACTGCCGCATCAGCAACGCCGTCAAATGCCTGCCTCCCGAGAACAAGCCGGAACCGTCCGAGATCAAGACGTGCAACGCCTGGCTTGCGAACGAACTGCGCGATGCGCCGGAGGTGCGCGTGATGCTGGCGCTCGGCCTCGTCGCGCACAAGGCCGCGCTGATGGCGCTCGGCCTCAAGGCGAGCGCGTATGTCTTCGGGCACGGCGCGCGCCATGAGTTGCCGGACGGCAAGGTGCTGATCGACAGCTACCACTGCAGCCGCTACAACACGCAAACGCGGCGGCTGACGGCCGAAGGTTTCCACGATGTCTTCCGAGCCATCCGCGCCGAACTCGGCTGAGCCGGCCGCGTTCGACGCCAAGCGGTTTCTCGAGACGCTCACCGAGGCGCCGGGCGTCTACCGCTTCATCGGCGCGGCGGGGCAGGTGCTCTACGTCGGCAAGGCGAAGAATCTCAAGAAGCGGGTCTCGACCTATTTCCAGAAGGGCGGCCATAGTCCTCGCATCGCCCTGATGCTGCAGCAGGTGGCGGGCGTCGAAATCACCGCGACCCGTTCCGAGGCCGAAGCGCTGATCCTCGAGAACACCCTGATCAAGAAGCTCTCGCCCAAGTACAACATCCTCTTCCGCGACGACAAGTCCTACCCCTACATCATGCTGACGGGGGACGAGGTGCCGCGCCTGGCTTTCCATCGCGGCGCCTTCGACCGGAAGGCCAAGTACTTCGGACCGTTTCCGAGCGGCAGTGCCGTCCGCGAGAGCCTGCTGCTGCTGCAAAAGACCTTCCTGCTGCGCACCTGCGAGGACGCCGTGTTCGCCCATCGTTCGCGGCCCTGCCTGCTGCACCAGATCCACTTATGCAAGGGCCCTTGCGTCGGTCTGGTATCGCCAGAGGACTATGCGCGCGACGTGCGCATGGCGGAACTCTTCCTGCGCGGCCGCCAGGGCGAAGTGGTCGAGCGGCTGACGGCGCAGATGCAGGAAGCCTCGGAAGCGCTGCGCTTCGAGGAGGCGGCGACGCTGCGCGACCAGATCCGCGCGCTGCAGGCCGTGCTGCATCGCCAGTACGTGAGCTCGACGCGCGAGGAGGATGCCGACATCCTCGCGGCCGTGGTCGTGCACGGCGAGCTTTGCGTGAACCTCGCCATGGTGCGCGGCGGCCTGCATCTCGGCGATCGCGCCTTCTTCCCGAAGTCCGGCGAGGGCGAGGCGGATGCCGCCGAGGGCCTGGCCGCCTTCATCGAGCAGCACTACATCGAACATCCGCCGCCCGCGCGCATCGTCGTCGCCCTGGAAACCGGCGAAGAGGTGCCGGCCGTGTTCGGCGAGCGCAAGGTGGCAATGGGGCCGCCACGCAACGAGATGGAGCGGGCCTGGCTCACCATGGCCGAGAAGAACGCCGAACTCGCGATCGCCTCTCGCCGGCATGCCCGGGCCCGGGCCGGCGGCCGCCTGGAGGCGCTGCGCAGCGCGCTCGAGCTCGCCGAGCCGCCCGCGCGCATCGAATGCTTCGACATCAGCCATACGATGGGCGAGGGAACGGTCGCCTCCTGCGTCGTCTGTGTCGACGGCGCGATGAAGAAGGCCGACTACCGGCGCTTCAACATCGCGGGCATCGAGCCCGGCGACGACTACGCCGCCATGCGCCAGGCGCTGACGCGGCGCTACGAAAAGGTGGCGACCGGCGAGAGCGTTGCGCCCGACCTCATCCTCATCGACGGCGGCAAGGGCCAGCACCGCATCGCGCGGGAAGTGCTGGCCGAACTCAACCTCGACCACCTCGCCAGCGTCGGCGTCGCCAAGGGCGAGGAACGCAAGCCCGGACTCGAAACGCTGTTCGTCCATGGCCGTCCCGAGCCGCTACAATTGGCGCCCGACAATGCCGGCTTCCACCTGATCCAGGAGATCCGCGACGAAGCGCACCGCTTTGCCGTGGCCGGCCACCGGGCGCGACGCGCCAAGGCGCGCAGCCGTTCCAAGCTCGAAGACGTGCCGGGCATCGGACCGGCCAGGCGCCGCAAGCTGCTCGCGCACTTCGGCGGCCTCGACGGCGTCATGGCGGCGACGGTGGAAGACCTCCGGCGCGTGGAAGGCATCAGCAGGAAGCTCGCAGAAGAAATCTACGGCGCATTGCACTAGACGACGGAACACACGGTACGGAGACGATGCTGTTCAGCCTTCCCAACCAGCTCACCTGGGCGCGGATCCTCATGATCCCGCTGGTCGTGGGCGTCTATTACCTGCCCGCCGACTGGCTCTCGCCGGCCGAGCGCAACCTTGCCGCCACGGTGTTCTTCTGCATCGCCGCCGTCACCGACTGGTTCGACGGCTGGCTGGCCCGCAAGCTCGGGCAGACCTCCGCCTTCGGTGCCTTCCTCGATCCCGTGGCCGACAAGCTGATGGTGGCCGCGGCGCTGGCCATCCTGCTTCACCTCGATCGCGTCGACGCAATCGTCGCCTTCATCATCATCGGGCGCGAGATCACCATCTCGGCGCTGCGCGAATGGATGGCGAAGATCGGCGCGGCGCGCAGCGTGGCGGTCTCGTTCATCGGCAAGCTCAAGACGACGGCACAGATGGTCGCGATCCCGCTGCTGCTGTTCCACGATCCGCTCGGCCCACTGGCGCCGCAGCAGGTCGGCACCTGGCTGATCTACGTCGCGGCGGTGCTCACGCTCTGGTCGATGGTGTATTACCTGCGCAAGGCGTGGCCGGCGATTCTGGCCCGCACGGCGGCCGACGGCTGATGCCAAGTGGATCGACGCAAAAGAAGTGCAGCAAAAGCGTTGACACGAATCGGAGGCCCGCTATAATTCGCCTCCGTTCTGCGGGAGTAGCTCAGTTGGTAGAGCGCAACCTTGCCAAGGTTGAGGTCGCGAGTTCGAGACTCGTCTCCCGCTCCAGAATCCCAGGGGAAAGCATGAAGCTTTCCCCTTTTTGCTGAAAAGCTGCTCGGACAAGGTTTTTGGCGCGATCGCATAGTGGCCGTGCAACGGATTGCAAATCCGTCTACCCCAGTTCGATTCTGGGTCGCGCCTCCAACGACTCCCATCCGCCCGGATGGTGAAATTGGTAGACACAAGGGACTTAAAATCCCTCGGCCTTGCGGCCATACCGGTTCGATTCCGGTTCCGGGCACCAGCAAATCCCGGGCGCGCTATTATTGGTATTGCCACGACGCCAAGAAAAGAGCTCGCGCCATGATCGTTCTCAACCTCTCCTGCTGCAACGAACACCGCTTCGAAGGATGGTTCGCCTCCGCCGAAGCCTTCGAGGACCAGCGCCAGCGCGGCCTCGTCAATTGTCCGGTCTGCAACGAGAGCGAAGTGACGCGGCTGCCGTCCGGCCCGCATGTGGTGACCTCGTCGCCTGCCAAGGAAAGCGCCGAGCAGGAAACCGTGGCGGCCGTGCAGGCGCAGTTGCGCGAGGCCATCCAGGCCTACGTGCGCAACAGCGAGAACGTCGGGGAGCGCTTCCCCGAAGAGGCGCGGAAGATCCACTACAAGGAGTCGCCGCAGCGGAACATTCGCGGCGTCGCCACGATCGAAGAAACGCGAGAACTGCTCGACGAAGGCATCGTCGTGGTGCCGATCATCAGCCCGCCGAGCGAGGAGACGCACTAGACGAAGCCGGCGTCGTTCGAGGACAACCGCGTATGCGCATCGAAGAAGAACTCAAGCTCGACTTCAAGGATGTCCTGATACGACCCAAGCGCTCGACGCTCACCTCGCGTTCCGAGGTCGACATCTCGCGCGAATTCGTCTTCCGCCACGCCGCCGTCTCCTACCGCGGCATTCCCATCATCGCCGCCAACATGGATACCGTTGGCACCTTCGAGATGGCCCGCGCGCTCGGCAAGCAGGACCTTGCCGTCGCCCTCCACAAGCATTACGCCGAGGCCGACCTGGTGCGGTTCTTCCGCGACGTCGCCGGCGCCCACACGGTGTTCTACTCGATGGGCATCACCAAGGCGGACTACGAGAAGTTCCGTCGCGTCAAGGAACAGGCGGGCGACGCCATCGCCTATGTCTGCGTCGATGTCGCCAACGGCTACACCAAGGCCTTCATCGACTTCCTGCGCCGCCTGCGCGACGACCATCCGCAGCTCGTCATCATGGCCGGCAACGTGGTCACCGGCGAGATGGCGGAGGAGCTGATCCTTGACGGCGCCGACATCGTCAAGGTCGGCATCGGGCCCGGCTCCGTCTGCACGACGCGCAAGATGGCCGGCGTCGGCTATCCGCAGCTTTCCGCCATCATCGAATGCGCCGACGCCGCGCACGGGCTGGGCGGCCTGATCTGCGCCGACGGCGGCTGCACCTCTCCGGGCGACCTCGCCAAGGCCTTCGGCGGCGGCGCCGACTTCGTCATGCTCGGCGGCATGCTGGCCGGGCACGACGAGTGCGCGGGCGAGATCGTCGAGCGCGACGGCAAGCGCAAGGTGCGCTTCTACGGCATGAGCTCGCGCGCCGCGATGGAGAAGTACGACGGCGCCGTGGCCGAATACCGCGCCGCCGAAGGCAAGGAAGTCCTGCTCGACTATCGCGGCCCGGTCGAGAACTCGCTGCGCGACATCCTCGGCGGCGTGCGCTCGGCCTGCACCTACGTCGGCGCCCGCAAGCTCAAGGAGCTTTCCAAGCGCACCACCTTCGTCCGCGTGGCGCGCCAGTTGAACGAGGTGTTCGGAGCCTGACGATCATGCTGGTCGGCATCCCGCGCGAGATCAAAAACAACGAATACCGCGTCGGCATGACGCCCGAAGGCGTGCGCGAACTGGCCAAGCACGGCCACGCCGTGCTGGTCGAGACAAACGCCGGTGCCGCCATCGGATTGACCGACGACCAGTACCGCGCCGCCGGCGCGGCCATCGTCGCCACGGCGGAAGAAGTCTTCGCGCGCGCCGAACTGCTCATCAAGATCAAGGAGCCGCAGCCGGCCGAATGCAAGCGGCTGCGCCCCGGGCAATTGCTGTTCACCTACCTGCATCTCGCGCCCGATCCGACGCAGGCGAAGCTGCTGCTCGAATCCGACGCCATCGCGATCGCCTACGAGACGGTCACCGATGCCGCCGGCGGCCTGCCGCTGCTGGCGCCGATGAGCGAGGTGGCGGGGCGCATGTCGGTGCAGGCGGGCGCGACCTGCCTGCAGAAGTGCAATGGCGGATCGGGTCTGCTGCTGGGCGGCGTGCCGGGCGTGCCGCCGGCCAAGGTGGCCGTGCTGGGCGGCGGCGTCGTCGGCTACAACGCGGCACGCATCGCCGTCGGCATGGGCGCCGAGGTGACGGTGCTCGACAAGTCGCTGCCGCGGCTCACCTGGCTCGATTCGATGTTCGGCAACCGCATCCGCACGATCTATTCGACCGACGCCGCGATCGAGGAGTGCGCGCTCGACGCCGACCTCGTCATCGGCGGCGTGCTGATCCCGGGCGCGGCCGCGCCGCGGCTGATCACCCGCCCCATGCTGGCGCGCATGCGGCCGGGTTCGGTGCTCGTCGACGTCTCCATCGACCAGGGCGGCTGCTTCGAGACCAGCCATCCGACGACGCACGCCGAGCCCACCTTCGTGGTCGACGGCATCGTCCATTACTGCGTCGCGAACATGCCGGGCGCGGTGGCGCGGACTTCCACGTTCGCGCTCAACCACGCCACGCTGCCTTTCGCGTTGCGGCTGGCCGACGATTGGCGCAAGGCCCTGCGCGACGACGTTCATCTGCGCAATGGGCTCAACGTCTTCCGCGGCTCAATAACCTGCGAACCGGTCGCCAAGGCGCTCGGCTACGACTACGTCCCGGCACCGCAGATGCTCGAGATGCCCGCCTGAGCCCGGGCCCTACGGCGACTCGCCCTTGTAGGGCAGGTGCTCCGCCGTCTCCGCCTCGTAGTCCTGCATGGCCGCATCTTCCTGTGCGACGTAGCGCGCCACCGCTTCGCGCATGCGCGCGTCCGCGATCCAGAACGCCGACCAGGTGGCGGTCGGTTCAAAGCCGCGCGCCAGCTTGTGTTCACCGCCCGAGCCGGCCTCGAAGCGCTCCAGCCCCTGTTCGATCGCGTACTGGATGCCGCGGTAATAGCTGAGCTCGAAGTGCAGCCCGGGAAAGTCCGCGTCGCAGCCCCAGTGCCGGCCATAGAGCGTGCGGCCGTCGCGATAGCAGATCGCCGAGGCCACCGGCCGCGGCCCCTCGAAGGCGACGAACACCACCATGCGGCGCCCCAACCCGGCCGCGGCGCGACGGAAGAAGTCGAGCGGGAAGGCGGGGTGGTTGCCGTAGCGAACAAAGGTGTCGCGATACTGGCGGTGGATGGCCTTCCATAGCGGGCCGTCGATCTCGTCGCCGTGGCGCGTCTCCACCGTCAGCCCCGCATCGCTCACCGCCCGCCGTTCGCGCTTGAGCTTCTTGCGCTTGTCGGCGGTGAAACCGTCGAGGAAGTCGGCGAAGTCGCGATAGCCGCGGTTGCGCCAATGGAACTGCACGCCGCGCCGTATCAGCAGGCCGGCCGCTTCCAGCGCCGCGCGATCCTCGTCCTGCACGAACAGGCACTGCCAGGACGAGGCGCCGCACGCCTTCGCCGTCTCGATGGCCGCGGCGATCAGTTCGTTCTTGGCGCCGATCAGCCGCGGGCCGGGCGACGGCGTGTAAGGCACGCCGCTGACGAGCTTCGGGTAGTAGGAAAGCCCGGCGCCATGCCAGGCGGCCGGCCAGTTCCAGTCGCGCGAGAAGTCGCCGAACGAGTGCTCGCGCAGATAGAGCGGCGCAAAGCCGGCCAGCTCGCCATCCGATGCATGCAGCGCAAGATGCATCGGCCGCCAGCCGAGCGCTTCACCCGCCGCGCCGGTTTCTTCCGCGGCGGCGAGAAAGGCGCGGCTGATGAAGGGATCGTTCCCGGTCTCCAGCCGGCGCCAATCCGTTTCGGAAAGCTCGGCGGCGCCGGCAAGAAGGCTAGGCTGCAACGGCGGGATCAGGCATGCACGCCCGTGATGTAGTGCTCGAGTTGCTCGATGATGAACTGCTGCTCGGAGATGACGTCCTTGACGAGGTCGCCGATCGAGATCAGGCCGACGAGCTTGCCGCGCTGCAGGACCGGCAGATGGCGCAGCCGGTTGTCGGTCATCAGCGCCATGCATTCCTCGTTGGTGTTGGTCGTCTCGACGTACATCACCGGCGAGGTCATGATGTCGGAAACCTTCGTCGTGCGCGCCGGACGATCGGCCTGGACCAGCTTGCGCGCGATGTCGCGCTCCGACATGATGCCGACGATCGTGTCGCCTTCCATCACCACCAGCGCGCCGATGCGCTTGCCCGCCATCAGCGCCGCAGCCTCGAGCACCGACGCCGTCGGCGCGATCGTCGCAATCCCCTGCAGTGCCTTGGACCTCAGGATCTGGTCTACGCTTTTCATGGCCACTCCTCCTCTGCGCCGACGGAATGCGGCGTTACCCTGATGACCTCGGCAATTCGAATTGGTTGCACCCTCCCGCCGGAAGGGTCTTTGCTCAGGCCCCCGGCGTGAGGATCGGGAAGAGGGTGCGCAGCCCCGTGGCCATCATCTCGACGGCCATGGCGGCGAGGATGAAGCCGCCGACGCGCTCCACCAAGTCGAGCGTCGAGCGCCGGATCTGCACCTCGGCGCGGCAGGCGAGCCGGAAGCAGATCCAGCAGGCGAGCCCGACCGCGAGGATGGGCACGACGACATGCACCAGGTCGATGGTGCGCACCCAGGCGCTGTTGCCCATCACGTAGCTGAAGGCGGCCGGCCCGGCCAGCAGCGGGATCGCCAGCGGCACGATCGAGGCTTCGCGCATGCGCCGTTCCTCGGCCAGCGGCGGCATGCCCTTGAACGTGGTCTCCTTGCCCAGCACCATCGCGATGGCGAGCAGCAGCACGATGATGCCGCCGCCGACCTGCATCGCGCCGAGCGAGACGCCCAGCAGCCCGAGCAGCGGCACGCCCAGGAAGGCGGCCACGAGCAGGGCGACGACCACCGTCACCGCGATGCTGCGCGCGAAGCGAATGCGGGCCGCATCGTCCAGCCCTTCGGTGGCCGCGACGAAAATGGGGATCATCGATACCGGCCCGACCAGCGCGAACAGGGTGATCGTGTTCTTCAGCGTGAGGGCGGCAATGGCGAACACCTAGCGCCGCTCCGCGCCGGCGGCGTCGGACGACAGCGCCGTCGCCATGGCCTGGGCGATGCGCTCTTTGCGCTCTTCCGCCGGCAGCTTGGCCAGCGCGCGCGCCGCTGCATAGAAGCGCGGCAGGTCGTTGCCGTTCTCCGCCAGCAGGGCCTCGAAGGCCGGCACGTCGTCCAGATACAACCCGACCGAGGCGAGCGTCGCATTGTTGATGCCGGCAGCGAACCAGCGATCGTAGCCGGCGAAGCCGCCCCAGCGCCCGTCGCGCACCTGGCGGAAGTCGGCCTGCAGCTGCTCGAGCGCGAGCCGCTTTTCGGCAAGCTTCTCCGCGTCCGGCACCGGCCGCTGGTAGATCGCGGCGAGCCGGCTGCGTGCGCCCTTCACCAGCGCGATGAAGTCGCGGCGGTACTGCTCCCGGCGCTCGAAATCCGCGCGCTGCGCCGGCGTGCCGTTGGCGTCGATCCAGCGCCGCACGCCGGCTTCCTCCACTGCCACCGCGAACGACTCGTTGAACGCCGTGTCGCCGCTGACGTACAGCACCTGGTGGGCCAGTTCGTGGAAGATCAGGCGCGCGAGTTCCGCGTCGGGATAGCGGATGAAAGTGTTGAGGATGGGATCGTCGAACCAGCCGAGCGTCGAATAAGCCGCGATCCCGCCGACGAAGACGTCGTAATGGTCCTCCCGCAGGTCGTCGGCATAGGCGCGCGCCGCGGATTCCGAGAAGTAGCCGCGGTAGCTGACGCAGCCCGCCACCGGGAAGCACCAGCGCTTGGGCTCCACCGAGAGCGGCTCGGCGGCGAAGACGTTCCAGGTCACGTAGGGGCGATGCACGTCGGCGTACTTGCGGTAGCTGCCGTTGTCCGGCAAGCCGAGTGCGCGGCTGGCGAATTCGCGCATGCGCACGGCCAGCGCCAGGCGCCGTCGCAAGTCTTCCGGCAGCGCCGGGTCGTCCATCGCCTCGTTCAGGGGTCGTGAGGCGCGCAGGATTTCGAGCTGCCCGCCGATCGCCTGCAGGTAATAACCGGGCGACGCGCAGCCGGCCAGAAGTGCCGTGGCGAGCCAGAGCCAGCGCCTCATGATGCCGCCCCTCCCGCGGCAAAGCTTCCCGTGCGGAAGAACGTTGCCGCCCGCCGTGCCAGCGGCGCCGAGAACAGCATTCCGGAGTGGCTGACGGGCAGCGCCAAGAACTCCCGCGCGCCGGCCAGGCGCGCCTCGTCCACCGTCACGACGCCATCGTTGGGCTTCGGCAGCCCCGGCGCCACCAGGCGACCCAGCCCCAGGCTGCGGGTGCCGGCGATGATGCCGAGGTCGAGCGGCAGCGACCAGCGCGACGCCGGCGCGGCGAACCACTCGAGCGCGCAAGAACCGAGCATCGCGCGGCCCAGCCCGTGCTGGGCGAGCCGTGCCGCGGCATAGCTGCCATTCACCGGCGAGCCGAGCATCACCACGCGGCCATCCCGGCGTTGATCCGCGCTTGCCAGCGAACGGAAGATCAGGATGCCGCCGAGACTGTGTCCGAGCCAGTGGAGGCGCGGCGCCTCGATGCCGGCGGCGAAGCGCGCCAGGGCGGCGGCATTGGCCGCCAGGCTTTGCATCGAGGGATAGCCGAAGCGGAACACGCGGAATCCGGCTGCGGCGAGATGGCGGTCCAGCCAGCCCATCACCCAGGGCCCCATCCACAGCCCGTGGACGACCACGACCGCATCGCGCGCCGCCTCAGGCGCCACGCCTTACCCCTGCCAGGAACCGGCGATTGCGACGGGCACTCCAAAACCATGACGGGACCGGCCTTTCCGGAGCGCATGAGAGGAGAGCACCATGGGACGCGCATTCTTTCACGGGTGGATCAGCCTGCCCAGCCAGGGCGAACTCTACTTGGAGCACGGCGTGCCGCGGCAGGTTCGGGTACCCGACGCGCAAGCGGTCGACGTCGAGCGCCTGCTGGACGAGGTCGAAGACGTCACCGGGCTGCACGTGACCATCGGCCGGTGGCTTTCCGATGCGGAAGCGGGCGACATGGAAGCGGTGATCCAGGTGCATGCCGAAGATGTTACCGAGGTTCTGCGCCGCCTGGCGCAACGTTCGGCCGAGGCCTTCTATGACCGGTACCACAAGCCGATGGATCGCAGCGACATCGACTTCGACGAAGAGGCCTACGCGCAGGACATCAGCGAAGCGCTCGCCGTCTGCGGCCTGCAATGGCGCCAGATCGACGACAGCGCGCTGCGGTTCATCTACGAACGCGCGCTGCACAGCGCGGTGGCCGAGATCGCCGCCAATCCCGAGGACTAGCCGGGCCGCCGGTCCCGTTCGGACTAGCGGGACGCGGCGGCGCTTTCGCCGCGCGCATCCCATCATCCGATCATCGGGCTGGAACGGGGCAGGAGAGCGGGATGCAGGAAGCGCGCAGCGACAAGAAGACGGCGGCCGCCGTCAACCGGGGACTGGCGGCCGCCTTGCTCGCCAACGTCAAGGCGGGCGTGAAGCTCATGACGGAAGAGGGCGTTCCGGCCGATGTCATGGCGCGCGTGGTCCTGGCGCCCTTGCGGCGGCGCGCCAGCGACTGGAGGCGCTGATCGTCGGCGGCGCGCTGCCTGGCGCACCGCCGCCGCACATCACTTGCCCAGCTTGCTCTGGATGCTCTTGGCGCGCGCCAGGTGCGCCGCGATGACGGGCCGCGTGCTGGTGATCGCGCTCTTGAGTTCGGGGTTGCTGGCGCTCGGCAGCAAGGTCTTGTCGATCGCATCGAGGACCGTCTGGTGGAAGTCGACCTCATGATCGATGTAGGCCTTGTCGAAAGCCGGTCCGCTCAGGCCCTGCAGCTTCTTCATGTTGTCCTCGGCGCCGGACTTGAGCTTCTTGCTGGTGCCGCTCTGCTCGGGCTTGACGTTGAGCTTCTTGACCAGCTGCGCGGCCGAGTTGTTCGACGCCGTGTGGTCGGTCACCATCTCCTGCCCGAAGGATTTGACCTCCTTGTCGGTTCCCTTGGACTGCGCCAGCTTGCCGGCATCGATGTCGGCCTGGTTGGCGGTGGTCAGGATCTCTGCGATCTGGGCGTCGTTCGGCTTGTCCTGCGCGATGGCGATGCCCGCCATCAGGAGCAGCGCGACCATCGCGGCACTGATTGTCTTCATCACGGTTTCTCCAAGAATCGATTCGAAAGCCGCACGGAGGCGGCAGCATGAATCGAATCTAGGCGATGGCCCGGACCACCGTGAATAGGGAAACGGCCGTATTTTGGGTAACGGAGAGACGGTATCGACGCGCGCCGCTCAGTGCTGCTCGAGGCGCCGCGCGTTGTCTTCGGCCGGCTCGCCCGTCTCGTCGTCGATCCAGTCGGACACGCCGAGTTCCGACTCGGCCTCGGCGACGCTCTCCGGCGAAGGCGCGGCCCGGCTGTCGATGTCGGCGAGCGCCTCCGCGAACGAAGCGAAGGGCCCGTACTGCCGGGCCTCGCCCTTCGGCTGCCAGTAGAAGCCGTCCGGCCTTTCAATGAGGTCGACGTCGTCGTGCTCGGAGATCGCTGCAGGAATCACGTGCGGCATGGCCGTTCCCCCTTTGCATGTAGCGGCATTAGTCCAATTTAGACGAGGCACGCGGCTTTGCCGGGTTTCCGGCACCCCAAGGCAGGGGTGCGCGCAACGGCGCAGCCGGCATCGCCCGGTGAACACGCGGCCGGGTGAGCATCGTCGTCGGCACTTTGCGGCCGCGCCACGGCCCATCCTCGATGCAAGTCTTTACGTCCCGCGCCGTCCTGCTGACGAAGCTGAGCCTCATTGGCCTTCCCGTGCTCGCCACCGGCGCGACCTTCCTTTACCGCTGGAACATCGCCATGCCGCAGGCGGAGGGAGCCGCCGTGCCGCAAGCCATCCCCTTCAGCCACAAGCATCACGCCGGCGACGACGGTATCGACTGCCGCTATTGCCACGCCTCGGTCGAAGTCTCGCGGACGGCAGGCCTGCCTTCGACCGAAACCTGCCTCAACTGCCACTCGCAGCTGTTCCGCGATGCGCCGGTTCTGGCGCCGCTCAGGGAGAGCCTGGCCGCCGGCCGCTCGCTGGCGTGGCGGCGCGTGCACGACCTGCCCGACTTCGTCTACTTCGACCACGGCATCCACGTCGCCAAGGGCGTCTCCTGCGGCGAATGCCACGGGCCGGTGGACCAGATGCCGCTGACCTGGCGCCAGGCCACGCTCGACATGCAGTGGTGCCTCGATTGCCACCGCGATCCCCTGCCGCACCTTCACGGTCCGCGCGAGGTATTCAGCAGCGCGCGCGGCAGCGATCTCGACGCCGCGGAGCGCCAGCGACGGGCCGCCCGCCTGCTCGGCACGCGGCGCCTGACCGATTGCTCGACCTGCCACCGATGACCGGCCGCAAGATCATCATTCCCATCCACCCGGCCGGAAGCGGCGATGCGCCGCCGCAGCCGGATCGCCGGCGCCTGCTGCAGTTGATGGCGGCCTCGGCGGCGCTCGCCGGCACCGGCTGCAGCGGGCCGCCGCAGGAGGAAATCCGTCCCTACGTCAAAGCGCCCGAGGACGTTCTGCCCGGGCAGCCTTCGTTCTACGCGACGACGCTGCTGCGGCAGGGCTACGGCTTCGGTGCGCTCGTCGAGAGCAACATGGGACGACCGACCAAGGTCGAGGGCAACCCCCGCCATCCGGCCAGCCTCGGCGGCACCGACCTTTTCGCGCAGGCGGCCGTGCTCGACTTCTGGGACCCCGACCGTTCGCAAACGCCCCGGCGCGGCGGTGATGTGGTGAGCTGGAGCGCGGCCGAGTCCTTGCTCGCCGAGCGCGCCGGCGCGCTGGCGAAGGACGGCGGGGCAGGGCTGCGCGTGCTGACCGGGACCCTCACGTCACCGAGTTGGATCGCCGCATGGCGCGAATTGCTGCGACACTTCCCCGCGGCGCGCCGCCATTGCTGGGAAGCGCTGCACGACGACGGGGCCCGCGAAGCGGCGCAGCTGGCCTACGGCCGCCCGGTGGACACGGTGCTGCATCCGGACCGCGCCCGCATCATCCTCGCGGTGGGAGCCGATCCGCTCGGCGAAGGGCCGGCGTGGGTGGCGCAGGCGCGACGGTTTGCCGAACTGCGGCGCGACCCGCGGCGCCCGAGCCGGCTTTATGTGGTCGACATCGCGGCCACGCTGACGGGCGCCAATGCCGACGAGCGCGTTTCGCTGCCTCCGGCGATGGCGGAGCGCATGCTGTGGCGGATCGCGGGACGGCTCGGCGTCCTGACGGAGGCGCCGCCGCCCGATCCGGCGACCCAGGCATGGGAAGAAGGGCTGGTCGCGGCTCTGCGCCGGCATCGCGGCCAGAGCCTCGTCATCGCCGGGCGCGCAATATCGCCGGAAACGCGCGCCCTGGTCCACCTGATGAATGCGGTGCTCGGCAACGTCGGCCGCACGGTGGACACCATCGCGCCCGTGGAATTCGAGCCGCAGTCCCATGCAAGCTCGCTCGCCGCGCTCTGCGGCGACATGCGCGCCGGACACGTCGACACGCTGCTCATCCTCGGCGCCAATCCGGTCTACGACGCGCCGGCGGGCCTGGGTTTCGCCGAGGCCCTCGCCGGCGTGCGGCACACCGTCCACGCCGGCCAGCACCGCGACGAGACCGCGCTGCGCTGCGCCTGGCACCTGCCGCTCGCGCACGAGTTCGAGCACTGGGGCGACGCGCGCGCCTTCGACGGCACGGCAAGCGTCGTCCAGCCGCTCATGCGGCCGCTCTACGGCGCCCGCTCGTCGCGCGAAATCCTCGCCATGCTGGGCGTCCCGGCGGTTTCGGACTACGAAGCCGTCCGCGCCGCGGTGATTCCGCATGCGCAGGGTGCCGGCGAGGACGCCGAGCGCGCCTGGCGCAGCATCCTGACGCAAGGCGTGGTGCCGGGTTCGGCGGCGGCGCCGCTGCGCCTGCCGCCGCCGCGTCGCCCGCCGCGGCCGTCGTTCGAGGTGCCGCCGCTTTCGGTCGTGTTCGTTCCCGATCCTTCGGTCGGCGACGGCCGCCATGCCAACAATGGCTGGCTTCAGGAACTGCCGCGCCCGCTGACCACGCTGACCTGGGACAACGCCGCACACCTCGCGCCCGAAACCGCGCGCGAGCTGGGCCTCGAAGACGGCCGCTTCGTCGACCTCGAGATCGACAGCCGGCTGCTGCGCATTCCGGTCTGCGTGCTCCCCGGCCAGGCTCCCGCCACGCTGGCCGTCCCGCTCGGCTATGGCCGCTGGGCGGCCGGTCGCGTGGGCAACGGCGTCGGCTTCGACGCCTATCGCGTGAAGCCGGCCGGCTTCGTCGCGCCGGCGCTGCTCACGCTGCGGCCCGAGCGCCACGATTTCGCGCGGCGCCAGCCGGAGACCTCGATGGCGGGCCGGCCGCTGGCGAGACGCGTGACTGTTGCCGACGCCGCGCGCACATCTCACGCCCCGTCGCCGGCCGGCTCGCTCTATCCGCGCTACGACTATCCGACCTACGCCTGGGCGATGAGCATCGACCTCAACGCCTGCATCGGCTGCGGCGCCTGCACCATTGCCTGCCAGGCCGAGAACAACATCCCGGTGGTCGGCAAGGAAGAAGTCATGCGGGGCAGGGCGATGCACTGGATTCGCGTCGACCGCTGGTTCGACGACGCCCGTCCCGCCGGCCCGATGCAGTTCCAGCCGGTGCCCTGCATGCACTGCGAGGACGCGCCCTGCGAACCGGTCTGCCCGGTCGGCGCGGCGATACACGACAGCGAAGGCCTCAACGTGCAGGTCTACAACCGCTGCATCGGCACGCGCTACTGCTCCAACAACTGCCCGTACAAGGTGCGCCGCTTCAACTTCCTCCAGTACTCGAACACGGACGAGGAATCGTTGAAGGCCGCCCAGAACCCGGAAGTCACCGTGCGCCGCCGCGGCGTCATGGAGAAGTGCAACTACTGCCTGCAGCGCATCACGCGGGCCCGCATTGCCGCAGAGGAGGAGGGCAGGCGCATCGCGGACGGCGAAGTGGTCACGGCATGCGAAGCGGCGTGTCCGACGCGGGCGATCGTGTTCGGCGATCTGAATACGGCAGGGAGCCGCGTGAGCTTGGCCAAGGAGTCGCCGCTCGATTACGCGATGCTGGAGGAGCTAAACACGCGGCCGCGCACCACTTATGTGGCGCGTGTGGTGATTCCCGATCCTGCCTTGGAGCAGGACTGACATGGCGAGCCGTCTCCGCGCTCGGGCCGACAGGGTGCCCTGCTGCGCTCCGTGGCCCCCGGCCGACAAGAGCTATAAATCGTCGGCCTCCTCCTTTACCTCCGCGCAGCAGGGCACCCCATCAGCCCGGCGGTCAGGCGTACGAGAGTCGAAGCGCCAAGACACCAGGAGTGTCGAGCCGAGGGTGGCGGGTGGTCGTCGACGCGTAGGTAAAGGA
>JBLNBJ010000005.1:0-26663 GCA_050259835.1 Ignavibacteria bacterium | reverse complement strand
GCCTCCTCCTTTACCTACGCGTCGACGACCACCCGCCACCCTCGGCTTACGCTTGGTGTCGTGGCGTTTCGACTCTCGTACGGTTGCTCGCCGGGCCGATGGGGTGCCCTGCGGCGCGGAGGTAAAGGAGGAGGCGGACGATTCTAGCCTTTTTCCGCCGGGGGACACGGAGCGCAGCAGGGCACCCCGTCGGCCCGAGCGCGCCCAGGCGTCCCGCTTCCCGATAAAGCCCCTACCCCAACTCGACCAGCAGGTCCTTGGCCTCGATCTTGTCCCCAGGAACGACGTAGACCTTGACCACCACCGCATCTCGGTCCGCCGTGATCATGGTCTCCATCTTCATGGCTTCGATCGACAGCAGCGGCGTGCCCTTGGTCACCTTGGCGCCGGCCTTCACGGCGATGGTGGAAACCATGCCCGGCATCGGCGCCGGCACGTGGTTCGGGTTGTTCGGGTCGGCCTTCGGATGGAGCTGGACAGTCGAGACCGCGCCGGTCTTGCGCACGCGCATGTCGCGCGGCTGGCCGTTCAGTTCGAAGAACAGCTTGACCATGCCCTCTTCGTCCGGGTCGGTGCGGCCGTTCAGGCGAACGACCATCGACTTGCCCTGCTCGAGGTTGACCGCCATCTCGTCGCGTTCGCCCAGGCCATAGAAGAACACCGGCGTCGGCAGCTGCGACACGTTGTCGTAATGCTTCTGGTGCTCGGCGAAGTCGGCGAAGACCTTCGGGTACATCAGGTACGAAGCGAAGTCGGTGTCGCTCATGGCGCGGCCGATGGCCTGTTCGCCCTTGGCGCGCAAGGCATCCAGATCGGCCGGCGGGATCACCGCGCCTGGGCGGCCGGCGAGCGGCGCCTTGCCCTTGAGAATCTTCTTCTGCAGTTCCTTCGGGAAGCCGTCGGCCGGGAAGCCCATCTCGCCGCGGAACATCGAGATCACGGAATCCGGGAACGCGGTTTCCTTCTCCGGATCGGCCACGTCCTCGGGCGTGAGGTCGTTGACCACCATCGCCAGCGCCATGTCGCCCACGACCTTCGAGGACGGCGTCACCTTGACGATGTCGCCGAACAGCTTGTTCACGTCGGCGTAGGCCTTGGAGACCTCCGCCCAGCGATGCTCGAGGCCCATCGAGCGGGCCTGCTCGCGCAGGTTCGTGTACTGGCCGCCGGGCATCTCGTGGCGATAGACGTCGGAGGTGCCGGAACGGATGTCGGGCTCGAACGGCGAATAGAAGCGGCGCACGTCCTCCCAATAGCGCGAGAACGGCTGCATGCGGTCGATGCTGACGTGCGGGGCGCGCTCCGTGCCCTCGAGCGCGGCGGTGATGGCGCCCAGGCTCGGCTGCGAAGTGAGGCCGCTCATCGAGTCCATGGCGCCGTCGACGGCGTCCACGCCGGCTTCGATGGCCGCCAGCACGCTGGCCGCCGAGGCGCCGCTGGTGTCATGCGTGTGCAGGTGGATCGGGATGCCGATCTCCTGCTTGAGCGCCTTCACCAGTTCGCGCGCCGCGCGCGGACGGCAGACGCCCGCCATGTCCTTGATGCCGAGGATATGCGCGCCGGCCTTCTCGAGCTGCTTGGCCATGGTCACGTAGTACTTGAGGTTGTACTTCGGCCGGCTGGCGTCGAACAGGTCGCCGGTGTAGCAGATCGCGGCTTCGCAGAGCGCCCCGCTCTCCTGGACCGCGTCCATGGCGACGCGCATGTTGTCGACCCAGTTGAGCGAGTCGAACACGCGGAACACGTCCATGCCGTTCTTGGCCGCCTGCTCAACGAAGTAGCGCACGATGTTGTCGGCGTAGTTGGTGTAGCCGACGGCGTTTCCGGAGCGCAGCAGCATCTGGAACAGGATGTTCGGCACGGCTTCGCGCAACTGCGCGAGGCGCTCCCACGGGTCTTCCTTGAGGAAGCGCATGGCGACGTCGAAGGTGGCGCCGCCCCAGCATTCGAGCGAGAACAGCTCCGGCAGGCCGCGCGCGTAGTGCGGCGCGATCGCCAGCATGTCGGCCGTGCGCATGCGGGTGGCGAACAGCGACTGGTGCGCGTCGCGCATGGTGGTGTCGGTCAGCAGCACCTGCGGCTGGTCGAGCATCCACTTCGAGAACTTCTTCGCGCCCAGCTTCTTGAGCAGGTCGCGCGTGCCCTTCGGGATCGGCGCCGACAGGTCGGTCTTCGGCATCAGCGGCGCGACCAGCGGCAGCTTGGGCAGCGTGCGGCCATTGACCTCCTCGTTGCCGTTGACCGCCACTTCGCCGACGAAGCGCAGCAGGCGCGAGGCGCGGTCGCGGCGCTTGGGGAAGTGGAAGAGCTCGGGATGCGTGTCGATGAAGCGCGTCGAGCACTCTCCGGCGATGAACTTCGGATGGTCGATCAGGTTCTCGAGGAAGTGCAGGTTGGTCGACAGCCCGCGCACCTTGAACTCGCGCAGCGCGCGGCCCATGCGGTGGATGGCGTCCTCGAGCGACGGCGCCCAGGCGGTCACCTTCACCAGCAGAGAGTCGTAGTACGGCGTGATCACGGCGCCGGTGTAGGCCGTGCCGGCGTCGAGGCGAATGCCGAAGCCGGCCGCGCTGCGGTAGGAATTGATGCGGCCGTAGTCGGGCGTGAAGTTGTTCTCCGGGTCTTCCGTCGTGACGCGGCACTGCATCGCGTGGCCCGACAGGCGGATGTTCTTCTGCGCCGGCACGCCCGATTCCTTGCCGCCGATCTTGGCGCCCTCGGAAATGCGGATTTGCGCCTTGACGATGTCGATGCCCGTCACTTCCTCGGTCACCGTGTGCTCGACCTGGATGCGCGGGTTAACCTCGATGAAGTAGAACTTGCTGGTGTCGGCATCCATCAGGAATTCGACGGTGCCGGCATGCGTGTAATTGACGGCGCGCGCCAGCGACAGCGCGGCATTGCAGATCTCTTCGCGCTGCTTGTCGTTCAGGTAAGGCGCCGGCGCCTGCTCGACGACCTTCTGGTTGCGCCGCTGCACCGAGCAGTCGCGCTCGAACAGATGCACGGCCTGGCCATGCTTGTCGCCGATGATCTGCACTTCGACATGGCGCGCATTGCGCACCAGCTTCTCGAGGTACATTTCGTCGTTGCCGAACGCCGCAGCCGCCTCGCGCCGCGCGACGTCCAGCTGCGCCTTGAGGTCGGCCTCGGATTCGATCACGCGCATGCCGCGGCCGCCGCCGCCCCAGCTGGCCTTGAGCATCAGCGGATAGCCGATGTCGCCCGCCAGCTTGGCGGCCTTCTTGAAGTCCTTGGGCAGCGGATCGGTCGCCGGCATCACCGGCACGCCGGCCGCCACGGCGGCGTTGCGCGCCGCAACCTTGTTGCCCAGGGTGCGCATGACGTCCGGCGTCGGGCCGACGAACATGATGCCGTTCTTGGCGCAGGCCTCGGCGAAATCGGGGTTTTCCGACAGGAACCCGTAGCCCGGGTGGATGGCATCCACCTTCGCTTCCTTGGCGATGCGGATAATGTCCTCGATGTCGAGGTAGGCCTGCAGCGGCTTCTTGCCGTTGCCCACCAGGTAGCTCTCGTCCGCCTTGAAGCGGTGCAGCGCGAAACGGTCTTCGTTCGAGTAGATCGTGACCGTCCGTATGCCCATTTCATTGGCCGCGCGCAATACGCGAATGGCGATCTCGCTGCGGTTGGCGATCAGGAGTTTGCGAATCTTCATGGGGGCTCCGGCAAAAAAATGGCCGATCGATTGTCGGTCGGCCGTCGGCATATTGCGAGGGCGTAATCGTACCCTAAATGTGGTGATGAAGACGCAATGGGAGTGTTACTTTCGGCATGGCTCGAGGCCCCTGTTTATCGGGGTATAAGGGGGAGGCGTGGGCGGGGTTGCGTGGCGCCCGGGTGCGCTCGGGCCGACGGGGTGCCCTGCTGCGCTCCGTGTCCCCCGGCGGACAAGATCGAAAAGGCGTCCGCCTCCTCCTTTACCTACGCGCAGCAGGGCACCCCATCAGCCCGGCGTAGAGCCGTACGAGGATCGAGGCGCCACAACACCATGGCGTGAGCCGAGGGTGGCGGGTGGTCGTCGACGCGTAGGTAAAGGAGGAGGCGGACGATTTATCGCCTTTGTCCGCCGGGGGACACGAAGCGGCGACGACCACCCGTCGCCCTCGGCGGAGCCGAAGGCAAGGGGTGGTGGCGCCGTGGCGGTCGCTAGCCGCAGACTACAGGTGAGTCTTCCGCTCCCCAGGCGTAAACCGGCTCCGCAGCATCGAATGCCGCGCCGGGATGTTGCCCAGGCGGGCCATCTGCTGGATCTTGACGTCTTCCGGGGTGTAGGACGGCAGGATCAGCGGCGACACCAGGTCGGTCACGATCCCCTCGCGCTCCAGTTCGGCGGCATGGGCCGTCACGTGATCGACGTTGAGCTTGCCGACCTTGGCCGACTTCGCGTATTCGCTGGCGTACTGGCCGGCGCGGCGGCCGAAGACGTTGTAGTCGAGCACCGAGTTGCCCATCAGGCGGTTGCGGCCGTGGACGCCGCCGGAGGCCTCGCCCGCCACGTACAGGCCGGGGATGTTGGTCTCGCAGCGCTCGTTGATGCCGACGCCGCCGTTCTGGTAGTGCAGCGACGGGTAGATCAGCATCGGCTGCTTGGCGATGTCGATGCCGAAGCGGTCGAACTGACGGCAGATGCCGGGGAACTGGTGGCGCACGTAACCTTCGCCGTGGATCTGGTCGATGATCGGCGAGTCGAGCCAGACGCCCAGGCGACCGGCGTAGGTGTCGACGCCCATGTTGCGGTCGGGGCTGCACTCGCGGATGATCGCCGCCGACTCGACGTCGCGCGGCTCGCGCGGGAAGACGAACAACTCGCCGTTCTTGTTGAGCGGCTGGCCGCCGGCACCGCGGATCTTCTCGGTCACCAGGAAGCCGGCGATCTGCTCGGGGAACACGGCACCGGTCGGGTGGTACTGCACCGAGTCCATGAACTTGAGGTGCGCGCCGGCGCGGTAGGCCATCACCAGGCCGTCCCCGGTGGCGCCGTAGTGGTTGGTGGTGGCGAAGCCGCGGATGTGCAGCCGGCCGAAGCCGCCGGTGGTGATGATGGTCGACTTGGCCTTCACGGTCAGGAACTGCTCGGTGTCCAGGCTATAGAGCACGGCACCCGCGCAGTGGCCCTTGTCGTCGAGGATCAGCTCGACGGCCGGCTCGAACTCGCGCACCGCGATCATGTCGGGATGGTTCTTCACCTCGTCCATCAGCGTGCGCATGATGGTGGCGCCGATCAGGTCGCGGCAGGAAACCATGCGCTTCCTCGAAGTGCCGCCGCCGTGGAGGACCTGCATGTCGCCCTCGGGCATCTTGTCCCAGATCACGCCCAGGTTCTCGAGGTCGCGCACGACGTCGGGGCCGTCCTGGGTCAGCACCTTGACGAGTTCCGGCACGTTCTCGAAATGGCCGCCGCCCATGGCGTCGAGGAAGTGGCGCGTCGGCGAGTCGGTGCGCGAGACGGCGGCCTGCATGCCGCCTTCGGACATCATGGTGTTGGCGTCGCCCATGCGCAGCTTGGTGGCGATCAGCGACTTGCAGCCGTTGCGCGCGGCGGTGATCGCGGCCCAGCAGCCGGCGCCGCCGCCGCCGATGATGAGGAGGTCCGTCTCGTAGTCGGGCTCGCGCAGATGGATGTCCATCAGCTTGGGCTCGATCATCGAGTGGGCCTCGAGCATCTCGGCCACTTCGGTGGTCAGCTCTTCGCCGCGGTTCGGGCCGACGCGCACGACGCGCTTGGCGCCGGCCGCGAAGTCCGGGTGGTACTTGGAAAGCACTTCCTTGCGCTCATCCGCGTTCATCGGCGGGAACACCGGCTTTCCGGTCATGGCGAGCTCGAGGCGCTTGGCGCGGGTGCGCTCGACGGCCTTCAGCGATTCGGCAAGATATTCTGGGTACATCGTGGTCGCTCCTTGTTCGTGTGCCGGGCCGTCAGGGCTCGATGTCGCGGTCGTAATAGAGCTTCGACAGCGTGTTCTTGTCCATCGCCATGAGCTCGGCGTATTCGGCCTCGAACTTGCCCGAGCGCACTTCCTCGAGGCGGTCGTCGACTTCGCGGCTTTCCTTGCGCAGGTAGCGGCCGGTGAGGCGCTTGGAGAGGATGCCGACCTCGTGCTGGATCAGCTCGGCCGGGCAGCGCAGCGCGCACAGGCCGCACGCCACGCAGTCGAAGGCGATGTCGGCGACTTCGGCGACGTCGCCGCGCATGGCGGCCTGGATGTAGTCCATCACCGGAATGCCCTGCGGACAGGCCTTGCTGCAGGTGCCGCAAGCCACGCAGCGGAAGGTCTGCGGGTAGACCTGCTCGATGGCGCTGACGTCGGGCTTCAACGCCTCGATGTCGTAGATGCCCTTGCTCATGGGCACGAACGGGATCTGCGTGAGCACCATGCCTTCCTTGACCAGCGTGGTGCAGGCAAGGCCGGTGTGCATGCGGTAGTCGCCGGGCACGCGGTAGATCGTGCCGCAGGCGCCGCAGAAGCCCTCGCGGCAGCCGGCGCCGCGGATGATCTGGTGGCCGGCGTACTCGATGGCGCGCATGATCGTCGCGTGTTCGGGCACGATGTGGTGCTTGCCCATGATGAACACGTTCACCATGTTGGTCGACAGGCGTTGCCGCTTGCCGCCTTCCTGGCCGTTCGTCTTTTTTGTCTCCATTTGCCTTCCTTCTTTGTAATCCTGCGACTTCAAGCGGCGGCGCGGTACTCGTCGATCTGGTCGAAGTTCATGTAGCGGTAGATGTCCCCTGCCTTCTCGGCCACCGCCTTGTACTGCTCCATGTATTCGGCGACGGTCGGAATGCGGCCCAGCGCGGCGCACACGGTGGCCAGTTCGGCCGATCCCAGGTACACGCGGGTATCGATGCCGAGACGGTTCGGGAAGTTGCGGGTCGAGGTCGACATCGCCGTGATGCCCTTGCGGGTCTGCGCCTGGTTGCCCATGCACAGCGAGCAGCCGGGGATCTCCATGCGCGCGCCGGCCTGGCCGAGGGTGCTGTAGTAGCCCTCCTCGCGCAGCACGCCGGCATCCATCTTGGTCGGCGGCGCGATCCACAGGCGCGTCGGCAGGTCGGTCTTGCCCGTCAGCATCTTGCCGGCGGCGCGGAAGTGGCCGATGTTGGTCATGCACGAGCCGATGAAGACCTCGTCGATCTTGTCGCCGGCGACCTGCGAGAGCAGCTTGACGTCGTCCGGATCGTTCGGGCAGGCGACGATCGGTTCCTTGATCTCGCTCATGTCGATCTCGAACACGGCCGCGTATTCGGCGTCCTTGTCGGCCTCGAGCAGCGTGGGCTTGGCGAGCCAGGCTTCCATGGCGGCGATGCGGCGCTCGAGCGTCTTCTTGTCCTGGTAGCCGTTGGCCACCATCCACTTGAGCAGCGCGACGTTGGAGCGCGTGTACTCCGCCACCGATTCCTTCGACAGCTTGACGGTGCAGGCCGCGGCGGAGCGCTCGGCGGAAGCGTTGGCCAGTTCGAAGGCCTGCTCGACCTTGAGGTTCTCGAGGCCCTCGATCTCGAGGATCGCGCCGTTGAAGATGTTCTTCTTGCCCTTCTTCTCCACCGTCAGCAGGCCGCGCTGGATGGCGACGTAGGGAATCGCATTGACGAGATCGCGCAGCGTGATGCCGGGCTGCATCTGGCCCTTGAAGCGCACCACCACGGACTCGGGCATGTCGAGCGGCATCATGCCGGTCGCGGCGGCGAAGGCCACCAGGCCCGAGCCGGCCGGGAAGGAAATGCCGAGCGGAAAGCGCGTGTGCGAGTCGCCGCCGGTGCCGACGGTGTCGGGCAGCAGCATGCGGTTGAGCCACGAGTGGATGACGCCGTCGCCCGGGCGCAGCGCCACGCCGCCGCGGCTGGAGATGAAGTCGGGCAGCGTCTTGTGGGTCTTGATGTCGACCGACTTCGGGTACGCCGCCGTGTGGCAGAACGACTGCATCACGAGATCGGCGGAGAAGCCCAGGCAAGCCAGGTCCTTCATCTCGTCGCGCGTCATCGGGCCGGTGGTGTCTTGCGAACCCACGGTGGTCATCTTCGGCTCGCAGTAGGCCCCCGGGCGCACGCCCTTGCCCTCTGGCAGGCCGCAGGCGCGGCCGACCATCTTCTGCGCCAGCGTGTAGCCCTTGCCCGTGTCCGCCGGCTGAGCCGGCAGGCGGAACAGCGTCGAGGGCGCAAGGCCCAGCGCTTCGCGCGCCTTGGCCGTAAGGCCGCGGCCGACGATCAGGTTGATGCGGCCGCCAGCGCGCACTTCGTCGAAGATCACGTCCGACTTGATCTTGAACTCGGCGATCACCTTGCCGTTCTTGAGCGCCTTGCCCTCGATCGGGCGCAGCTCCACCACGTCGCCCATTTCCATCTGCGAGACGTCGAGTTCGAGCGGCAGCGCGCCGGCGTCTTCCATGGTGTTGAAGAAGATCGGCGCGATCTTGGAGCCCAGGCAGACGCCGCCGTAGCGCTTGTTCGGCACGAAGGGGATGTCTTCGCCGGTCCACCACAGCACGGAGTTCGTCGCCGACTTGCGCGAGGAACCGGTGCCGACCACGTCGCCGACGTAGGCGACCAGGTGGCCCTTGGCCTTCAATTCCTGCAGCAGCTTGACGGGGCCGACCTTGCCGGCGTCGTCCGGCGTGATGCCGGCGCGCGGGTTCTTGAGCATGCCCAGCGCGTGCAGCGGAATGTCGGGGCGGCTCCACGCATCGGTGGCGGGAGACAGGTCGTCGGTGTTGGTCTCGCCCGAGACCTTGAACACGGTGATCGTCAGGCTCTCCGGCACGCCGGCGCGCGAGGTGAACCACTCGGCATCGGCCCAGGACTGCATGACGGACTTGGCGTGCGCGTTGCCCTTGTCGGCCAGCGCCTTGACCTCGTTGAAGAAGTCGAACACCAGCAGCGTGTGCTTGAGCGCCTGGGCCGCGGCGGCGCCGCATTCGGCATCCGCCAGCAGATCGATCAGCGGCTTGACGTTGAAGCCGCCGAGCATGGTGCCGAGCAGTTCGGTCGCGCGCACCTTGGAGATCGGGCCCTTCACCTCGCCGCGGGCGCAGGCGGCCAGGTATTCGGCCTTCACCTTGGCGGCGTCATCGACGCCGGCCGGCACGCGGTTGGTGATGAGATCGACGAGGAAGGCTTCCTCACCCTTGGGCGGGTTCTTCAGCAGCGCAACGAGTTCCTTGGTCTGCGCCGGGGACAGCGGCAGGGGCGGAACGCCAAGCGCTGCGCGCTCGGCAACGTGGGCTCGATAGGCTTCAAGCATGGTCATCGGGTCCTTTTAGGCAAAAAAATGGCGGGAAGCGGCGTTCGCCGCGACCCGCCGTTCTGGGTTAGCCAAGCATGGCGATGCCGGCGTTGAGCGTGGCGCTCGGACGCATGGCAGCGGAGGTCTTGGCGAAATCGGGCGCGTAGTAGCCGCCCATGTCCACCGGCTTGCCCTGCGCGGCAATCAGCTCGGCGTTGATCTTGGCTTCGTTCTCGGTCAGGTACTTGGCCACCGGCGCGAACTTGGCCTGCAGGTCCTTGTCCTTCGACTGCGCGGCCAGGGCCTGGGCCCAGTACATCGCCAGGTAGAAGTGGCTGCCGCGATTGTCGATCTGGCCGACCTTGCGGGCGGGCGAGCGATCGTTGTCGAGGATCTTGCCATTCGCTTCGTCGAGCGTGTCGGCCAGCACCTGCGCCTTGGCGTTCTTCTGCGTCTGCGCGAGATGCTCGAGCGACACGGCCAAGGCGAGGAACTCGCCGAGCGAATCCCAGCGGAGATACCCTTCTTCCTGGAACTGCTGGACGTGCTTGGGTGCGGAACCGCCGGCACCCGTCTCGAACAGGCCGCCGCCGTTCATCAGCGGAACGATCGACAGCATCTTCGCGCTGGTATTCAGCTCGAGGATCGGGAACAGGTCGGTCAGATAGTCACGCAGCACGTTGCCGGTGACGGAGATCGTGTCCTGGCCCTTGCGGATGCGCTCCAGCGAGACGCGGCAGGCATCGGCCGGGGCCATGATGCTGATGTCGAGGCCCTTGGTATCGTGATCCTTCAGGTACTTCTCGACCTTGGCGATGATCTGCGCGTCGTGGCCGCGCTTCTTGTCCAGCCAGAAGATCGCCGGCGTGTTGGACAGGCGGGCGCGCGTGACGGCCAGCTTGACCCAGTCCTGGATCGGCGCGTCCTTGGTCTGGCAGCTGCGGTAGATGTCGCCCTGCTCGACCTTCTGCTCGAGCAGCGTCTTGCCGTTGGCGTCGACCACGCGGACGACACCGTCGGCGGCCATCTCGAAGGTCTTGTCGTGCGAGCCGTATTCCTCGGCCTTCTGCGCCATCAGGCCGACGTTCGGCACCGAGCCCATCGTGGCGGGATTGAGCGCGCCGTTCTTCTTGCAGTCGTCGACGACGGCCTGGTAGACCTCGGCGTAGCAGCGGTCCGGGATCATCGCCAGGGTGTCGTAGGGCTTGCCGTCTGCGCCCCACATCTTGCCGCCGTCGCGGATCATCGGGGGCATTGAGGCGTCGATGATGACGTCGGACGGCACATGCAGGTTGGTGATGCCCTTGTCGGAGTTCACCATCGCCAGCGGCGGGCGCGCCTTGTAGCAGGCGGCGATGTCGGCTTCGATCTCCTTGCGTTGCGCTTCGGGCAGCGCGGCGATCTTGGCGTAGAGGTCGCCCAGGCCGTTGTTCGGGTTGATGCCCAGTTCCTTGAAGGCCTTGGCGTGCTTCTCGAAGACGTCCTTGAAGAACACGGAGACGGCATGGCCGAACATGATCGGGTCGGAGACCTTCATCATGGTCGCCTTGAGGTGCAGCGACAGCAGCACGCCTTCCTTCTTGGCGGCTTCGATGGACTGGGCGTAGAACTCGCGCAGCGCCTTCTTGCTCATGACGGTGGAGTCGACCACTTCGCCGGCCTTCAGCGACAGCTTTTCCTTCAGCACCGTCGTCTTGCCGTCGGCACCGACGAACTCGATGCGGGCGTTGGTCGCCTCGGGCACCGTGACCGAGGTTTCGCTGCCGTAGAAGTCGCCGGCCGTCATGTGCGCGACGCGCGTCTTGCAGTCGGCCGTCCAGGCGCCCATGCGGTGCGGGTGCTTCTTGGCGTAGTTCTTCACCGACAGCGCCGCGCGGCGGTCGGAGTTGCCTTCACGCAGCACGGGATTCACCGCGCTGCCCAGCACCTTGCCGAAGCGGGCCTTGAGTTCCTTCTCGGCATCGTTCTGGGGGTTCTCCGGGAAGTTCGGGATGTCGTAGCCCTTGCCCTGCAGTTCCTTGATCGCGGCCTTCAGCTGCGGCACCGAGGCGGAGACGTTCGGCAGCTTGATGATGTTGGCCTCGGGCTTGAGCGTCAGTTCGCCCAGCCAGGTCAGCTCGTCGGCGATCTTCTGCTCCGGCTTCAGCTTCTCAGGGAAGTTGGCGATGATGCGGCCGGCCAGCGAAATGTCCTTCGTTTCGACCTCGATACCGGCGGCCTTGGTGAAGGCCTGCACGATCGGCAGCAGCGAGTAGGTCGCCAGCGCCGGCGCTTCGTCGATCTTGGTCCAGTAAATCTTCGATGATGTCATTAGAACTTCCCCAATTTAGTTGTAAGTACCTGTTTCAATGCACGATTAGGAAACGTAGGTGCACTGCGAGGCCGGAGTACGGGTGTCCATGTTCCGGCCGCGGTTGATATGGTCGTCGATTTCGCCCGCGCAGCCAACCATCCGGCCGAACAGGAAGGCCGTGAAGGCGGCGTTTTCCAGGGCATCCTCGGACAGGTCGCCGGAGCGGTAGCGCGGCCACAGGAGCTTCAGCAGCAGGGCCGCGATCACGGCGTCGATGTTCACGCAGAAGACGTTGGCGGTCACGCCCGTGTCGTAGAGGGCCTGCACCAGCGCGCTGTAGAAGTCGTGGAAGACGTTGGTCTCGCCGCGCTCCTTGAAGAGCTGCGACAGGTAGACCTCGCGCGGATCCTTGTTGACGAGCTGGTTCTTGAACACCGGGTGGTTCACGCCTGGGATGTTGCGCACGCCCTCGCCCACGCCCTTGCGCGCCTTCTTCTCGGCGCCGAAGACCTCGGCGAACTTCGTGCCCATCGCCTTGAGGTCGAGGCCGTGGTTGGGGTCGCCGGCGTCCTTGAGCTTGGTGTCGCCGAACTGCTCGATGAGGAACTGGATGCCCTCGAAGCCATTGCCGCCGTGGGCGAAGCCGGTGTGCGTGAGGAAGCCGATCATCGCCTTGTTGATCTGCACGCGGTCCGGCGTCTCCGGACCGTCGGCCGAAACCGCGCCCTTGCAGCCCTGCGCCGAGATCGTGCCGACGCCGTTGGAAATGATCAGGCCCAGCAGCACCTGGAACGGGAACAGCTTCTCGGGCGTCGGCTTTTCATTCAGCAGCGCCATGTAGGCGATTTCGGTGGACGACCACTTGTTGACCAGTTCCTTGGTCTGCACGCCGCAGAAGCTGTTGCCCTTGTGCTTGGTGCCGTCGACCGAAGCGCCGATCAGCGTCGCGAACAGGCGCACGTACCACGGGAAGTTGTGGGCCGTCATGCGCGTGATCTTCTTCTTCGACAACGCGCTCCAGCAAATCGTCGTCGTGATCGCGGCCAGCACGGCATCCGCCGTCGGGTTGCCGTCGAGCGAGCGCAGGAAGTCGACGAACACCGACTTCGCGCCGCGCGCCTTGAGGCCGGCCAGCATCACCACCGCCTTGGGATCGGTGTTCTTGCTGGTCAGCGCGGCCAGCTGGTCTGCCGTCGGCTTGATTTTCGAAAAGTCGAAGCCCTCCTGGTCGCCGTTGTGCAGTCCCGTCGGCCCGAACAGTTCGACCAGCACGTCGGCGGCCTTGCGGGCGCCGTCGACTCGCTTCGGCCCAATGGCCGCGCAGGCGGCGGACAGCACCGTGTTGGGCGCATTGCCGGCTTCGCGCGCGGCGTCGGCCAGCATGATCACGTTGTCGGGCAGGCTGATCTCGGCCGCAACCGCAGTGTTGAACAGCGCGTTGTCGTTCTCGTCCGATATCTCGCGGATGATGGCGAGGCAGTAATTGGATTCGAGCGAGTACTTGGCGGTGTCGAGAATGGAAATGCCGGAGACGCGCGTGACCTGCGTCTTGGCATCCATGATCGACGAGCTCGAGCGGTCCTTCATCGCCTCGCGCGGGAAGATCGCGCCGACCTGGCGCGACAGATCGGCGATCTGCGTGCGGTACGGCTCCATCGGCTCGACCAGCGGGATGTCGAGCTCGGGCGGCAGCGGCAGGCCCTGGTTGTCGCCGAACCACGGCTTGAGCGTCAAGTCGCCTTCCGGATGGAAGTCGCGCTCGATGCCGTTGAGCTTCATCACCGCCGTCAGCGCCTCGGGAATGTGGGCGATGTTGGTGACGACCGCGCCGGCCTGCGAGCAGACCGGGTTCTCCGGCGTGTAGATGTCATTGACCTTGAGGATGCGCTTGAACCAGGCTTCCTTGGCTTCGGCGTTGTCGCCCGAACCGCCCATGGCGCCGGCGTGGCCGACGGCGCGCGTCAGCTTGGACTTCCAGCGGCCGACGACGCAGGCGACGACCGGCTTCTTGAACTCGAGGTTTTCCTCGTAGTAGCCGCCCGGCTCGATGTACATGACCGCCGCCTTGCTGCGGGCGTCGTTGTCGAACGCGTTGGCGAACTCGGCCGGCGCGAAGTGGATGTAGACGTCCTTGCCGCTCGAGATGCTGGTGGTCGTGCCCCAGCCGCCGGCGGTCAGGTAGGTCGCCATGGTCGTCGTGAAGTTGCCGGAGTTCGAGTAGATCGCCACCGAGCCCTTGCGCAACGACTCTTCCGGCTTGTCGCCGCCGAGCGCGCCGCCGAGGCGGATGTGGTTCCACGAGTCGGCCAGGCCCAGGCAGTTGGCGCCGAAGATGTCCACGCCGCGCTGCTGGCCCATGGCGCGGATTTCGCGCGCGTCGTGCACCGGCACCTTCTCGGTCAGGATGATGATTTTCTCGATGTCGCGGTTCACGCGCATCAGTTCGAAGACGCCGTCGCGCACGGCCGACGGCGGCAGGTAGACGACGCCGACGTTGAACTTGTGGCCGGCCGCCATGCCCTCGCGGACGTTGTTGTAGACCGGGATGTTGCCGATCGGCGTCTCGAGCACGTCGCCCTGGCGTCCCGGCGAGGTGCCGAACACGACGTTGCCGCCCGAGTAGGCGTGGCTGGTCGGCGTGACGCCGCGCGACTCGTTGCCGAGGATGTTCAGCACGCAGACGCGGTCCTTGCAGGTGGCGATCTCGGCCAGCGAATTGAGGCCGACGAAATACTTGAATTTCTCGATGGGTTGGTTGGTCATGGCGTTCCCCAGTTTTTCCGGCGCGTTCATGCCGCGCAGCCCAGTTTCTTGGCCAGCATCTCGCGGCCGCCCGACTTCATCCAGCGATCCGCCGCCTGCGCGTAGCGCACGACGTCGGTCATCGCGGAGTCGAAGGCGAAGATGCGGTAAGGCAGGCCGATCGAGTCGCAGACGTCCTTGAAGGCCAGCAGGCCGCGCGACAGGTTGGGGCCGCCGCGGCCGATGACGACATAGACCGGCGTCGGGCCGTGCTCCGCGACGTACTCGCGCAGCGCATCCGCCATGGCGCGGAAGGTGACGAAGATGTCGGTGTTGTTGGCCTTGCCGCCGATGACGAACAGCACGTTGGACTGCTTGAGCCAATGCTTGAGGCAGATGCGCATGACTTCGCGCATCTTCTCGTAGGGCGGGTTGCCGCCGAAGTCAGAGGAGATGATGGCGTCGTCGCCGAGGAATTCCGTCACCAGCGAGTTGGCGCCGCCGCCGAAGGTCGGCGCCAGGATGGTGCCCTTCTCGTTGATCACCGAGACGTCGGACTGGCCCTGGTAGGTGCGCAGCTGGTTGATCTCCTGCTCGAAGTCCGAATAGTCGACGGCGAACAGGTCGTTGGGCAGGTTGAGCCGCTTCATGCGCGGATCGTCGCGGTCGAAGCCGCACTTGAAGTCGCAGGCCACCGGCGTGAGGCCGCCCTTGCCCGTCGGCATCATGCGGATCGGGTTCAGCTCGAGGGTCGTCATGCCGTTGTGGTGAAACAGGTCCCACAGCTTCGGCAGTTGCTGCGCCAGCGGCGAGATGATCTCTTTCGGCGCCTGGATGTCGGTGAGCGCGTTGGTGATGACGAAGGACTTGAGGCCGGTGAGCGGGTCGAACGGGATCTCGGCGATCTGCTCCTTCGGCAGTTCCTCGATGTCCATGCCGCCGCGGTGCGTGATCGTCAGCGTCGGCGCGCGATAGCGCGTGGAGTCGGTGATCGAGACGTACACTTCGTGCTCGGCCGGCACGGCGCCTTCGAAGGTGACGCCCTGCGACTTGGAGGTCTGGTTGCCGTGCTTGTGCTCGACGAAGTAGAGGCGCTCCTTCTCCTTGAGCGCCGTCTTGAGGTCCTTGGCGCGGCCCAGCAGGCCGGACTTGCCCTTCTTGCCGACGCCGCCGCGGAAGATAGGCTTGACGAAGACTTCGCCGCACTTGTCGATCAGCGCCTTGATCTCGTGGTCGCAGGCCTCGGGGCCGAGCACTTGCGAGGTCGGAAACTCGACCAGCTTCAGCAGCTTCGCTCCGTAGAGCATTCCAGTGATGTTCATGTCGTCAATTCCCTTGGAAGGGTCCTGTTATCAGTATTCCTGCGGCAGGTCCTTGAGCTGCGCCCACGAATAGACGGGGCCATTCACGCAGACGTAGTCCTTGCCGACGTTGCAGCGGCCGCACTTGCCGACGCCGCACTTCATCTTGTTTTCGATCGTGGTGTAGATCTGCTCGTCGGTGAAGCCGAGCTGCTGCAGGTTCTGGATCACGAACTTGATCATGATCGGCGGGCCGCAGACGATCGCCACCGTGTTCTTCGGGTCGGGCTTCTTGGCCAGCACGTTGGCGGGCACGAAGCCGACGAATTCCTTCCAGCCATCCTCGGCACGGTCGACCGACAGGTGCACCGTCGCCTGGCCGCGCAGGCGTTCCAGGTCTTCGCGGTACATGATGTCCCGCGAGGAACGCGCGCCGTAGAACACCGTGATGTCCTTGTAGTCGGCGCGCTTCGCCACCGCGGTGGTGACGATCGGCCACACCGGCGCGAGGCCCACGCCGCCGCCGATGACGACCAGGTTCTTGCCCTTCCATTGGGAGAGCGGGAACTGGTTGCCGTAGGGGCCGCGAATGCCGACCACGTCGCCGACCTGTAGCTCGTGGAAGGCCTTGGTGACGCGGCCGACGCGCATGATCGAGAACTGCTTGTATTCCTTGGTCAGGGGCGACGAGGCGATCGAGATCATCGATTCGCCGCGGCCGAAGATCGACAGCATGGCGCACTGGCCGCACTCGTGATCGAAGCCGTCACCGTTCTCGAACTCGACGCGGAAGGTCTTGATCGCGCGTTCGCCGCCGATCTCCTCCTTGATGTGGACGATCCTGGCGAGCTTCGGCAGGTAGGTGTTGTCCTGGGCGTGGCTATGCGACATGTTCGGCAACCTTGTTCACGACGGCGACGATATCGATTCCCACCGGGCACTCCGAGACGCAGCGGCCGCAGCCCGTGCATTGCAGCATCCCGAAGTTCTCGTGGAAGTAGCGGAACTTGTGGCTGACGCGCTGGCGCAGGCGGCTGCCGAGGGTTTCGCGCGGGTTGTGGCCCGACGTGTGCATGGTGAAGTCCGGGAACTGGCAGTTGTCCCAGGTGCGCACGCGCTGACCCTTGATCGGCGCCATGCTCGTCATCTCATCGTTGATGTCGAAGCAGTGGCAGGTCGGACAGAGGAAGGTGCAGATGCCGCAGCCGATGCAGGGCTTGGCCATCTCTTCCCACACGGGCGACTCGAAGCCGGCCTTGAGCGCAGCGGGCGCGCCCTTGGCATCCTTGACGGCGCGCTGCGGCGCGGCGACCGCGTCTGCGTGCACCTTGTCCAGCTGCTTCTTCTCGGCCGCGCCCAGCTTGCCGAACAGCTTGTCGGCCGCGGCCAGCAGCGCCTCGCCAGTCTTCGTGACGGCCTGCGCGATGTAGATCTCGCCCAGATCGGTCAGCAGGATGTCGAGGCCCTCGGTGGATACCGGCGAGCCGCCGACCGACTTGCAGAAGCACGCCGGCGACGGCGGCGCATTGCAGGCCAGGCCGACGTAAGCGACGTTCTTGCGGCGCGCCTCGTAGTACGGGTCGTTCACGTTGTCCGAGAACACCTTGTCCATGCGCACGGCGCCGCGGCCGTCGCAGGGGCGCACGCCGAACACGGCGCACTGCGGCGCCTCGGGCTTCACTTCCTTGAGGCGCGGCGCTTCGCCCTTGATGTGCTCGAAGGCGAAGAAGATCTCGCGCTGCGGGAAGGCGAAGCCCTTCGGCGCCTGCTTGGTGTTGGGGTAGTCGAGGTCAGCGGCGCCATCCACCGGCTTGAACGTCCACACGCCGTCTTCCAGCGCCGGCGCATGCACCTGCCAGCCGCCCTTCGTTACGGCGACGACCCAGTCGTTGAGACGGGCCTTGTCGAGTGTCTTTTCCATGCTCATCGAATGAATTCACCGGGGTCGTCGTCGCGGAAGGAGGCCACCAGCGACGGCCCCCCGATGGAAGCACCCGGCTCGAAGCCGAACGTCTCGCGCGCCTCGCGCTCCATCTTGTTGTTGAGCAGCCGCAGCGGGATGTTGACCGGGCAGACGCGCTCGCATTCGCCGCAGTCGACGCAGCGGCCGGCCAAGTGCAGCGCCCGCGTCATGTGGTACATCGCGTTCTCGGAGCGGGCCGACGAGCGCTCGATCCAGCGGATGCGATTGGCCTTTTCCTCGGCGGTCGTCTCCGGCGCGATCTTCATTTCGATGCTGTCGACCACGCACTCATCGCAGAAGCACATCGGGCAGACCGAGCGGCAGGCGAAGCAGCGGATGCAGCGATCGAACTGGCGCTGCCAGAAGTCCCAGCGGGCGTCCTCGTCCTGCGCCTCGAAGCGCGCCAGTGCGGCGAACTGCGGCTCGAAGTCGCGGCCGCTCTTGTCCTCGCCCAGCGCGGTGTTGTTCTCTTTGGGGAAGGGGGTACGGCATTCAAGGCAGCGGTCTGCCATGATCTCGCGCGCGGCGATCTTCTTGTCGCCCTTCACGCTGGTGATGCTGAAATCGTCGCCGTCGAAGGCGGCGGCGGTCGGCGCGAAGCCGCCCAGATGCGCGGCCAGCTTCTTCTCGTCGAGCACGCCGCTGCTCTCGCACGAGACGCCGATGATGTAGACGTCCTCGCGCTTGAAGTAGTGTTCCTGCAGCAGCACCACGATGGCGCGGGCATCGCAGCCCTTGGCGACGATGCCGATCGGCTTGTCGGCGCTCTGCTTCGTGTGGGCCAGCTCCTTGCGGTCGTTGACCAGGTAGAGCGCCAGGTTGTGGTAGCAGGTGGGGTTCCAGACGAGGCCGTCGGCCTCCTCCGGCGCGTGGATGACGCAGGGTTCGGCCGCCATGCCGCGGCTGCCGGCGCGCCAGCCGACGACGGCACGCACCTCGCCCTTGGCGAGCAGGTCGCGCGCGGTGTCGCGGAGGTCTTCGATCTTGATCATGCGCGCTTCGCCTTCAGCTTTTCCTGCGGTCCGAGCGGGCGCAGGTCTTCGACGAACTCCTTGACCACCTCGGCGAACTTCGCGCCCTCGGCGGCGGAAACCCAGGACATGCGGAAGCGGTTCTCCTCGATGCCGCAGAACTGCAGCAGCTCCTTGACGAGGTGCAGCTTGCGCCGCGCCAGGAAGTTGCCCTCGATGTAGTGGCAGTCGCCGATGTGGCAGCCCGACACCAGCACGCCGTCGGCGCCCTTCTTCAGTGCCGACAGGATGTACATCGGCGAAACGCTGCCCGAGCACGGCACCTGGATCGGCGTGGCGTTGGCCGGATATTGAATGCGCGAGACGCCTGCCAGGTCGCTGCCCGCGGACGAGCACCACTTGCAGAGAAACGCGACGATCTTCGGCTCGTAGGTTTGTTCCGACATCAAATGTTTCCTCTTAGAAACTCAGGCAGGCTTCGATCATTTCGTGCACCTGCATCGGCGAGGTGTTCCTGACCGAGATCGCCGCGCGCAGGCAAGTCGCCGAGCAGCTGCCGCAGCCTTCGCAGAGCACCTCATTGACGACGGCCTTGCCGTTCTCGAGCCGGATCGCCTCGTAGGGGCACGCGGTCACGCACATCTCGCAGCCGGTGCAGTGCGAGTTGCGCACCGTGGCGACCGTCGGCGCATGACTGAGCGTCGGCTTCGACAGCAACTGCAGCACCTTGGAGGCCGCGGCGCTCGCCTGCGACACCGTCTCGGGAATGTCCTTCGGGCCCTGGGCGGCGCCAGCCAGGTAGATGCCGCCGGTGACGCTCTCGACGGGCTTCAGCTTCGGATGCGCCTCGGCCAGGAAACCGTCCTTGTCGCGGCCGATCTTCAGGACCTTGGCCGCGTCGGCGGTGCCCTGCGAGGGCTGCATGGCAAGCGCCAGCACCACCATGTCGGCGTCGATCTCGATGTTCTGGCCGGTCAGCGTATCGGCGCCCATGACGCGCACCTTGCCGTCCTTGGTCCGATGGATCTTGGAGACGCGGCCGCGCAGATAGACGGTCTCGTCCTCCTCCATGGCACGCTGGACGAACTCCTCGTAGCCCTTGCCGCCGGAACGGATGTCGATGTAAAACACGTAGGCCTTGCCGTCCGGCACGTGATGCTTGTACAGGCGCGCATGCTTGGCCGTGTACATGCAGCAGATCTTCGAGCAGTAGGCGCAGTGCTGCGCCGGATCGCGCGAGCCGACGCACTGGATGAAGACGACGTCCTTCGGCTCCTTGCGGTCGGACGGGCGCTTGACGTGGCCCTTGGTGGGACCGGAGGCCGAGCACAGGCGCTCGAACTGCAGGCCGTCGAGCACGTCCTCGACGTTGCCGGCGCCGTATTCGAGAATCTTCTCCTGCGGATAGAGATCGAAGCCGGTGGCGACGACGATGGCGCCGACCTTCTCGGTGACGACCTCGGGCCGCATGTCGTAGTTGATCGCGCCCGCTTCGCAGACGTCCTTGCACTTGCCGCAGCGGATCGGGTTGAGGCCCAGGCAGGCCTCTTCGTCGAGCGTATAGCTGGCGGGAATCGCCTGCGCGAACGGGATGTAGATGGCGCGGCGCACGGTGAGGTTGAGGTCGTACTCGTTGGGCACGACCTGCGGGCAGACCACGGTGCACTCGTCGCACAGCTTGCAGGTTTCGGGGTCGACGAAGGTCGGCTTCTTGAGCACCTTGACCTCGAAGTTGCCGACGGCGCCGCTGACCTCCTTCACTTCGCTGTAGGTCATCAGCTTGATGTTCGGATGGCGCGACACTTCCACCATCTTCGGCGACAAGATGCACTGCGAGCAGTCGAGCGTCGGGAAGGTCTCTGACAGCTGCAGCATGTGGCCGCCGAGCGTGGCCTGCTTTTCGACCAGCACGACCTCGAGGCCCGCGTTGGCCATGTCGAGGGAAGCCTGGATGCCGGCAATGCCGCCGCCGATGACCATCGCCCGGCGCGTGACCGGCACGGCGATCGGATCGAGCTTCTTGTTGCCCGCCACGCGGCGGATGGCGCTGCGCGAGATCTTGATCGCCTTGGCGGTCGCCTCGCCGCGATCCTTGTGCACCCAGGCGCACTGCTCGCGGATGTTGGCGATTTCGCAGGTGAAGCCGCTGATGCCCGCGCGCTCGGCGTTCTCGCGGAACGTGCCCTCATGCAGGTTCGGCGAGCAGCAGGAGACGACCACGCTGTCGAGCTTATTGTCCTTGATGGCCTGGATCACCGAGTTCTGGCCGGGATCCGAGCACATGTAGACGTAGTCCTGCGAGAAGACGACGTTGCCTTCCTCCGCCATGACCTCGGCGACCTTCTTGACGTCGACCGTGGCGGCGATGTTGTTGCCGCAGTGGCAGACGAATACGCCTGTGCGCTTCTCGCTCATGCCGCGGCCTTTTCCGGTGCCGCGCCCTGCTTCAGCGCCACGCCGTGGTCGTAGCCCTTCTCGAAGGCCTTGATGTTGATCTTGAGGAATCGATCGGGCACCAGGCCCGGCAGCGCCTTCTTCATGGCGTCGGCCGACACCACGCCGCTGACGGCGGAGAAGAAGCCGAGCGCGACGAGGTTGGTGAACAAGCGGTTGCCGCATTCCTCGGCGAAGCGCGTCGCCGGCACCCGGAACACGTCGAGCTCCGGGTGCTCGACCTTCATCTTCACCAGGTCTTCCTCGACGATCAGCAGGCCGCCCTTCGGCAGCTCGGACCAATACTTGTCGTAGGCTTCCTGCGAGAGCGCCACCAGGATGCCCGGGTGGGTGATGTACGGGTAAAGCACGCGCTCATCCGAGACGACGAGCTGCGCCGCGCACGCGCTGCCGCGCGCCTCGGGACCGAAGCTTTGCGTCATCGTCGCGAACTTGTCGTCGTAGAGCGACAGCGCCTTGCCCGTGATCAGGGCGCAGCGGATGATGCCCTGGCCGCCGAACCCCGAGAACCTGATCTCTGTGGTGCTCATGCCTGGGTTTCCTTACTTGCGGGTCTTCTTCGCCGCAGCCTTGGCCGGCGCTTTCTTGGCGACCGCCTTGGGCGCAGCCTTCTTCGCCGTCGTCTTCACAGCCGGTTTCTTCGGCGTAGCCTTCTTCGGCGCGGCCTTGGCCGCCGCCTTGGCGGGCTTGGCCGCCGGCTTCTTCGCGGCGGACGCCTTCTTCACGGCCGGCTTGGCAGCCGCCTTCTTCGGCGTGGACGTCTTGGCGGCGGCCTTGGCGGCCGGCTTCTTCGATGAGGCCGTCTTCGCAGCGGCTTTCTTCAGCGCGGCGGCAGCCTCCTTGGCGGCAGCCTTCTCATCGCGGCCGTCCAGTTCCTTCGCAGCGGCGGCTCGGCGCGCGGCAATGCGCTCCTTCTCGGCCTTCTCCTCGGCCTCGCGCTCGGGCACGGTCTTGCCGTAAAGCTGGTAGTCGTCGCCGACGACCTGCACGCAGCGCTTGTCGAGCGCCTCGATATAGGTGGGCTTGTCCTTCTCGACGAACTTGCCGACGATGATCTTGCTCTGGAAGTCGATGTCCAGCGTGCGCGTGTCGGCGCCGTGCTGCAGCACCGCCTGCTCCTGGTAGAACTGCAGCGCGTCGACGCCGTCGCCGAGCCGATTGCGGCGCAGGTAGAGCGTCGTGCAGGGCGAGATCACCTCGATGAACGAGAAGCCCTTGCGCGACAGCGCCTCCTCGATCGATTGCACCAGGTTGCGCGAGTGCATCGAGGTCCAGCGCGCGACGTAGGTGGCGCCGCAGGCGTCGGCCAGCAGCGGCAGGTTGAACGGATATTCGTGGTTGCCGAACGGCGTCGTCGAAGAGATGGCGCCGCCGGGGGTGGTCGGCGTGACCTGGCCGCCCGTCATGCCGTAGGTGAAGTTGTTGTTGCAGATCACCACGATGTCCATGTTGCGGCGCGCCGCGTGGATGAAGTGGTTGCCGCCGATGCCGGTGAGGTCGCCCTCGCCGCTGAACACGACGACCTTCATGTCGGGGCGCGCGAGCTTGAGGCCGGTCGCCACCGGGATGGCGCGGCCGTGCGTGGTGTGGATCGAGTCGAAATCGACGTAGCCGGCGACGCGGCCCGTGCAGCCGATGCCGGAGATCACGGCGAGCTTGTCGGGATCGATGCCGCTGCGCTTGACGGCTTCGGCGAAGGCGTTCACCTCGGAGCCGATGCCGCAGCCGGGGCACCAGATGTGCGCCATGCGATCCATTCGCAGCGTGCCCGCCATCGGGCTGGCTTTCTTGTACTCGGCAAGGTCCATGGTGGTGCTCATTTGCTTCCCTTTCTGATCGCAGCGAGGATTTCCTCGGGGTCATGCACCGCGCCGCCGCAGTGATTGACGCTGATGACCTTGCACTTGCCGGCGGCCGCGCGCTCGACCTCGAGCACCATCTGTCCGTAGTTGAGCTCGGGCACGACGATGCTCTTCACCTTGCCGGCGATCTTCTTGATGTGCTTCTCGGCGAACGGCCAGATGGTGATCAGCCGCATCGAGCCGACCTTGATGCCTTCCTTGCGCGCGTCCTGGATCGCCTTGACGGCGATGCGCGACGTGATGCCGTAGGAGACGACCACGACGTCCGCGCCTTCGACCTGGTCCTCCTCCACGCGCACGATGTCGTCGGCGTTGCCGTTGATCTTCTCCATCAGGTGCGTGACGACGATCTTGTTCTGTTCGGCCGTCACGACGGGATAGCCCTTCTCGTTGTGCGTCAGGCCGGTGACATGGAACTTGTAGCCGTCGCCGGCGCGCGCCATCGGATGGCCGGGCTTGCTGTCGAACTTGTAGGGGCGGAAGTCTTCCTTCGGGCCGCTGTAGTTGTTGCGCGGCACCACCTTGATCTGGTCGGCCGGCGGGATCACCACCTTCTCGTGCATGTGGCCGACGGTCTCGTCGGTCAGGATGATGACCGGCACGCGGTAGTGCTCGGACAGGTTGAACGCCTCGATGGCGAGGTCGAAGCACTCCTGCGGGCTGTCGGGCGACAGGGCGATGATGGCGTTGTCGCCGTGCGGACCGTACTTGGCCTGCATCATGTCCTGCTGGGCGGTGAGCGTCGGGGCGCCGGTCGAGGGGCCCGCGCGCTGCACGTTGGCGATGACCATCGGCGTTTCCGTCATGCAGGCGAGACCGAGGTTTTCCGTCATCAGCGAGAAGCCGGGACCGCAGGTGACCGTCATCACCTTCTGCCCGCCCCAGGCGCCGCCTATGATCGCGCCGATGGAGGCAAGCTCGTCTTCCATCTGGATGAACATGGCGCCGACTTCCGGCGCGCGCTCGGCGAAGCGCTCGAAGGTTTCCGTCGAAGGCGTGATCGGATAGCCGGCGAAGAACCGGCAACCGGCCGCCAGGGCGCCTTCGGCCAGCGCGTGGTCGCCGTCCATGAAGTGGGGGCCGCTGTCGACGCCCTTGGGATCGGCGGGCACTGTTTTGACGTTCATGCTTTCCCTTTCTCGGCTTCTTCTTCATCCCGCTTCACGAAGATCGCGAACTCGGGACAGATCAATTGGCAGTAGTTGCAGTCGCGGCAGCTGTCGGGATTCTTCGCATACGGCGGGTGGTAGCCCTTGGCGTTGAATTCCGGCGACGTGTCCAGCACGTTGGTCGGACAGAACTGCACGCAGAAGCCGCAGCCCTTGCACCAGGTCTCGTTGATGAAGACCTTTCCATGGAGCGGCTTGAGATCGTTGAAGTACATGGCGCAACCCCTTAGATCAGTCCGCGGCCGGCCAGCGCCGGCTTGGGGTCGATGTGGTGGAGGTCGAAGCGCAGGTCCTCCTCGCCGCAGCCGAAGGCCAGCGCCATCAGCTGCGTGAAATACAGCACCGGCATCGGCTTCAACTCCGGATTGAGGCGGCGCGCATCGGGCTGCTTGAAATCGAGGTTGAAGGCGCACAGCGGGCAGCTCACCATGACGACGTCCGCCTGCTGCTCTTCGACGCCAGTCATGATCTTGTTGGTGCGATCGGCGACGATCTCGGCGTTATTGACCGTGTGGTAGGCGCCGCAGCATTCGGTCTTCTGGGCAAAGGGCACCGGCGTGCCGCCGAGCGCCTTGACCAGGTCTTCCATGACCGTCGGGTTCTCGACGTCGTCGAAGGCGACTTCCTTCGGACGCACCAGCAGGCAGCCGTAGTAGCAGGCGACACGCAGGCCGGCGAGCGGCTTCTTCACCTTGGCGGCCAGCTTGTCGAAGCCGACGCGGTCGCGCAGGTATTCGAGCAGGTGGGTTACCGCGACGTCGCCGTGATAGTCGACCTCGTCGAGGTACATGAACTTGTTGATGGTCTCGAGCGCGGCGGCGCGCTTCTGCACGTCGATGTTGGCGCGCTTGAGGGTGTTGTAGCACATGGCGCAGGTCGTCATCACCTCGTTCGCCTGCTTCTCCTTGACGCGGACGAGATTGGTGACGGGCGCGATGCGGTTCATGACGTTCGTGGCGCCGAGCGCGTGCACCGTGCCGCAGCAGTTCCAGCGGTCGAGTTCCTCGACCTCGACGTCGAGCTTGGCCATCGAGGAGACCGTCGAGACGTCGAAGTTCCTCGCGTGGTTCTTGAGCGTGCAGCCGGGATAGTAGATGAGCTTCATTCTTTTGCTTGCCGTCAGGAGGTCAGCTTGCGCATGGCGCTGATCATGGCGATCGGAGGCAGCTCGGCGCGCACCTCGGCCGGCACCTCGCCGATCGCCAGATGCTCGTGGCGCCGGCCGCTGCGCATGGCGATGTCGCGCAACGATTCGATGACTTCGGCGATATGGACGTTCTTGGGGCAGCGCGTGTTGCAGGTCATGCACGACACGCAGGTCCAGATCGCGCTGGACGCCATCAGCCGCTCCTGCATGCCGAGCTGGGCGAGGCGGATGATCTGGTTCGGCAAGAGGTCCATGTGCGGCGCCATCGGGCAGCCGGCGGAGCACTTGCCGCACTGGTAGCAGGCAAGCAGCTTCTGGTCCGCGTTCTTCTGCACCTTCGCGACGAAGGCGCTCTTGAGCTGGGCCGAGGAAATGCGGGCGGTGGTCGTTGACATGATCGCCTTCAGAACTTTCCGTCCATGCGGAACTCGGGTTGATCGAGCCACAGGCCGACATTGAGGATGCTGTCGAGCTGGGCCTGCAGGTTGTCGTAGTGGAAGAACTCCTCCTGCACCAGCTTGCCGAGCAGCTTGAGCAGGACGGGATCGTCGGTGTGCTGCGCCATCTCCTGGTACATGCGGATCGCGCGGCGCTCGAGCTCCATGCCCATGCGCAGGGCCTGGGTGTCGTCGGCCACTTCGGCGTGTCCGCGCTGGCGCACGGCTTCGGCCAGGTCCGCGACGATGCCGGTCAGGTCGGGCAATGCGGCTTCGCGCGCCGAAAGCCGCGCCCACTCTTCTTCGCCGACCAGGGCGGAAAACAAGGCATGCGATTCGCCGACATGCTTCTTCTCTTCCTCGGCGAGCCGCAGGAACATGGCCCGGCCGGAAGCGTTGCGCGTGAGCTCGGCGAGGTGACGGTAGAGATGCTCGCCGCCATACTCAAAGTCCAGAGCGGTACGGACCAACTCGATAATCCGGTCGTCGATGTGGCTCATCGCTCTAGCTATTTCGCTCTAGAAAGGTGTGAAATTCCATTTACGCAACATGCATATAGCGTTGCATTCGCCGGCAGACTCTAGCGACGGGGTTCCATAAAGACCATTCACTTCTTCTTATTGTTTTCATAAGCGGTCCGCCGCACACCGCAGCATTTTTTTGACCGACGAAAATGCTCGGAAAATGGCCATCGGCATAACGAAAGACGCGCCGGGATCGCACATCGCGAGCGCGGAAAACCCGCCGTGCCGCGTGGTTACTGGGATACTGGCCTTGCCTGCACTTTCGTGAATGACCTGCGTCCCGGCCTGGGCTTCGCGCAACCGTACTCGTGCGTCGTTATTGCATCGCACCAACCGGAGGCCAATTCAAGTTTTGTGTGCCTAAGAATTGGGCAGAAGAATTTTGCTCGTTGTACTCGTCGCACGCTTGGGTTGAACAGCTTGGTGCTGTCTTCTCGGCGCTCGGGCCGACGGGGTACCCTGCTGCGCTCCGTGTCCCCCGGCCGACAAGAACTTAGAATCGTCGGCCTCCTCCTTTACCTACGCGTCGACGACCACCCGCCACCCTCGGCTCACGCC
>JBLNBJ010000004.1:0-20679 GCA_050259835.1 Ignavibacteria bacterium | reverse complement strand
GGCGTCGAGCCGAGGGTGGCGGGTGGTCGTCGACGCGTAGGTAAAGGAGGAGGCGGACGCCTTATCGATCTTGTCCGCCGGGGGACACGGAGCGGCGACGACCACCCGTCGCCCTCGGCGGTCGGAGGCCACGACAGTCGCACGCAGACAACTTCTGCCGTACGATCACAACCCCGCCACGCGTAGCCCCCAAAATGTTCCGCATCTCCCAATTCATGCAGGAGTTGGCCGACCCCAAACCCGTCGGCCCCACCCGCAAGCCGCCCGGCCCGGTCGTGATCTGGAATCTCGTGCGCCGCTGCAACCTCACCTGCAAGCACTGCTACTCGATCTCCGCCGACAAGGACTTCTCCGGCGAGTTGTCGACGGACGAGGTCTACGCGGTGATGGACGACCTCAAGGGCTTCAAGGTGCCGGCGCTGATCCTCTCCGGCGGCGAACCGCTGCTGCGACCCGACATCTTCGACATCGGCCGGCGCGCGAAGGAGATGCGCTTCTACACGGCGCTGTCGACCAACGGCACGCTGATCGACGCCGCGATGACGAAGCGCATCGCCGACACCGGCTTCGACTACGTCGGCATCAGCCTCGACGGGCTCGCGCCGACGCATGACAAGTTCCGTCGCAAAGCGGGCGCCTTCGACGCCTCGCTCGCCGCGCTGCGGCTGTGCCGCGACGCCGGCCTCAAAGTCGGCGTGCGCTTCACGCTGACCAAGGACAACTTCGCCGACCTGCCCGCGCTGCTGAAGCTGGTGGAGGACGAGGGCATCGACCGCTTCTACCTTTCGCACCTCAACTACGCCGGCCGCGGCAACAAGAACCGCGGCGACGACGCCCACCATCGCATGACGCGCGAGGCGATGGACCTCTTGTTCGACACCTGCTGGCGCCACGCGCAGGAAGGCCGCCAGAGCGAGTTCACCACCGGCAACAACGACGCCGACGGCGCCTGGCTGCTGCTCTGGGTTCGCCGCCATATGCCCCAGCTGGAGCTGCACATCCGCATGAAGCTGCTGCAGTGGGGCGGCAATTCCAGCGGCGTGAACGTCGCCAACATCGACAACCTCGGCAACGTCCATCCCGACACCATGTGGTGGCACCACACGCTCGGCAATGTGCGCGAACGGCCGTTCTCCGCGATCTGGAGCGACACTTCGGACCCGCTGATGGCCGGCCTCAAGCGCTCGCCGCGTCCGGTCGGCGGGCGCTGCGCGGCCTGCGTCCATCTGCCGATCTGCGGCGGCAACACGCGGGTACGCGCACAGCAACTCACCGGCGACCCGTGGGCGGAAGACCCGGGCTGCTACCTGACGGAAGAAGAAATACGATGAAAGCGCTCCTCGCCGCGGCGATGCTGCTGTGCGCCGCCGCGGCGCAGGCGGCCGATCCTGCCGCCCTGTTCCAGCAGCATTGCGCCGCCTGCCACGGCCCCGACCGCTACGGCATGATCGGGCCGGCGCTGCTGCCTGAAAGCCTCGAGCGCCTGAAGAAGCCGGAGGCGGCGCGCACCATCCGCGAAGGCCGCATTGCCACGCAGATGGCGGGCTTCGCCGACCGCCTATCCGAGGCCGACATCGCGGCGCTGGTCGATTGGATCTACACGCCGGTGCAGCCGCGCCCGCAATGGGGCGAGGAACAGATCCGCGCCTCGCGCGTCGTGCCGCATCCGGCGGGCAGTCTGCCCGACAAGCCGTGCGCGAAGCTCGCCGGCGTGGACCTGATGAATCTCTTCGTGGTGGTGGAGAGCGGCGACCATCACGTCACGGTGCTCGACGGCGACAAGCTCGAGCCGATCCACCGCTTCGCCAGCCGCTACGCGCTGCACGGCGGGCCGAAGTTCACGGCCGACGGCCGCTTCGTGTTCTTCGCCTCGCGCGACGGCTGGATCACCAAGTTCGACCTGTGGAACCTCGAGACCGTCGCCGAGGTGCGCGCCGGCATCAACACGCGCAACATCGCCGTCTCGAGCGACGGCAAGTGGGTGATGGCGGCCAACTACCTGCCGCACTCGCTGGTGCTGCTCGACGCCGACCTCAATCTCGTCAAGGTGCTGCCGGCGGCGACGCGCGACGGCAAGGAGACCTCGCGCGTCTCGGCCGTCTACGACGCCGCGCCGCGGCATAGCTTCGTCGCGGCGCTGAAGGACATCCCCGAAATCTGGGAGATCTCCTACGACCCGAAGGCGCCGCCGATCTTCGACGGCTACGTGCACGACTACAAGATGGCCGAGGCCATCGCCACGCCGGGCTTCCAGAATCCGCGCCGCACCCTGCTGCCGGGCGTGCTCGACGACTTCTTCTTCGACGCCTCCTACGCCAACGTGATGGGCGCCGCGCGCAGCGGCCAGGGCCAGGTCGTGAACCTCGACGTGCGACGCAGCATCGCGACGCTCGACCTGCCCGGCATGCCGCACCTCGGCTCGGGCATCACCTGGGATTGGCAGGGGCGCCCGGTCATGGCGACGCCGAACCTCAAGGACGGCGTCGTCAGCGTGATCGACATGCGCGACTGGAAGACGGTGCGCCACATCCCGACGCTCGGGCCCGGCTTCTTCATGCGCAGCCACGAAGCCACGCCCTACGCCTGGGTCGATTCGATGATGAGTAAGGGACGCGACACGCTGCAGGTGATCGACAAGCGCACGCTCGAGCGAGTGGCCGAGCTGCGGCCGGAACCCGGCAAGACGCTCGCCCACATCGAATTCACCCGCGACGGCCGCTATGCGCTGGCGAGCCTGTGGGAACGCAAGGCCGACGGCGGCGCCATCATCGTCTTCGATGCCGCGACGCTCAAGGAAGTGAAGCGCATCCCGATGGACAAGCCGGTCGGCAAGTACAACGTGTCGAACAAGGTGAACCGGTCGGCGGGGACGTCGCACTAGGCGCTGGCGTCTCCGCCGCGCTCGGCGGCCCTTACGCCATGCTCTTCAATGCGGCAAGGAAGTCGGCGTCCGAGGTAGAAGCAGCCGGCGCGGCCTTCACCGGATGTTCGCCGCCCTGCGCCTTGCTGGAAGCCCAGACGCTGATGGGCATCGTCGCCAACCAGGCCATGAAGGCGTCCATGTCCTCGACCACGGCCTGGCGCTTCGTCTCCGGGGCCTTCATGATTGCGCCGTGACGGCCGTCTTCGCCGTCGCTCCAGGAATGGTTTCGCCATAGACGAGCTCGAGCTCGCCCGAATTCTTGTTGCTGATGCAATGGACGAGGCGCCCATCGACGACCGCCCCGGGCTGCATGGCAATGCCGTTGTAGTAGATGTTGCCGGAGATTCGCGCATGCGGCTGCAGTTCGACGAATTCGGTCGCGATCGTCGGCCCCACCACCGTGCCGTCGATCAGCACGCGCGCGGCCGTCACCTTGCCTTCGACGCGAGCCTGGCGGCCGAGCACCAGGGTGCCGCTCTGCATGCCAGGTGCATGGACGCTTCCGGCGACTTCGCCATCGACGCGCAAGCCGCCGACGAAGGCGACGTCGCCGATGATGCGGGTGCCGGCGCCGATCAGGCTGCCGATCTGGCCCGAGGGCGTGCCGGATTTCTTGAAGAACATGAATCCCTCCCTGCGCGACGGTGCTGTTCCGGAATGCCGCCATCGTGGCGGCCTCGCTTGCCCATGGGTCGGAGGGGCGGCAGGATTCCGAGAGGGGCGTCGTCGGAATCGTGGGGGATTCTAGTCCAAACGCGGCACGCTGTCGGTAGGGCATCGCCTACCCGGGCCATTCCGCTGTTCTGGGGGAATGCAGGATCGATACGTTAGACTAGGCGAAAGAAATGGGGAGGTCGTTGCTATGCCGTCCGATATACCGGGTGGGCGCGCCGCGCTGGCGGGGATCGATGCGCGCGCCAAGCTTGCCGGCACCAACAAGATGGAGCTGCTGCTGTTCCGGGTGGGCTCGCCGGAGACCTACGGCATCAACGTCTTCAAAGTGCGCGAGGTGATCCGCGCGGCCGAAGTAACCCAGGCGCCGCAGCAGCCCGAGTACGTGGTCGGCATGGCGTCGCTGCGCGGCGAGCTGGTACCCGTGGTCGATCTCATGGCGGTCTGCGGCAACCCGGCTTCCGCGGGTGGCTCTCCGCTGATGATCGTCACCGAGTTCTCCGAGTCGACGCAGGCCTTCCTGGTCGAGGCGGTCGAAACCATCGTTCGCATCGACTGGAGCGAGGTGCATCAGCCGCCCAACATGCTGGCCAACCGTTCCAAGCTGACCGGCGTCACTCAACTGGCCGACGGCCGGCTCGCCTCCATCCTCGACGTCGAGCAGATACTGCACGGCATCACGGGCAAGAAGGAACTGGTGGACCTGCCCTACCTGGCGGCCCAGCGCCCGGTGCAGCGCGACATCCGCATCTTCTTCGCCGACGACAGTTCATTCGCCCGCGGGCAGCTGCAGCAGATCCTCGATAGCATCGGCGTCAAGTCGGAATACGCGGTCAACGGGCGCGAGGCATGGGAACGCCTCGATGCGCTCGCCGCGCTGGCCGCCGCCGGCAAGCACCGGCTGGCCGACACGCTGCCCATCATCATCACCGACATCGAGATGCCGGAGATGGACGGCTTCATGCTGACGCGCATGCTGAAAGCAGACCGCCGCTTCGAGGGCGTGAAGGTGCTGCTGCATTCCTCGATGTCGGAAGCGTCGAACCGCGACAAGGGCTTCGCGATGGGCGCCGACGGCTTCCTCTCCAAGTACAACCCGACCGAGGTGGCGGACAGCCTGCGCAGCTGCCTGGGAGAACTGGGCAAGCTCGGCTAGTCCGCCGGGCGCGGCGCGCGCCTGGCGTCAGACGGTGAACTTCGCGGCCAGGCCGTTCAGGTGGCCCGACAAAGCTTCGAGGTCCTTCATCGCCGCAGCGGCGCGGGCCAGGGCCGAACCGTTTTCGGCGGCGATGCCCGCCATGCGTTCGACGTGGTTGGCGATGCGCGCGCGCGCTTCCGACTGCTGCTGCACCGACGCGAGGATGCCGTCGGTGTTCGTGGTGGTCTCCTGAACCGCGCAGTTGGATTCACCGAGTGCGACGGCGACGAGTTCCAAATGCTCCTGGCTGGTTCCCAGCGACGCCTGTCCGCGCTGGATGGCCGTCTCGACATCGCTCGAGCGCGTGGTCATGGTGCGCGTGACGGCATCGATCTCGCTTGCCGCGACGGCCGACTTCTCGGCCAGCTTGCGCACCTCGTCGGCCACCACGGCGAAGCCGCGGCCCTGCTCGCCGGCGCGCGCCGCCTCGATGGCGGCGTTGAGCGCCAGCAGGTTGGTCTGGTCGGCGATGTCGCGCACCTGGCTCGTCATGTCGGTGATCGCCTTGGTGCTGGCGATGAACTCGCCCGCCGTGGTGGCGATGTCGGCCACGGCCTCCTCGACCGTCGAGATTTCGCCGATCAGCGCGGAAAGGCTTTCGTTGGCCGACTCGGTGCGCTCCATGCTCACGCCGACCTGGCGCGCCACGCTCTCGGCGTTGTCCATCACGCTGAGGACGGCGCCGGACAGGCTATCGATCGCGTCGCCGCTCTCGCGCGCGGCGTCGCCGTGCAGCGAGCAGCTGCCGAGCAGTTCGCCCGAAAGGCTGCCGATCTCGTGGATGGCCTGGTCGAGGCGCTGCCCTGCGGTACGCAGCTCGGACACCATGTCATGCAGGTTGCGCTGCATGCCGGCGACCGCGGCGCAGAGGCTTTCGGTATCGCCTTCGCGCAGTTCCAGCGCGACCTTGAGGTCGCCGCTGGCGATCTGCTTGACGGCATCGGCGACGTACTGCGGCTCGCCGCCCAGCAGCCCGAGCAGCATGCGCACCAGCTGGACGAAGGCGGCCAGGCCGAGCACCGAGGCGGTGGCGCTGACCACCAGGATCCAGGTGCGCGAGGAATCCGCCATGGCGGCGAGCGCGGGACTCAGCTTGCCGGCCTCGTCCGCCAGCCGCGCGAACATGAGCAGGCTGAATCCGTTGGCGATCAGGGTGACGACGCCGAGAAATGCCAACACGAGCAGCAGCCGGGTGCGCAGCGCCATGGGTCTCCTCCGTTGCGGGTCTTGTACTTGTTGTGGCTCGCCACTTTAGTACGAAGGCCTGCGCCGCCGCGATGGGTGTTTTCTATCGCCCGATAAGGCCTATCCCGGACGCATGCGCCGGGCTCAACGGCCGGTTAGCTGGGCGTAGAGCAGCGGCAGGCGCATGGGCAATTCCTCGGGCCTGCGCAGGACCGTGAAGCCCGCCGGCCCGAACATGTGCGGCAGGTAGGAGGCGCCTTCGCGGTCGATGGTGACGCAGAAGGGCTTGATGCCGGCGCGGCGGGCATCGATCAGGGCCATGCGCGTGTCCTCGACGCCGTAGCGGCCTTCGTAGTGGTCCATGTCGTGCGGCTTGCCGTCGGTGAGGATCAGCAGCAGGCGCAGCGCCGCCGGCTGCTTTTCGAGCAGCGACGCCGAGTGACGGATGCCGGCCCCCATGCGCGTGTAATAGCCGGGCTTGACCGCCGCGATGCGGCCGCGCGCCTGGTTGTCGAACGGCTGGCCGAACTCCTTCAACTCGTGGAAGCGCACGTTGCCGCGCTTGAGCGACGAGAAGCCGTAGAAGCCGAATCGGTCGCCGGTGGCCGTGAGCGCCTCGCCGAACAGCATCAGGCTGTCGCGGATGACGTCGATCACCTTGTGCTCGTCCGACACCCAGGCGTCGGTGGACAGCGAAAGATCGGCCAGCACCAGGCAGGCGAGGTCGCGCTCATGCCGGTTCTGGTTGAGATAGGCGCCCGCGCCGGCATGGCTGCCGGCGAGCTTGTCGGCATGCAGGCGCACGCAGGCGTCGATGTCGAGTTCGGTGCCGTCCGGCTGCGCCTTCTGCCAGCGGCGCGCCGGCGCCAGCGCGGCGAACTGGCTCCTCAGCTTGCGGGCCGGCCGGCGCAGGTGTTCGGGCAGCGGCGTCGGCTCGATGTGGCGCGACTGCAGCGCCTGCAGGCGGCAGTGGTCGGGAATGAGTTCATGCCGGCGGTAGTTCCACTCCGGCAACGGAATGCCCTCGCCGACCGGCTCGTCGTCGGCTGCCGCGGAAGGCAGGTCGAGGTCGAAGCGCACCTTGGAGGCGACGCGCTCGCCGTCCTGCGTCACCGTCAGCGTATCCATGTCCTCGGCCTTGCGCACGGCGTCCTCGTCGGGATCGTCGTCGTCGGCGCGGTTAACCTTCACGTACTCGGCCCACGACAGCAGGCTTTCGGCGCGGAAGAACAGCATCATCGGCGATTCGTTGTCGGGTGCCTCGGTCTGCTCGGCCTGGCGGCGCTTGTCGCTGGCCGCGACTTCCTGCGCCTGGTTCTCGCCGTCAGCATCGGGCTGCGCCGGCGGGCGCCGCCGCGTGGCCTCGGCCAGCGGCGAAGGCACCAGCCACAGCGGCACCGGCTGCAGCGGCTTGGCCTTCTTGCGCTCGAGCGGCGGCAGCACCGCGACGGACCCCGGTGATTCGAGCGCGCGGCGCACCGCGCGTTCCTGCGCCGCTTCGTCGGCCGGCATGGCTTCCGGCGCGATGCGTTCGGCCAGCACGGCCTCGACCAGCCGACGGTAGCGCGGCGCGAGCCCCGGGAACGCGTCGAGCGCGCGCAGCGTGGCGCGCTGGTTGCGCACGATCCAGCTCGCCTCGTCGGGCGCGGTCTCGTGCGCGGCAATGGCGATCAACCAGAGATAGAGGTCGCGGTTGAGGCCGCGGTCGGGAAACAGCGAGATCTGGGCGGGCAGTCTCAGCGTCTCGAGGTCGAGCGAGGCGGATGAGACGCGCTCGTCGCTGCCCGCGATGCGCGAGAGGAAGCGCCGGCGCGCGCCATGGCGACGTTCCGCCGAAGCCGCCACACGCAAGCCGGCATCGCCGCCCAGCGCGCGGAACAGCACGCCGAGCATCTTCTCCAGCTCGGTGAGCTTCACCGCTGCTTCGGGATGGTCGCGACGCGCCGCGCGGGTGATGAGCCGATCCCAGATGCCGCCGACGAATTCTTCCATGTCAGTTGTCCGTTGCCGTAAAACCGGGGCTCCGGCCCGCCGAGGGCGACGGATGGTCGTCGCCGCTTCGTGTCCCCCGGCGGACAAGATCGATAAGGCGTCCGCCTCCTCCTTTACCTACGCGTCGACGACCACCCGCCACCCTCGGCTCAACGCTACTGGTGTTTTGGCGTTTCGACTCTCGAACGATTGCTCGCCGGGCTGATGGGGTGCCCTGCTGCGCTTAGGAAATGGAGGAGGCGGACGAATTTAAGCTCTTGTCCGCCGGGGGACACGGAGCGCAGCAGGGTACCCCGGCGGCCCGAGCGCTCGACGCGGCTCGCAACCCGAGAACAGTCACGCGCTTTCGGCGACGCATCTCAGTCCCTCCGCCCCGTCAAACTCACCTGCGCCTCGTTCTGCCGCGCCGCCTCGTTCTCCACCCACTCGAGCAGCGTAGCCCGCTCGCGCTGCACGGTCGTGCACGCCGCCACGCACTGCGCACATTGCGTGCAGGTGAACATCGCATTCTTCGTGGTGCGCGGCTTGAGGCGCATCGGGCACACCGCTTCGCACGCGGCGGCGCCCATGCCGTCGGCCTGGTAGCAGACGCTGCAGTCGGCGGCACGCTCGCGCTCGAAGCCGATCACCATGGCGCCGCGGTTGCTCATCCAGGCAAGGCTCTGGAACAGGCCGACGGCGCAGCCGAAGCGACAGAACAGGTGGCGCGCGAACAGGAATTCGAGCGACAGCACCACCGTGCCGGCGCTGATGAAGATCGCCTGGTTGCGCGTCGGCGAGAGATGCCAGAGGTTGCCGTAGACCTCGGCCGGCGGCAGCAGGTAAGTCAGCAGCACCACCGCCCAGAGCAGCGCGAAGGCGACTGCGAGCGGCACGGTGACGAACCACCAGCGCGCATCGACGGCGAAGCGACTGCCGTCCGGGTTCTTCGCCGGCAGCGGCTTCTTCTCCCAGATGCTCGGCTTGCCCGACGCGTGGCGCATCAGGCGGTTGATGGTCTCCACCACCGAGAAATGCGGACAAAGCCAGCCGCAGTAGAGCCGCCCCCAGCGCCAGGCCACGGCGATGAAGGTCACGGCGCCGGCGACGATGGGCAGAAACAGGCGCAGCAGGATGTTGAGGCCCGCCTCGGTGGCGGTGATGCGCCCGGCGAAGAAATCGTCGAGGCCGAGGCGCCAGTCGAGGCCGAGGATGATCGCGTGGCCCGCGGTAAGGTCGAAGCGGAACAGGTCGAACACCGGCGCCATGACGAACAGCACGAAGAAACCGATCTGCCACCAGGTGCGCTGGCGCTGGGTGGCGCCGGCCGAGCCCGGCGCGGCCTGCACGGTCCATGGCTTGATGGGAATCACGCGCACGCTACTCACCGCGCGGCCCGATGAGCGGATAAACATAGGACTTGCCGGCCATGGCTTTGGCAAGCCCGAGCGCGCCGAACAGGATCAGCGTCGAATGCACGGTCGTGAAGTAGAGGATCACCACGACCCAGGTCCACTCCCACGCCAGCCCGCCGAACGCGATGAAGAGCGCGCTCGCCACGACCAGCAGCGCGCCGCCCCAGAGGCTGACGAAGAAGGCCTGGTCGAGATGCCGGCGCGCCAGCGGCGGCGCGTCGCGATGGCGCGAACGCAGCCAGGCGAGCGCGAGGAAGGCGAGCCCCGGCGCGACGAGCAGGTTGGCGAGGAAGAGCGATTCGGCTGCGACCGCGAGTCCCTGTCCGGCGGCGGCGTCCGGCGCGCTATTTTCCGAAGGTGGCAAGGACCACCTCCATCAGCGCCGCGGCCACCTCGGCGTCGTCGGTCAGGCTTTCCACCAGCGCGGCACGGCAGGCTTCGACAGGATCGAGACCGTCGCGGATCAGGATCGCCGCGTAGACGAGCAGACGCGTGCTCGCCACTTCCTCGAGGTCGACGTCCTTGAGCGCGCGCAGGCTGCGGCCGATCGAGACGAGGCGCTTGGCGATCATGGTGTCGCAGGCCGTTTCGCCGACGAGGACGGCTTCCTCGCGCGCCTCCGAGGGAAAGTCGAAGCGCAGGCTGACGAAGCGCTGGCGCGTCGACGGCTTCATGCCCTTGAGGAAGTTCTGGTAGCCGGGGTTGTAGCTGACCACCAGCATGAACGAGTCGGGCGCGTGCAGCACTTCGCCGGTGCGGTCGATCGGAAGCGTGCGGCGGTGGTCGGCCAGCGGGTGGATCACCACCGTGGTGTCCTTGCGCGCCTCGACCACTTCGTCGAGATAGCAGATGCCGCCCTCGCGCACGGCGCGCGTCAGCGGCCCGTCGGACCAGTAGGTCTCGCCGTCGCCGATCAGGTGGCGGCCGACGAGGTCGGCGGCCGTGAGATCGTCATGGCAGGCCACGGTGAACAGCGGCAGCCCGAGGCGCGCCGCCATGTGCGCAACGAAGCGCGTCTTGCCGACGCCCGTCGGGCCCTTGATCAGCACCGGCAGGCGGTTCTTCCAGGCGTGCTCGAAGAGTTCGATCTCGTTGCCGGCGGTTTCGTAGTAGGGCACTTCCAGCGCGCGCATGTCCATCAGCCCTGTCCTTTCCAGTAGGTGAACGCGATGATCGCGAGTACGACCAGCAGCCACCCTACCACCAGTGCGGGCCAGAATAACTTGATGCGGCGCAAGCCCATGAATTCGCGCACGATCCAGGTGCCCTTGAGCGCGGCGATGGCGAGGATGCCCAGCACCGCCGCAGGACCGGCGGCGCCGGATTCACCCAGGCCCCAGGTGGCCGCCGTGCCGGCGACCAGGGCGAGCCAGAAGAAATCGAGACGTCCGGCGTTCATCGGCTACCTCATCACATAAACGAGCGGGAAGAGCACCACCCAGACCAGGTCCACCATGTGCCAGTAGGAAGCGCCCGTCTCCATGCCGTGGTGGTCGGCCGAGGAATAGCCGCCGACGGCCGTCTTGCGCCAGACGGCGAGCAGGATCGCCAGGCCCAGCAGCACGTGCATGAAATGGAAGAAGGTCAGCGACAGGTAGAACATGTAGAAGGTGTTGGTCGCCAGGTTGATGCCGGCGGAAAGCTTGCCGTGATACTCGAACACCTTGACGGCGACGAAGCCGAAGCCGGCCGCGATGCCGAGCAGTTGCCAGCGCGCGCTGGCCTTGACGCGGTCGAGCTTGATGGCCGCCACGCCCCGCGCCACGCACCAGCTCGCGGTGATCAGCAGGAAGGTGTTGATGGCGCCGGCGCGCCGGTCGAGCGTCAGCTGCATCTCGTCGAACAGTTCGACGTTGTGCATGCGCGTGATGGCGTAGGTGGCGAAGAAGACGCCGAAGGCGAGGAGTTCGGCGAGGATGAACACCCAGATCGCCAGGTCGCCGGGCGGATGAAGGCTTCGGGCCGGGGCGGCGGGAAGGAGCGAGCGCGCGGAGGGGTCGGGAGTCAATGCGAGTTCCGCTGGGTTCATCGGGGCCGCCTCGTTTCGGTGCTGCTTGGAATATTCCCGACTTTAATCGTCGGGAATCCGCGGTTCCTTGATGGGGGTCAAGGGCCGGGAAGACCCGAAGGCCGGGAAGGCCTGGGCCGAGGGGCAGCCTGTGGCAGTGAAAACACACAAAAACATTGGGTTATTGCAAATCTCTTAAATTCTTCTTTAAGAAAGCTGTCATCCGGCCGATACTTCGACCAGCATCGCCGGGGTGTTTTCCGGCTCAACTCATCCATGAAGGCGCTCATGATGAAGACAACGTGCCTCCCCTCCTCCCGACGCCCGCGGCGCACGCCGCGGCGGCTGAGCATCCTCGTCGGCGCACTGATTCTCGCCGGCTGCGCCAGCGTGGACCCCGTGCCGCTCGAGAAGGAAACCCTGAAGAGCCAGGCCAAGGTCGACCGCGACGCCGCGCAGCGCGACGTGGAGCCGCTCGCCGGCCCGCTCACGCTCGAGGAAGCGATCGCGCGAGGACTCAAGTACAACCTCGACCGCCGCACCCGCATGATGGAAGAGGCGATCGCCTTCAACCAGCTCGACGTCAGCAAGTACGACATGCTGCCCAAGCTGGTCGCCTCCGCCGGCTATCACAGCCGCAGCGACTACCTGATCACGCGCTCGCAGGATTCCGTGACGGGACAGCCCTCGCTCGCCAACCCCTACATCTCCAGCGACAAGAGCCACAGCTACGGCGATCTCGGGCTGACCTGGAACCTGCTGGATTTCGGCCTCTCCTATTCCACCGCCAAGCAGAACGCCGACCGCGCCCTGATCGCCGTCGAGCGCCGCCGCAAGGCCATGCACGGGCTGATCCAGGACGTGCGCACCGCCTTCTGGCGCGCGGCCAGCGCGCAGAAGCTGCATGACCAGGTCAAGGCCGCAATCACCAACGCCGAGGAAGCGCTCGCCGACGCCCGCAAGGCCGAGGACGAGCGCCTGCGCTCGCCGCTGGACGCCCTGCGCTACCAGCGCCAGGTGCTCGAGAACCTGCGCCTGCTGGAAACCATCGATCAGGAGCTCTCGACTGCGCGCGTCGAGCTCGCGGCGCTGATCAACCTGCCGCTCGGCACGGACCTCAAGGTCGCGGAACCGACCGAGGATTTGAGCCAGCGCATGCTCGAGCTTCCCGCCGAGACGCTCGAGGATCTCGCCATCACCCAGAACGCCGACCTGCGCGAGCAGTTCTACAACCGGCGCATCGTCGGCGAGGAAACGCGCAAGACCATCCTGCGGCTCTTCCCCAGCCTGAGCTTCAACCTCGACATGCGGCGCGACACCGACCGCTTCCTGGTGCACAACAGCTGGAACGAGGCCGGCGTGCAGCTCTCGTTCAGCCTGTTCAACCTCCTTTCGGCGCCGACCCAGATGCGCCTGGCCGAGGCGGGCGTGGCGCTCGCCGACCAGCGCCGCGTCGCCATGCAGATGGCGGTGATCACCCAGGTGCATATCGCGCGCCTGCAGTACGCCAACGCGCTCCAGCAATACCGGCGCTCGGACACGATCTGGAAGGTGGACGACCGCATCAGCCATCACGTCGCCAACCGCGAACAGGCCGAGGCCCAGAGCAAGCTCGACAAGGTGGCCGCCAACACCGCCACCATCCTGAGCCAGCTGCGCCGCTACCAGGCGCTGGCCGCGGCGCACGCCGCCGCCAGCCGGCTGCAGGCGACGCTCGGCATGGAGCCGGAGATCGGCAGCGTCAAGGAGATGGGCCTGAAGGAATTGCAGGGCGCCGTCGCCACCGCCCTCCACCAGTGGGAGCGGGGCGACCTGCCCGGCGAGATCAAGCTGGCCGCCGCGCCGGCGCCGGCTGCCGAAACGCCCGCGCAGCCCGCCACGGCGGCCATGCCGGCCCCGCAACCCCGGGACAGCGACTACGTACCGCCGGCCCTTGCCGCCGCGAAGTCGCTCGAAACGGCCCCCAGCCGGACGCATTCGAAGAAGCCGCGCTGGGTGGTCCAGCTGGGCGCCTATCACGACCCCGAACTCGCCAACGAACTGGTGCGCCGCACCGGTTCGCTCGACCTCACGGTATTCCTCAACAGCACCGAGGAGGGAGGCGTAAAGTTCACCAAGGTTCAAGCCGGACCGTTCGCCAGCCGCAACGCCGCCAACAAGGCGCGGCGCCGGCTCGACGACAGCGGGCTGCATGGTTACGTGAAGCTGCTCTAGGGCGGCGTTCGATGGGACATCCAAGTGACGAGTGCTCCGCGCAAAAGGACCGGTCGACAACTTCCCTCCTCCCGCCTTCGTGCGGCATGCTTGGCCGCCCTGTCGGCCGCGGCCTTCGCCTGCTACGCGGCTGAGCCCCGCCAGCGTCCGGCGGAACTGATTCCGCAGGTTCCCGCTGCCGCTCCCAAGCCGGCCGCCCCGCCCGCCGCCAAGGCGAGTGCCGAGCCGCGCGAGATCCGCGCGCAACTCGCGCCGCATCGCTACACCACGCTGGCGGCCGAAATCGGCGCCAAGGTGAGCCGCCTGCCGGTGAAGGAGGGCGGCTCGTTCAAGGCCGGCCAGAACCTGGTCGGCTTCGACTGCTCGATGCAGCAGGCGCAGCTGACCAAGGCGCGCGCCGCGCTCGCCGGCGCCGAGACCACCTACCGCTCCAACAAGCGGCTGAGCGAGCTGGGCTCCATCGGCAAGGTCGAGCTCGAAGTCTCGCAGGCCGAAGTCCAGAAGAACCGCGCCGAAGTCGCGGCCACGGTCACACTGCTGGGCAAGTGCAACGTCGCTGCGCCGTTCTCGGGCCGCGTCGCCGAGCAGAAGGTGCGCGAGCAGCAGTACGTGCAGCCCGGCCAGGCGATCATGGAGATCATCGACGACAGCGTGCTGGAACTGGAATTCCTGGTCCCCAGCAAGTGGCTGGCGTGGATCAAGCCGGGCACGAAATTCCAGGTCGCGATCGACGAGACGCACAAGGATTACCCGGCGCAGGTGCAAAGGGTGGGCGCGCGGGTGGACCCCGTCAGCCAATCGGTCAAGCTGGTCGCCGCGATCGACGGCCGCTTTCCGGAATTGATCGCCGGCATGAGCGGGCGCGTGACGCTCGCACCGCCGCCGGGGATGTAGGTCCCATGCGCCAGCCGCAGAGGAGATGACCGTGAAACGAGTTCTCCGCACTCTCTGGAACGAGGCTTCCGCCGCGCTCGGCGGAAGCGGCAAATCCGCTGCGCGCAGCGCCGACGGGCAGCGCGAAGCCGCAGCCGCGCCGGGAATCCGCCGCGCGCAGCCGATGCTGCTGGCCATCGAGCAGCGCCTGATGTTCGACGGCGCAGCCGCGGACACGGCCGCCAAGGCGGCCACCGATGCCGCGATCACCGCCGCCGAGACCTCGCCCCTGCCCGTGCCGCCTGCCGTGGAATCGGCCACGCCGGCGCGCAACGAGGTGGTGTTCGTCGAGAGCAACGTCGTCGATTACCAGAACCTCGTGAACCAGATCAGTCCCGGGGCCAGCGTGTACGTGCTCGATGCGGCGAAGGACGGCCTCGCCCAGATGGCGCAGTTCCTCGACGGCCGCAGCGGCATCGACGCCGTGCATATCCTGTCGCATGGCTCGGAAGCCGCGCTGGGGCTGGGCACGCTGGATCTGACGGCCGGAAACCTTCAAGCTCATGCTGCCGACTTGGCAGCGATCGGCAGCAAGCTCGCCCCCCACGGCGACATCCTGCTGTATGGATGCGACATCGGCGCAGGCGCCGACGGCGCTCAGTTCGTGTCGTCGCTCGCCGCCATCGCCGGCGCCGACATTGCCGCCTCCACCAACCTGACGGGCGCCGCTGCGAACGGCGGCGACTGGGTGCTGGAACGCGCCACCGGCCAGATCGACGCGAAGAGCCTGCTGTTCGCCGACTATCAAGCGATTCTCGATGCCCCTGTCAACACGGTGCCCGGAATCCAGACCACGGCGCAGGACACGCCGCTGGTGTTCTCCGCCGGCAATTCGAATCTCATCTCCGTCGCCGATGCCGATTCCCCGACACTGACGACGATCCTCTCGATCGGGGCCGGCACGGGCACCCTGACGGTCAATACCGTGAACAACGGAACCGGCACGCTGGTCATCACGGGCGACGGCACCACCTCGGTCCAGATTTCCGGCACCGTTTCCGAAGTCAACGACGCGCTGTCGACCGTCACTTATTCGCCGACCACCAGCGCACATGGCAGCGCCTATGCGACGCTTACCATCGCCACGACCAACGATCCCTCGGATGGCTCAGTCACCACGACCGACCACGTCGTCATAGGCGTGGACGGCGCCGGCAACGACGCGCCATTCATCTCCAGCGGCGACACGTATTCGCTCACCGCCACCGACGAAAACACGACCAGCGCCGCCGTCACGGTGACGTCGATCCTGACTCATGCCTCCTGGTCGGACGCGGATACCGGCGACGCCAAGGGGATCGCCGTGACCGGCGTCTCCGCCAACGGCAGCTGGGAATTCTCCGCCGACGGCGGCACCACCTGGACGGCCTTCGGCTCGGTCTCCGCGGGGAACGCCCTGCTGCTTCACAGTACCGCCGAGGTGCGTTACGTGCCCAACAGCACCAACGCCGAGACGGCCTCGTTCACCTACAAGGCCTGGGACGAGACCTCGGGCACGGCGTCCACCAACGGTGCGCTACAGAAGGTCGATACCTCGGGCAGCGGCGGCGCCAGCGCCTTCTCTGGCAACAACGCCAGCGCGTCAATCTCGGTGACCAACATCAACGAGGCGCCGACCGGCAGCGTTACCTTGGCCAACGACACCGATGCCGGCCGCGGCACCACTTCGGCCCAGCAGGGCGACACGCTCAGCGTCAGCAACTCGCTGGCGGATGCGGACGGTTTGTCGGGCGCCATCAGCTATCAGTGGCAGCGCAACGGCGCGAACATCGTCGGCGAGACGGGCACCACCTACACGCTGACCCAGGCCGATGTCGGTGCCGCCATCCGCGTGGTCGCCAGCTACACCGACGACCAAAGCACCCCGGAATCCAAGGCCAGCACGGCCACCAGCGCCATCGTCAACGTGAACGACCTGCCGACGGGCAGCGTCACGCTGGCCAACGACACCGATGCCGGCCGCGGCACCACTTCGGCCCAGCAGGGCGATACGCTGAGCGTCAGCAACTCGCTGGCCGATGCCGACGGCCTCTCCGGTGCCATCAGCTACCAGTGGCAGCGCAACGGCGTGAACATCGTCGGCGAGACCGGCACCACGTACACACTGACCCAGGCCGACGTCGGCGCGGCCATCCGCGTCGTCGCCAGCTACACCGACGACCTGAGCACAGCCGAATCCAAGGCCAGCACGGCCACCAGCGCCATCGTCGACGTGAACGACGCGCCGACCATCACCAACGCCGCCGTCGATACGCTGGCCTCGACCGACAAGATCACCACCAGCGGCGCCACGACCGTCAATTCGATTCTCACCAGCGCCGGCTGGGCCGACATCGACAGCAGCCCTTCCAAGGGCATCGCCGTCACCGCCGTCACCGGCAACGGCAGCTGGGAATTCTCCGCCGACGGTGGCACCACGTGGACGGCCTTCGGCACCGTCTCGGGCGCTTCGGCTCTGCTGCTCGACGGCACTGTGAAGGTTCACTACGTTCCCGACGGCCTCAACACCGAAACCGCGACCTTCGCCTACAAGGCCTGGGACGAGACCTCGGGCACCGCGTCCACCAACGCCACGCCGCAGAATGCCGACACCACCACCAGCGGCGGCGCCACCGCTTTCTCCGCCAGCAGCGCCAGCGCGTCGATCACGGTGACCAACGTCAATACGGTGCCGAGCATCGGCGGCACCGTCGCCGGCACCGCGATCAACGACACCGGCAACGCCACCCCGTTCTCCACGGTGACGATCGTCGATCCCGACGGGCAAACCGAGACGGTGACGGTGATGCTCGATTCTCCGGCCAAGGGCAGCCTGTCCAATCTCGGCGGCGGCTCCTACAACGCAAGCACCGGCGTCTACACGTTCTCCGGCACCGCAGCCGCCGCGCAAGCAGCCGTCGAAGGCCTCGTCTTCACGCCTGCCGCCAACCGCGTCGCGCCGGGTTTGAACGAGACCACCACGTTCACCATCAGCGTCGATGACGGCGTCGCGGCTCCGGTGACCGACAACGCCACCACCGTCGTCACCACCTCCGTCAACGACGCGCCGGCCATCGGCGCCACCACGCCGGTCACCAGCATCCTGGACACCGCGACCGCCGCCCCCTTCTCGGGCGTGACGCTCGCCGATCCGGATACCGGCCAAACGCTCACCGTGACGGTCAGCCTCGATTCCGCCGCCAAGGGCAGCTTCACTACCCTCAGCGGCTTCACCGACGCGGGCGGCGGCAACTACACCTTCTCGGGCACCGCGGCGGCCGCACAGGCCGCCATCCGGGGCCTCGTGTTCACCCCCAGCGGCGATTTCACGACGACCTTCACCGTCAGCGTCAGCGACGGCACGGCGACAACGACGGACAGTTCGACCACCGTCGTCAGCGCCGCCCAGCCGATCGTGCCCCCTCCCCCGGCGCCTGCGCCGGCACCGACACCAACGCCGCCCACGATCGATCCAGGCGGTTCAAACACCGTTCAGGTACTGCTCACGGGCTCCACGGCGCCTGCCACCTCAGTCGCCCCGCCGCCCGCGATCGTCGTCCCGCCGCCACCGCTCATGCCGGCTGCGTTCCGGCCTGCCAACGAGCTGTCGGGCAGCCTCTTCAGCGCGCAGCCGGAGCAGTCGGCGACCACCCTGTCGACTACCTTGCCCGATCGCACCATCGCCGCGACGGACGGAAAGGTGAGCTTCACGATCCCGTCGGACGCCCTGGCCCGTTCCCTCGGCAGCGGCAATGTCCAATTGAGCGCCACCCAGGCCGACGGCCGCGCGCTGCCGGCTTGGCTGAGCTTCAACGCCGCCACCGGCACGTTCACCGGCCAGGCGCCTGCCGGCGCCGAGGGCACGGTCGTGATCAAGGTCGTGGCGAAAGATGCCGCGGGCCGCGAGGCGAGCACGGTATTCCGCGTCGGCTTCGGCAAACCGGCGCCGCAGCGCCCGGGAGCGGGCACCGAGAGGCCGGCTCCCGAACGCCTCGCGCCGCGCGGCGCGCTCGATGTGCCGGAGACGCAGGCCGCCGCCGGCAAGCCGGCGCCTGGACGCGCGAGCTTCAGCGAGCAGTTGCGCCAGGCGAGTCGCCAGTCGTCGATCCCGCGTCGGATCGGTTGAGGGCCTGCTGAACGATGGCCGTCGCCGAAGCCGCTCTTGTCGCGCTGCTGAATCTTTCGCGCCGCGCCCGCCAGGCGTCCGACACCTCGGTACTCGCCTTTCTCGCCGTCAACGACAGCCACGCGCTCGCTCCCTACCGGCAAGCCGCGCTGTGGACGGCCGACGCCGGCGTGCGCGCCGCATCGGGCGTGGTGCAGCTCGAGGCGAACGCACCCTACGTCCATTGGTTGGACGCCGTCTGCCGGCATGCCGCGTCGGGCGGCGGCGCCCGCCCGCTGGGCGCCGAGGAGCTTCCGGCACAACTCGCCGCCGAGTGGTCGGCTTGGCTGCCGGCCTTCGGCCTGTGGCTGCCGCTCACCGACGCCACCGAGAACTCCTCGGCCGCACCTTGGGGCGGCCTGCTGCTGGCCCGGGAAACGCCTTGGCAGGACGCGGAGATCGCGCTGCTGTGCGAATGGATGGACGTCTGGCGTCATGCCTGGCAATCGCGCATCGGCCATGCGGCGCCGCCCTGGTGGCGCAACTGGCGCAGCCTGCTGCGCGATTCCGGACAGCCGTGGTGGAAGCAGCGCCGCGTGCGCCTGGGCGTCGCCGTCTTCGCCGTGCTGCTGGCGCCCGTGCGCCTGACGGTGCTCGCCCCCGGCGAACTGGTGCCCGCCAATCCGACGGTGATCCGCGCGCCCATGGAAGGCGTGGTCGGCAGCTTCCACGTCAAGCCCAACCAGGCCGTCAAGGCGGGACAGCCGCTGTTCGATTTCGACGACGCGCCGTTGAAGAGCAAGCTCGAGGTCGCGCGCCAGTCGCTCACCAGCGCCGAGGCGGAATACCGCCAGGCCGCCCAACTCGCGGTGTCGGACGCGAAGTACAAGGGCCAGCCCGCGCTGCTGACGGGCAAGGTCGAGGAACGGCGCGCGGAGGCCACCTACATGCAGGGCCAGATGGAGCGTGCGCACGTGGTTGCGCCCCACGACGGCATCGTCCTGTTCGACGATCCGAGCGAATGGATCGGCAAGCCGGTCAACACCGGCGAACGCATCATGCGCGTCGCGGCGCCCGACGACGTCGAGGTCGAAGCCTGGCTCGCACTGGGCGACGCGATTCCGCTCGAGCCGGGCGCTCCCGTGAGCCTCTATCTCAACGCCAGTCCGCTGTCTGCGGTCTCGGCTCACATCCGCTACGTCGCCTACGAATCGGTGCCGCGTCCGGAAGGCAATTTCGCCTACCGCGTGCGCGCCACGCTCGACGGCAAGACCGACCAGCGCGTGGGCCTCAAGGGCACCGCCAAGCTCTCCGGCCGCTGGGTGCCGGTGGCTTACTGGATAACCCGCAAGCCGCTGGCGGCGGTGCGCCAACTGATCGGTTGGTGATGGTGGAAATGCAGACGGCCCTGCCGGCCCTGCGCGAGGAGCTGGCCCTTTATCCCGGCCCTCGGATGCCGGACGGACAACCGAGCTGGACGCTGCACGATCCCGTGCGCAACCAGTTCTTCCGCATCGACTGGCTCGGCTTCGAGATCCTCAGCCGCTGGGCGCTGGCCGAATGGAGCGCCATCGTCGCCTCGATCAGCCGCGAAACCACGCTGCGTCCGCAGCCCGGCGACGTCGACGCCGTGGTGCGCTTCCTGGTCGGCAACCAGCTGGTCCAACCCGGCGCGGGCAAGGCAGAAGCGCTGGCCGACATGCAGGCCAAGACGCGCGGCGACTGGAAGACCTGGCTGCTGCACCACTACCTGTTCTTCCGCATCCCGCTGGTACGCCCCGACGCCTGGCTCAATCGCTGGGCGCCGCGCGTGGCGCCGCTCTTCAGCCGCGGCTTCGCTTACCTCACGCTGGCCGCGCTCGTGCTGGGCCTGCTTGAGGTCTATCGCGACTGGGAGCGCTTTTCGTCGACGCTGGTGGACACGGTTTCCGTGCAGGGCCTGTTGAACTATGGCGTCGCGCTGTTCGCGGTGAAGCTGCTGCACGAGCTCGGGCATGCGTTCACGGCCAAGCGCTACGGCTGCCGCATTCCGGCCATGGGCGTGGCCTTCCTCGTCATGCTGCCGGTCGCCTACAC
>JBLNBJ010000003.1:0-7043 GCA_050259835.1 Ignavibacteria bacterium | reverse complement strand
TCTGCGCGCTCATCACGTTGAAGCCGAACCAGCCGACGGTGAGAATCCAGGCGCCGAGCGCGAGGAAGGGGATGCTCGACGGCGGATGCGCGCCGGCGATGCCGCCGTCCTTGTGGTAGCGGCCGTGGCGGGCGCCGAGCATCAGCACCGCCGCCAGGCCGATCCAGCCGCCGACCGCATGCACGACCACCGAGCCGGCAAAGTCGTGGAACTCCTCGCCGAAGCTCGCCTTGAGCCAGGCCTGAATGCCGAAGGCCTGGTTCCAGGCGATGCCTTCGAAGAACGGATAGACGAAGCCGACCAGCATGAAGGTCGCCGCGAGCTGCGGATAGAACTTGGCGCGCTCGGCGATGCCGCCGGAAACGATGGCGGGGATGGCCGCGGCGAAGGTGAGCAGGAAGAAGAACTTCACCATCTCGAAGCCGCTCTTCGCCGACAGCGTTTCTGCGCCGGCGAAGAAGTTGACGCCGTAGGCGATGCTGTAGCCGATGAAGAAGTAGGCCAGCGTCGACACCGAGAAGTCGACCAGGATCTTCACCAGCGCGTTGATCTGGTTCTTCTTGCGCACCGTGCCGAGTTCGAGGAACGCGAAACCGGCGTGCATCGCAAGGATCATGATGGCGCCGAGCAGGATGAACAGCACGTCGGCGGATGTCTTCAGATTCTCCATTCTGGGGCTCCCTAAGCACTAACTGGGAGCCAGAGAGCAACAACCATTCCCGCCTTATGGGTCCATCGGATTCAATGGCTTACGAAGGTCATGGGCGGGATCGGGCCGGGGCATGCACCATGGCCGTGCCATCGGCGCACCAATACCGGGCCGCGCGCCGGCCCGGAACCTACTTTGGTGCATAGCCTGGCGGCATCAGCACCCACATCTGGCCTTTCTGGCGCATCTTGCCGGCGCTCGCGCCGGCTTCGGGGCCGCTGCCCCAGAAGAAGTCGGCGCGCACGACGCCGCGGATCGCGCCCCCCGTGTCCTGCGCGACCATCAGCCGCTGCAGCGGACGGTCCTCGTTCGGCCAGGTGGTCGACAGCCACACCGGCGCGCCGAGCGGCACGCTGCGCGGATCGACGGCGAGGCTGCGCGCCGGCGTCAGCGGCACGCCCATGGCGCCGGGCGGACCCGCGCCGTCGGCCGGCACCTCGCGGAAGAACACCAGGCTGGGGTTCGCGTTCATCAGTTCCTGCACGCGGTCGGGATGCGCCTTCGCCCAGTTCTTGATGCCCTGCATCGACGTCTGGTCGATCGACATCTCGCCGCGGTCGGCGAGCCAGCGGCCGATGGAGCGATAGGGGTGACCGTTCTGGTCGGCGTAGGAAAGGCGCACGCGCGAACCGTCGTCGAGCAGCACCTGGCCCGAGCCCTGGATCTGCATGAAGAAGAAGTCGAGTGCGTCGTCGAGCCAGAGCAGCGCCTGCGGCGAGCGCGCCGGCTCCTGCTGCGCCCAGTCGGCGCGCGTCCAGTAAGGCACCAGCCGGCGACCCTCGATGCGGCCGCGCAGGCGCATGTGCTTGAGCTCCGGATACAGGTCGCCGAGTTCGACGTCGATCAGGTCGTCGGGGGGACCGAAGGCCGGATAGACGTAGGGACGGCCGCGCGCACGGCTGCCCTTGAGCACCGGCTCGTAGTAGCCGGTGATGAGGCCGGTGCGCGAACCGTCCGCGTTCACCAGCTGCCACGGCGTCAGGTGCGCCTCGAACCAGGCGCGCAGGTCCGCCGCGCCCGCGGGCGCGAAAGCGCGCGCATCGGCGCAGACCGGGCGCCACAGCGGCTGCTTGTCGAGCCCGACGCACGAGAGCTTGAGCGCCTCGAAGGCCGGGGCGGGGTCATCGGCGTTCCAGCCGGGCAGGTCGGTCCAGGCGGCGGGCTGCAGCGGCTTCTCGGCGGGCGGCTTGACCTCGGGGCACGGACACATCGCCGGCTTGCCCGGCGGCACGGCGGCGCAGCCGGCAAGCAGCGCGATGCAGAAGCAGAGGGAGAATAGGCGCAGCATGAATCTGATACATTCGGAATCGATCCGTCGAAGCTTAACCGAGAACCGTCATGTGGGCGTGGCTGCTGGAACTGGGAATACCGCTGATCCTGCTCTTGATCCTGTGGCGGGTCTGGCCGAAGAACCATGAATGATTTGTCCCGCCTGATCGCGCGCGCCGAAAGCCTGCTGGAAAGGCTCGAGGCCGTGCTGCCGCCCGCACTGCAAGCACCCGACTGGAAGGCGCTGGCCTTCCGCTGGCGCCGCCGCAATGGCCGCGGCCAGCTGGAACCGGTCCATCATCCGCATCGCATCCGGCTCGACGACCTCGTCGGCATCGACGAGCAGAAGCAGCGGCTCGAGCAGAACACGCGCCAGTTCGTGCTCGGCCGCAGCGCCAACAACGTGCTGCTCACCGGCGCGCGCGGCACCGGCAAGTCGTCGCTGGTGAAGGGCGCGCTGAACAAGTTCGCGCCGAAGGGCCTGCGCCTGATCGAGGTCGACCGCAACGACCTGGTCGACCTGCCGGAGATCGTCGACCTCGTCGCCGGCCGGCCGGAGCGCTTCGTGATCTTCTGCGACGACTTGTCGTTCGAGGCTTCGGAGCCGGGCTACAAGGCGCTCAAGTCGGCGCTGGACGGCTCGATCGCCGGCACGCCGGACAACCTCCTGATCTACGCGACCTCGAACCGGCGCCACCTGATGCCCGAGTTCATGGGCGAGAACCTCGAGGTGCAGCGCGGCGGCGACGGCGAGATCCATCCGGGCGAAACCACCGAGGAGAAGGTGTCGCTGTCGGAGCGTTTCGGTCTGTGGCTCTCGTTCTACCCGTTCGACCAGGACCACTACCTCGCGATCTGCCAACACTGGCTGCTCGAGTTCGGCCTCACGGAAAAGCAGGCGGACGCGGCGCGCCAGGAAGCGCTGCAGTGGGCGCTGATGCGCGGCGCGCGCAGCGGCCGCATCGCCTGGCAGTTCGCGCGCGACTACGCCGGCCGCTCGGCAAGAAAGAAGTGACTCATCCCAAGTATCCCGGCGTCACCGAAGTCGCGGCCGCCGTCATCCTCCGGCCGGACGGCGCCTTTCTGCTCGGCCAGCGCGCCGCGAATACCTTCTATCCCGGCTACTGGGAATTTCCCGGCGGCAAGGTCGAGGCCGGCGAGACGCCGCGCGAGGCGCTGGTGCGCGAACTGCACGAGGAACTGGAGATCGAGGTGACGCAGGCCTCGCCGTGGATCATGCGCGAGCATGTCTACGAACACGCGCACGTGCGGCTGCATTTCTTCCGCGTCACGGCGTGGCGCGGCGAACTCAAGGATCACGTGCATGCGGCCCTGTCGTGGCAGCGCGCCGAGGCGCTCGATGTCGCCCCCATGCTGCCGGCCAATGCCCCGGTGCTGGCGGCGCTGCGCCTGCCCGCGTTCTACGGCATCACGCACGCCGGCGAGATCGGCGTGGCGGAGCAGCTTGCGAGCTTGGGCGCTGCCGTGGCCGGCGGCCTGCGGCTGGTGCAATTGCGCGAGCCGCGGCTGGCGCCGGAAGCACGGGCTGCGTTCGCCGGCGAGGCGATCGCGATCTGCCGCGCCGCCGGCGCGCGCGTGCTGGTCAACGGAGATACGGAGCTGGCGACGGCAAGCGGCGCCGACGGCATTCATCTGCCGGCGGCGGCACTCGCAAAGGCGACGGCAAGGCCCGACTTTCGGCTGGTCGCCGCCTCCTGCCACACGCGCCGCGACCTCGAGCATGCTGCAAGGCTCGGCCTGGACTTGGCGGTGCTCGGGCCGGTAAGCGAAACGACCAGCCATCCCGGCCAGCCCGGCATCGGCTGGGAAGCTTTCGCGAAGCTCGTCGAAGATCTGCCGCTGCCGGTCTACGCGCTCGGTGGGATGGCGCGCCGCGATCTCGCGACGGCGCAGGCCGCCGGCGCCCACGGCATCGCGGCCATCCGCGCGGCCTGGGATCAGGCGTCCTGACCCGGCGGTTGCGCGTCGGGGTTGTCCGGGTCCTCGACCACCGGCACGCGATAGTCGCCCGCGGCCCAGGCGCCGAGGTCGATCTGCCGGCAGCGCTCGGAGCAGAACGGCCGGTACCGGTTCTCTGGAATCCACGCGACCGCCGCGCCGCAGCGCGGGCAGGCGACCACGGGAGGCTTGGCTTTCTGGTTCATCGCTAAAGATCGATGTCGCGCTTGGCGAATGCCTTGGTCAAGACCGCGCGGCCGCCGCCCTTGTAGGAGAGGAACTGGATGCCGCAGCGGAACTGCTGGTGGCCGGCCGACAGCACGGTATAGACCATGTGGCCCTTGACCTCGACGATCTTCGGCCGGCCGCCGGGATTCTCCACTGGCAAGGAGACCAGCACCGAGACCGGATGTTCCGAGAAGACGTTGTGATCGGTGAGGATGGCGCAGCCGCCGAGCGAGATGTTGTGCGTGACGCCGTGGTAGGTGTCCTTGCCTTCGGTGGCGTCGAAGACGATGGCGACCTTCCACTGGTAGGGATAGCGCTTGTGCTGCCGATGTTCGATGCCCGTCATGCGATGCGCGGCAAAGGCCGCCCGGTTACAGGTTGCAGAAGGTCAGCTCGAACGGAACATCGACGTCCGCCTGCTTGGGACGCACGCCGGTATCCGGCGTGAGGAAGCGGATGTTCAGCGCGTACTTGTTGGCGCCGATTTCGGGAACGAAGGCGTCGGCGCGCCGCACGCGCAGCCGGATCATTTGCGAGGTGCGGCCGGCGAGCATGAGCTGGTAGCTGCCGTTGGCCGCCACCTTCGACTCGGGCCGCCCGGAGGCGCGCAGCAGGCGCAGCACGATCGAGGAACCGGCGCGGATCGGCAGCATCGGCGCGAGCCAGCTGTTGAGGTCGTCGCGCCGCTGGGCGGCGTCGCGGTTGAGCCAGAAATGGTAGGAGGGCAGGTCGAACTCGCAGGCGCCGCCGGGAATGCCGACGCGGTTCTTGATGCTCATCAGCCAGTCGTTCTCGCGCAGGTAGTGGCCGATCTTGCCCTGCATGGCAAGCATCGCGGCGGAGGCCTGCTCGATTTCGTAGAGCGCGCCGGAGAGCGCTTCTTCGGAGATCTCGGGGTTGTTGCGGAAGGACAGCAGGATCTGCCGCTGGCGCTCGAGTTCCTGCACGAGGTCGAACTTGAGGTCGGCGCGGGCCGCGACTTCGAGGATTTCGAACAGCGTCACCAGCGCGACGTGGTGATCCTCGGCGTCTTCGGCCTCGATGAAGTGCCCGATCTTGTCGAATAAATCCTCCAGGCGCAGCAACGTGCGGATGCGCTCGCTGAGAGGGTACTCGTAGGTAATCACGCGCCGGCCCGGTCCGAAATGGGGGCAATTCTGACCGATTCGGCCGAAAAGCTCAACTTCCGGATGACATCGCCGCCATCGTCCGATAGCGGCCGTGCAGTTCCTCGACCTGGCGGCGCAAGGCGGCGAGATCGCCGTCGTTGCGAATGACGTCGTCGGCCGCCGCGAGGCGCGCGGAACGGCTGGTCTGGGCCGACATGACGCTGACCGCCTGCTCGCGCGACAGGCCGCTGCGCGCCATGACCCGCTCGATCTGGGTCTGTTCGTCGCAGTCGACGACGGCCACCCGCGCCAGGGTGTCGCGATAGGCCGGTCCGGCTTCGATGAGGAGGGGCACGACGAGCACCGCGTACGGCTCCGCGGCCGCGGCGCAACGGCGCAGGGCTTCGGCCCGGATGAGCGGATGCAGGATGGCTTCCAGCCGGCTGCGCGCGCCGGCGTCGGAGAACGCCAGGGCCCGCATCGCCGCGCGGTCGAGACTGCCGTCGGGCGCCGCAACGGCCTCGCCGAAGGCCGCCCGGAGGGCAGGCATGGCCTTGCCTTGCGCCGCGGTGAGCTCATGCGCGATGGCGTCGGTGTCGACGACCGCGGCGCCCAACTCGCCGAAGATCGCCGCCGCGGCCGACTTGCCGCTGCCGATGCCGCCGGTGAGCCCGACGACGAAATTCGTCACGGGCACTCGGCCAGGCTCGCGCCCGGCGCGCCCGGCAGGAGCGCCGGCAGGCGCTGCGCGAGCAGGTCGGCCGGTGCGCGCAGTTCGAGATGCAGGGTGGTCGGCGTCTTGGCCCGCGTCTCGATGCGCGCGGACTTCACGCCCTTCTTCATCAGGCCCTGCAGGAACTGGCTGGCGGACGCCTCGTCGCCCCGCACGCCGAGCGAGATGAGGAAACCGCCGCTCTCGCCCTGGATGACGTGGAAATCGGTGACGCCGAGCGCCTTGAGCTCGCCCGCCTTCTTCTCGGCCGCCGCCTTGGTGGGCAGCGACGGGATGTTCACCCAGTAGCTGCGCTCTTCAATCGGCAGCACGGCCACGGCGAAGCCGGCCTTCTGCAGGGACTGCTGGAAGGCGTTGCCGTCCTTCGTGGCGACACCCGTGATGCGGCGGCAGGCCTGAGCGGGAGCCGCGGCGACGGCCGGGGTGGCGGCAGGCGCCGGAGGAGCGGCGTTGGCCGGCGCGGGCGCCGCAGCGACGGCCGGCGTCGCCGCGCCCGACGGGGCCGTCCCCGTCGCAGCCACCGGAGAGGCGGGGGCCGGCGCGGCCGCAGCAGTAGCCGGCGCCAGCGTCACCTTCATCTTCTCGGGATTCAGCTGGTTCTGCAGCCGCTGGGGTTCCCGCCCTTCGTCCTGCCCGCCCAGGTAGCCCGCGCTCCAGACGAAGAACAGCAGGTTGACCAGGACCAGCAGGAAGAAGGCGATACGCATCAGCCGACCTTGGGCAAATGCGCCAGCGAGGCTTCGACGGCTTCGCGCGGGTAGTCGTAGTCCTCGAGTTCGCCCGCCAGGTAGCGGTCGTAGGAGGCCATGTCGAAGTGGCCGTGGCCGGAGAGGTTGAACAGCAGGGTCTTCGGCTCGCCGGTCTCTTTGCAGCGCAGGGCCTCGTCGATGCAGGCGCGCACGGCGTGGCAGGACTCGGGCGCCGGGATGATGCCCTCGGTGCAGGCGAACTGCACGCCGGCCTGGAAGGTCGCCACCTGCGGCACCGCCACCGCCTCGATCAGCTTCTCGTGGAACAGCTGCGAGACCAGCGGCGA
>JBLNBJ010000002.1:0-8433 GCA_050259835.1 Ignavibacteria bacterium | reverse complement strand
GACGAGGTGATCCAGCGCCGGCCCGAGGGACGCATCCTCGTCGACTTCGCCAACACCGATTACCTCGACAGCGCTGCGCTCGGCATGCTGCTGATCCTGCGCGACCGCGCCCGCCGCTATGGCCGGTCGGTCGTGCTGGCGAGCGCGAGCGGCGCGGTTCGCGACGTCCTCAACATCGCGAACTTCAGCAAGCTGTTCGACATTCGCTAGGCTTGCCGGCAAGCGCGGACGAAGGCCCGGCGACGGGCCTTCGTCATTTCGAACCGCCTCATTGCATCTTGCCGCAAATGGAAATCCGCCGCAGGCCCAAAGGCCGCGGCGGACGGCGCGCGTGGAAGGCGCGTTGCGCGGCGCATCGCCGCGCGGAGAAAACGGCGATAAGGCCTTATGGCGTGCAGCTGGCGCCGGTGCTCTGGCAGTTGCAGTTGGTCTCCTGGCAGACGCAGTGCGAAACCGCCGGCCTGCCGTTGGCGTCCTGCACGCACACGTCGCCGGCGAAGGACTGCAGGTGCATCACGCCCTGGGTGTCGGTCGGCGTCATGCCGATCGTGGTGTGGAAGGACTGCGACTGCGCGCCCGGCGGCGCCACGGCGACGACGGGCGGCGTGACGACGGCGACGCGTTCTTCCGGGGGCGGCGCTGCGCAGCCGGCGAGCACGAGGCCGGCCGCGGTGGCGAGGCCGGCGAAGGCCAGGTTGAAATTCCTCATGATCGATCGTCTCCTTGTTGGTCGTGCGCTTGCGCACGCGGTGTTCCAACGGTGGACGACGTTCGTGAAATTTCCGTGATGCAGGGATGGGCCGGTCGGCGGGTGCTAGCTCGTCACGGTGACGACCAGGCGACGCAATTGCGGGGCGCTGCGATGCTCCCACAGGAAGATGCCCTGCCAGGTGCCGAGCAGCAGTTCGCCCGCGCCCAGCGGCACGCTGACCGAGGCGCCGCACAGCACGCTGCGCGCATGCGCTGCCATGTCGTCGTCGCCTTCGAGGTCGTGGCGGTAGGCGGGGTCGCCGTCCGGGGCCCAGCGCCGGGCGAGCGTTTCGAGGTCGCGCCGCACGTCGGGGTCGGCGTTCTCGGTGATGATCAGCGCGCAGCTCGTATGCTGCACGAAGACGTGTACGACGCCGGTCGCCACGCCCGCAGTGCGCGCCGCGCGCGCCACTTCGGCGGTGATGTTCGTCGTGCCGCGGCCGCCGGTGCGGACCTCGATGGTTTGCTGATGCGCCATTGCCCTTTCGCCTACGATGATCGGCTGGCCTGCAGCATATTGCAGAACAGGCGTCCCTGTTCGATGGCATCGTCGAGCGCGACATGGGTGTGCGGCGCCGGATCGAACCATTCGCGCGGCATGGCCTGCTTGCCGCAGGCGCGATAGTCGCGCTTGAGCATGGCCATGGCGAAGGTCTTGATGTCGATCGCCGAGTAGCCGAACGGGTTCTCGCCGGCAAAGGTGACCAGGTACCAATAGACGAAGGGGAAGTCGAACGCGCTCGGATAGGCGACGAACACGGGCTTGCCGGGCAGTGCCTTGAGCCAGGCGAGATAGCGCGCCATCGCGGTTGCAGGCGCTTCGGGATCGCGGCGGCAGGCGGCCCACGCCTCGGGCTGGGTCGCCCACCAGGCGGCCGTCTTCGGATCGGGCTCGGCGTCGGGCAGCGTCTCGAGGTTGGCGGAGAAGCTGCCGAGCAGTTGTTTGTCGGCGGTGTACGCGGCGGAGCCGATGCTGAGCATCGAATGCCGCCCGGCCACGGGACCGTCGGTTTCGACATCGGTGCTGACGTAGATCTCGGCCATCGAAGGTTTTCCAATGCTTTGATTTGCCGCGCCAATGCCTCTGACAGCGGCATGGAGACGCAGGCTACAATCGGCTCCATGTTGGGTTTCCGCCTCCCCGCTGTCAATCCCGAGATCCTGGCGCGCCAGACGACGCTGCTGTATCGCAACGTCGGCATCGCGCAGTCGATCAACGTGCTCGTCTCGGGCGTGCTGGCCTACGCCGGTTCCATCAGCCGGCCGGGGCCGCTGATCTGGGTCTGGTGGTTCGGCATCGTGGCGCTCGCCACTGCGCGCTGGTGGCTGGGCCATGGCGGCGCCGCCGTGCCGGAGTCGGCGACGCGGGCACAGCTCTGGTGCCGTCGCTACGCGCGCTTCACGGCGGTGCTGGGCTGGATGTGGCTCGTCGGCGCGGCGTCGGTGATGATCGGCAACAGCGACGCCTACCGCCTGCTGGCGGCGCTCGCGGTGGCGGGCATGGCGGGCGGCGCGGTGTCGATCCTTTCCGCGGTGAGGGGCATCTACCCGCTCTTCGCCGGACCGATGCTGGCCGGCAGCTCGCTCCTCATGCTGGCCAGCGGGCACGGGCCGATCGACTGGGCGGTGGGCGTCATGGGCGTGGCGTATTTCTTCGCCGTGCTGCGCAGCTCCAACTACATCAACGACACCATGACCGAGGCGATCGCCCTCGAGCTCGAAAAGGACGAGCTGGTGAAGCGCCTCGAGCACGCGCTCGGCCAGGCCGAGGCGGCCAACCGTGCCAAGAGCGCCTTCATCGCCAACATGAGCCACGAGATCCGCACGCCGATGAACGGCGTGCTCGGCATGGCGGAGCTGCTCGCGATGGGCAAGCTCGACGACGAGCAGCGCGACTACGTCGCCACGCTGCGCGCATCGGGCGCCTCGTTGCTGGGCGTGATCACGGACATCCTCGACTTCTCGCAGATCGAGGCGGGCATGCTGAAGCTCGACAATTCGCCGTTCGACCTGGATGAACTCCTGACGGCAACGCTCGCGCCGCTCGCCGCGCAGGCCCGCGCCAAGGGCCTGGAGTTCTCGGCGCCGCAGGCGCCCGAGTTGCCGTTTCCCGTCAGCGGCGATCCGGTGCGCCTGCAGCAGGCCATCGTCAAACTGGTCGGCAATGCCATCAAGTTCACGGAGCAAGGTGCGATACGCGTCGAGGTTGCACTGGCGGAAACCACGGCCAACGGCGTCGTGGTGCGCTTCGCGGTGGCGGACACCGGCATCGGCGTTGCCGCCGACCGGCGCGAGGAGATCTTCGAAGCCTTCACCCAGGCCGACGTCTCGATGACGCGCAAGTACAGCGGGACCGGGCTCGGGCTGGCGATCTGCCGCCAGCTCGTGAAGCTGATGGGCGGGCGCCTATGGATGGAAAGCGCGCCCGAGCGCGGCAGCGTCTTCTGCTTCACCGTGCGGCTCGCGCGCGCGGCGTGAGCGCGGCGGCGACCAGCTACCAGTTGCGTATCGTCGTCGGGAGAGCGCTGCGCCTGCAGGTCGGCCGGCTCGGCCGCTTCGACTTCCCTGCGGGCACCTACGTCTACACCGGCTCGGCCAAGCGCAACCTGGAGGCGCGCATCGCTCGTCATCTGCGCCGCGAGAAGACGCTGCGCTGGCACATCGACTATCTGCTGGCGGCGCCCGGCGTGAGCGTGGTCGAGGTGCAGCGCTCGCGGCGCCACGAGTGCCGCTGGAACCGGGCGACGCGCGGGGAAATCCTGGCGCCGGGCTTCGGCGCCTCGGACTGTGCCGCCGGCTGCGGCAGCCACCTCAAGCGGGTGGCGTGACGGCGAGCGCGCGCTCGTCTGCGTCGAGCGGCTCGATCCATTCGAGCTGACGGTCGAGCACCGCGACAGTGGCTTCCGAGGCGTCGCTGCGGCGCGCCTCGAGCCGGTGGCGCAATTCCGGGAGCGGCGCCTCGCAGGCGAGGATCGCGAATGGCGCGTCGTTGTTCGCCGCCAGGCGGCGGAAAGCGTCGCGCTCTGCGCGCTTGAGGAAGGCCGCGTCGACGATGACCGACCAGCCCGCATGCAGCGCGATTTGCGCGAGTTCCTCGAGGCGGCGATAAGTGGCGGCATGCGCGTCGGCGGTGTAGATGCCGCCGTCGAGCGGCGAGTGGCTGGCATCCTGAGCGCCCAGTCCGAACAGGCGCTTGCGCTCGACGTCCGAGCGCAGCCGCAGCGTGCGGGCATCGGCGTCGGCGAGCAGCAGCGCCTGCGCGGCGTGCGATTTGCCCGAGCCCGACAGGCCATGCGTGATGGTGAGCGTCGGCGTGCGCGGCGCGCTAAGGCGTTGCGCGAGGTCGAGGTAAACGGCGGCCTCGGCGCGGTCGCGGCCCGCGGCAGAGGCGGCGTCTTCCTGGCCGGCGCGGATGGCGGCCACCTTGGCGCGCACGAGGGCGCGATAGACGGCATAGAAGGGCAGCACCCGCAGCGCGTCGAAGTCGCCGCCGATGCTCAGCCATTCGTTGAGCAGCCAGCCGGCCAGTTGCGGCTTGCCGTGGTCGAGCAGGTCGACCAGCGCGAAGGCCAGCTCGGAGGCGACGTCGATCCAGCGGAAGTCGTCGTTGAATTCGATGCAGTCGAAGGGCACGACGCGCCCGTCGCGCAGGATCAAGTTGCCCAGGTGCAGGTCGCCGTGGCACTCGCGCACGCAGCCGCGCTGCTTGCGCGCCGTCATCGCGGCACGGCGGTGCTTGGCTTCGCGCCGCGTCCATTCCTCCAGTTCGCCGAGGCGCAGCGCCTCGTCCGGCAGCAGGGCCTTGAGTTCGGTGAAGTTGGCCAGCGCCGGCGCGGCGGCGGCCTCCGGCGTGCCGAAGCGCGAATCGGCCGGTGCCGCAGTCGCGCGGCGGTGAAAGGCGACGATCTCCGCGGCGAGCGCGCTCATGTGCGCGACCGTCAGTTCATCGCGCGCCGCGAGGTGGTCGAGCCGGGCGCTCTCGTCGAAGCGCAGCATCTCGACGGCGTACTCGATGACCTCGCCGGTCTCGTCGCAGCGCGGCGCCTGCGGCGTGCCCGTCAGCGCGACGACGCGCAGGTAGAGCTCGGGCGCGAAGCGCCGGTTGTAGGCGAGTTCCGCCTCGCACGCGGCGCGGCGCTTCTCGAGCGTGCCGTAATCGAGGAAGGGCAGCGTGATCGGCTTCTTGATCTTCCAGGCGCGTTCGCCCGCCAGCACGACCCATGAGGCATGCGTTTCCATGAGTTCCAGCGGCCGCCCGGGCAGCGGGCTGGCGGCAGGGTCGAGCAAGGCGCGGATCAGGGGCGGCTGGGTCATGCGGCGCCATGGCGGCTGGGTCGATGCAGGCATAATAGCGCCCGTGACCCTGACCGAACTCAAGTACATCGTCGCGCTCGCGCGCGAGCGGCACTTCGGCCGCGCCGCCGAGAAATGCTTCGTCTCGCAGCCGACCCTCTCGGTGGCGGTGAAGAAGCTCGAGGACGAACTCGGCGCCATCCTGTTCGAACGCGGCCAGAACGAGGTGCGCACCACGCCGGTGGGTGAGCAGATCGTCGCGCAGGCCGAACGCGTGCTGGCCGAGGCCGGCCGCGTCAAGGAACTGGCCGACGCCGCCGGCGACCCGCTGGCCGGGCCGTTGCGGCTCGGCGCCATCTACACCATCGGGCCCTACCTGCTGCCCAAGCTGGTGCCGCTGGTCAAGGAGCGAGCGCCCAAGATGCCGCTGATGATCGAGGAGAACTTCACCGATCGCCTGCTCGAATCCTTGAAGCGCGGCGACCTCGACGTCGCCGTGCTGGCGCTGCCGATCGCCGAGCCCGGGCTGGTGGCGCAGGCCGTTTACGACGAATCCTTCCGCGTGCTGGTCCCCGTCGGCCACTCGTGGGCGAAGAAGAAGAACGTCGCGCCCGACGAGCTGCTCGACCAGCCGCTGCTGATGCTCGGCCGCGGCAACTGCTTCCGCGACCAGGTGCTCGATCTGTGCAACGCCGCCGGCGAAGGCGGTCCGCAGGTGCTCGAGGGCAGTTCGCTCGAGACCATTCGCCACATGGTGGCCTCCGGCGTCGGCATCACGGTGATGCCCGCCACGGCGGTCGACACGCTGCCCAAGACCGACCCCCTGCTGCGCGTGCGGCCTTTCGCCGAACCGCAGCCGGCGCGCCGCGTCGGCCTGGTCTGGCGCGCGAGCTTCCCGCGCCACCAGGCCATCGACCTGCTGCGCCGCGCGCTGCTCGACTGCCGCCTGCCGGGCACCAGCCCCGTCCGCGTCCGATAGCAGCCGCCTATCGGGCGGATGGCGACAATCGATTGGAGGGATCGCCGGGCGCCCGGCAGAATCAAAGGCGTGCGGGGTCGAACCCCGACCGAGTATCCACCCAGCGAGAGAGGAAAACGCCATGGACATCGGCATCAGCAAGGAAGACCGCAGCCAGATCGCGGAAGGCCTGTCGCGCCTGCTGGCGGACAGCTATACGCTCTACCTGATGACCCACAACTTCCACTGGAACGTGAAGGGGCCCATGTTCAACACGCTCCATGTCATGTTCATGCAGCAATACACGGAGCAGTGGAACGCGCTCGACCTGATCGCCGAGCGCATCCGCGCGCTCGACTTCCCTGCTCCCGGCACTTACGCGCAGTTCGTCAAGCTGGCGTCGATCAAGGAGGTAGAGGGCGTGCCGAAAGCCACCGAGATGATCAAGCTGCTGGTGGCCGCGCAGGAAGCGACGGCCCGCACGGCGCGCAGCCTGTTCCCGGTGGTCGACCAGGCCAACGACCAGCCGACCATGGACCTGCTGACGCAGCGGCTCGAAATCCACGAGAAGACCGCGTGGATGCTGCGCAGCCTGCTGGAGGAGTGAGGGCGGCGCGGCCCGGCTAGAACGACGAGCCGGGCTGCCGCAGGAATTCTGCTTCCTCGGACGTCGTCTCGCGGCCCAGCGCCGCATTGCGATGCGGGAAGCGGCCGAAGCGTTCGATGATGTCGCGGTGGCGCAGCGCGAAGCTGAGCGCAGATTCGAACGCCGATTCCTTGGTCTCGCGCCGCAGCGCCTCGAACAGCGCCACCGAGCGTTCCTGTTCGATCACCGATTCGCTGTGCATGAAGGGCAGGTAGACGAACCAGCGGCGCACCGGCGGCAGGTTCTTGTCGCGGCCGCTTGCGACCAGCTTCTTTGCCAGCGAGAGCGCAGCGTCGTCGCCGGCGAAGGCGCGCGCCTGGTCGCGGAAGAGATTGCGCGGGAACTGGTCGAGCAGCAGGATGCGCGCGAGCGCGGCATCCGCGCCGTCGCCCCAGTCCGGCTGGTTGCCCTCGAGGACCGCGTCGACGAGCTGCGCAAAGCGCTCGCGAATGGCCTCATCGAACGCCGGATCCTTGCGGAACCACTCGAGGCGCGGCCGATCGTGGCCGAGAGCGCCGTCGGGCAGGAACCAGAAGTCGAGGACGGCTTGGGCCTGCTCGGGCAGCGCAGCCGTCATGTTGGGCTACTTGGCTTTTTTTGCCGCCGGCTTCTTCGCGGCGGTCTTGGGGGCGGCCTTTGCCGTCTTGGCGGCGGGCTTGGCGGCCGGGGCCGCTGCTGCCGACGTCGATTCCGCGGCGCCTGCCTTGGGTGCCTTCGGCTTGCGCGCCTCGAACTCGAAGCCGACCTTGCCTGAGGGATCGCGCACCAGATAGGCGGAGAACTTCTTGCGGGTGCGGTTGGAGACGAAGCCCTTGAGCAGCGGCGTCTTGCCGGTCTCGAGCAGCTTCTGCATGTCCGCGCGCGAGATCTCCTGCTGCAGGATCATCTTGCCCGAGCGGAAGTCGCAGGTCTTGGCGGCGCCGACGGCCTTCTCGCAGATGTAGGACATGCCGTGGTCGAACACGCGGGCGCCGCACTTCGGGCAGGCGCCCAGCGGCTCCTGGCCGCTGAAGTCGACTTCCTCGCCTTCAGCATCAGAGCCCTGGCCGAAGTCGAATTCCGGCCCGTGCTCGGCATTGAGCTTGACGATGGCGGCGAAGGCGCGGCCCATCTTGCTGCGGAAACCCTGCACCGGGCCGATCTGGCCCTTGGACAGCAGCTCGTCCATCTCTTCGGTCGACCATTGCCGGCCGGCGACGATCTTCCACAGCTTGTAGTCGCACTTGTCGCACTTGAAGTGCTTGTAGGTCTCGTGGATGGTGCCGCCGCACTTCGGGCAGGGCGTCTTCAGGGTGCCGAAGTCGGGATCGGCGAACTCGCCGTTCTTGATGCGCTCGACCATCACCTGCGTCTGCTCGGTGATGTGCGACATGAACTCGTCGCGCTTGAGCTTGCCCTGCTCCATCTGCTTGAGCTTGTATTCCCATTCGCCGGTGAGTTCGGGCGAGCGGATCTCGTCGACGCGCAACTGCTCGAGCGCGAACAGCAGCGAGAAGGCCTTCGGCGTCGGCTGCAGTTCGCGGCCGTTGCGCAGGATGTATTCCTCGGCGATCAGGCCTTCGATGGTGGCGGCGCGGGTGGCTGGCGTGCCCAGCCCGCGCTCGGACATGGCCTCGCGCAGTTCCTCGTCCTCCACCAGCTTGCCGGCGCCTTCCATGGCGGAGAGCAGCGTGGATTCCGAGAAGCGCGGGGGCGGCTGGGTGGCCTTGCCCTTCACTTCCACGTCGTTGGCCCAGACACGCTCCTTGGGTTGCAGGGGCACCAGGCTCGGAGTTTCTTCGTCGCC
>JBLNBJ010000001.1:0-5136 GCA_050259835.1 Ignavibacteria bacterium | reverse complement strand
CGGGTCGGAGGTGCTGAAGCTCTCATGGCCGGCCGGCGGAATGGTGCCGCGCGCGTCGAGGTTCACGTCGATCGTGCCTTTCGTCGTCGTCTGCGGCTGGATGTCCTTCGGGTCGATGAAGATGTTGGCCGGCGTCGTCGAGTTGATCACGCCGAGCGCGTTGGTCGAATAGTTGGCCGGGTAGCCCTGCACGTTGAGGCCGTCGGCGTTCACCAGGTAGCCGTCCTTGTCGAGCTCGAACTGGCCGTTGCGCGTGTAGGTCAGCGCGCCGGCCTTGTCGGCCATGATGTACATGCCGTTGCCGTTGATGGCAACGTCGAGCGCGTTGCTGGTGCTGGTGATGTTGCCCTGGCTGAACTGTTGGGAAACGGTGTTGATGCGGTTGCCGATGCCGATCTGGCTGCCGCCGCCGGCGCCGGACAGGCTGGCCGCGAAGACGTCGGCGAACTGCGCGCGCGCGGCCTTGAAGCCGATGGTGCCGGAGTTGGAAACGTTGTTGCCGACGACGTCTAGCGCCTTCGACGACGAGTTCAGGCCGCTCAATCCTTGCTGGAAACCCATGCTGCTCTCCCTTTCCTAGATCCCGCCGATCAGAGGACTTCGCGCACGTCGCTGAAACCGAACGTGCCGAGCTTGCCGACGTCGAGATTGATTCCGGTGCCGCTGCGCACGACGCTGTTGACCAGCCCGACGCTGAGCGCCGTGGCATTGACGTCGCTGCTGCCCTGGACCGCGGAAACCATGAACTTGTAGTTGCCGTCCGCAACAACCGTGCCGTTGCCGTTCTTGCCGTCCCAGGTGAACATGTTCGAGCCGGCCTGGGCAGCGCCGAGGTCCAGCGTGCGCACCACCTGACCGTTGGCGTCCTTGATGGTGACTGTCACCTTGTCCGCGGCGCTCTTGAGATCGAAACCTGCGTAGGCGGCGCCGTTCGCCAGCGTCATGCTGCTGCCCGGCACCAGCACGCCGTGGCCGACCAGCGCGGCGGCCTGCATCGCCTGGGAGTCCTGGGTGTTGCCCAGCATGGTCTGCAGCGTCCCGTTGAGCTGCTGGATGCCTTCGACCGTGCTGATCTGTGCCAGCTGCGAGGTCATCTGCGCGTTGTCCATCGGGTTGAGCGGATCCTGGTTCTGCAGCTGCGTGGTCAGCAGCTTGAGGAACTGGTTCTGGATGCCGGCCGTGGTCTTCTCGTCGGCCTTCGAGCTCCCCGACGAGGATGAATTCTTGCTGCCGTTCAGCGCGGCGATGATCGCCTGGGTGTAATCGCTCGATGTGCTAGAGGTGGCGGTGGTCATGTCTGTCTATCCTCATTGTCCGATCGTCAGGGTCTTCAGGAGCAGGGTCTTGGCCGTGCTCATCACGTCCGCGTTGGTCTGGTAGGCGCGCGAGGCGGAAATCATGTTCACCATCTCATCGACCACGTTCACGTTCGGCATGTTGACGTAGCCGTCGGCGTTGGCGGCCGGGTTCTTGGGGTCGTACATGGTGCGGAACGGCGCGCTGCTCTCGACCACCTGGGTCACGCGCACGCCGAGGCCGCCGCCTTCGACGGGGGTCGCCTTGAACACGACCTGCTTGGCGCGGTAGGGCTGGCCGTCGGCACCCGCCACGCTGTCGGCGTTGGCGAGGTTGCTCGAGACCGCGTTCAGCCGCGCGGACTGGGCGTTTAGGGCGGAACCGGCGATGCCGAAGATATTGAAGACGCTCATTTATCACTGTCCCGGGTTCAAGGCGGCGCTGATCTGCTGGAACTGGTCGCGCACGAAGGTGATCAGGGCTTCCGTATGGACGGCGTTCTCGGCGAAGGCGCTGCGCTCGACGTCCATGTTCACCGTGTTGCCGTCGACGGCGCCCTGGTATTCGGTGCGGTACTTGGCGGCGATGCCCAGCCGGTTGTCGTCGCCGCCGGCGATGTGCCGCTCGGACGTACGCGCCAGCGACAGGTTGCCCTGGGTGCGGCCGGCCATCTTGTCGGCCAGCGCCGACTTGAAGTCGATGTCGCGCGCCTTGAAATGCGGGGTGTCGGCGTTGGCGATGTTCGTGGCGAGCAGCTCCTGCCGGTAGCTCCTCATGGCGAGGGCGTTCCGGTTGAAACTCAGTTCGCGGTCGATACGATCGAGCATTGCTTGGCCTCGGGCTATTCTTCTGGGCACCGTAATGCAGTATCCGTGCCACTTCCTCCAATGCGGCCATTCGGCGGCGAGGGCGGCCGTGGCCGGCCGGCGGCGCGGCAAGCGGCAAGCGGTTCGCGGCAATTCTTGCCTTGTCGGCGCTTGCCACGCCGCTTTCGCCGTGCTTGAATCCGCCGCCATGGTGCGCTTGCTCGTGTTCCTGATCGCCGGCTTCCTTGCGGCTCCCGGTTTCTGCCGCCAGGATCCCACCCCCGTACGAAAGGCCGTCGAGGAGTTCCTGCGCGTGCAGACCAAGGGCCTGCCCGGCCAGGTGAGCTTCAGCGTCGGCGCCATCGACCCCAACAACAACCTCGCGCCCTGTGCCGCCCTCGAGGTCAGCCAGGCGCCCGGAGCGCGGCCGTGGGGCCATACCACCCTCGCCGTCCGCTGCCTGCAGGAAGGCGGCTGGAGCCTCTTCGTGCCGGTCACGGTGCACGTGCTGGCCGACTACGTGGTGACGGCGCGCCCGCTCACGCAAGGCCAGTTCGTTTCCGAGGCCGATCTGTCGCGGCAGAACGGCGACCTGGCCGAGCTTCCCACCGGCGTGCTGACCGATCCGCGCCAGGCCGTGGGCCGCACCGCCGCCATGTCCATCCCCGCCGGCCGCCCGCTGCGCGGCGACATGCTGCGCCAGGCGCTCGCGGTCCAGTCCGGCCAGAACGTCAAGGTGATTTCCCGCGGCCCCGGCTTCCAGGTCGCCAACGAAGGACGGGCACTGAACGGGGCCGCCGATGGTCAAATCGTCCAGGTCCGGCTGGGCAACGGCCAGGTCGTGAGCGGCGTCGCCCGCAACGGCGGCACCGTGGAAGTCGGCTACTGAAAGGCTGGCACGCAATTAGCGTACAATTCCGCGACTGTTTCGCCTCAAGTTTCAGCCTGGGCATCCGTAGACTGTGATAGCCAAAGCGGAAAGGACTCAACCGTGAAGATCAGTAGTACCGTTTCCCCACTTGGAAGCGCTACGAACGACACGCGCACCCGCGCCACGCCGGGTGCCAAGCGCAACGCGACCCCGTCGGGCGCCGAAGTCAGCCTTTCGCCGCTGTCCAGCAAGCTCCAGGAAATCCAGGCCAGCGCTTCGGCCGACGTGGATGTCGTCGATACCCAGCGGGTGTCCGAAATCAAGCAGGCGATCGCCGAAGGTCGCTTCAAGGTCAACCCCGAGCGCATCGCCGACGGCCTGTTGGCCAGCGTGCGCGAAATGCTCGCGAACAAGAGCTAAGCGCAGGGAATCCCGTGCAACCGGCCGTTTCCCTGGCCGACCTGCTGGCCGACGAGACTCGGGAGGTCGGTGACTTCATCCAATTGCTGCGCGAGGAACAGGCGTTGCTCGCCTCGTCGGGCAATGCCGACGCGCTGCTGCCCGTCGTAGGACGCAAGGCCGAGGCGGCTGGCCGCCTGCGCGCCATTTCCGATCGCCGCGAACAATACCTGGCCGCTCGCCGGTACCCGGCCGGACGCCAGGGCATGGAAGCCTGCCTCGCCGCGGCTCCCGACGGCAAGGCACTGCAAGGCGAATGGCGCAAGCTGCTTGCGCTGGCGAAGGAAGCCCGAGCGCTCAACGAAACCAACGGCAAGCTGATCGTGGTCCATTATCAGCACAACCAGAAGGCGTTGGCGGCCCTCATGGCGGCCGCGGACAGCGCGATGGTCTACGGCCCGGACGGCCAGCAGACCGGCAGCGGCGGCGGCCGCCGCTTCCTCAGCAGCGCCTGAACTCGCTGAACCGGCTTCCCTGAAGTGGTGGCCGCCCGCCCTCAGCGGGCGACGGCCGAGGTGGCGCCGCCCGGCGCCGCCGGTGCCGATGTCGCCGTAGGCGTGGCCGGTGCGCCTGGCGCGGCTTCCTGTCCGACCTGAAGCTCGACCGGCACGTCCTCCGCCTTCGATTCGATCAGGATGGCGACGCGACGGTTGCGCTGGCGTCCGTCCGGCGTGGTGTTTTCGGCAACCGGCCGCTGGTCTGCGTAGCCGGCTACCGTCATCCGGCGCGCATCGACCCCTGCATCGATGAACAGCCGGACGACGCTCGATGCGCGCACGCCGGAGAGTTCCCAGTTCGACGGAAACTGCGGCGTGCTGATCGGCGTGTTGTCGGTGTGGCCCTCGACCGTGATCGGGAACTCAGTGGGTGCCAGGATCTGCGCGACGGCGAACAGCGCGCGCACCGCGCCGACGTCCAGGCGCGCGTCGCCCGGCGCGAACAGCACGTTGGCGTTGATGTCGATCGTCACGCCCAACGCTCCCTGCGTGATGCGGACCTTGCCTTCCTTCACCAGGGGCGCCAGCGCCTCCGACACGTCCTTGGCGATGTTGCGCAGCTTCTCCACCTTCTGGCGCGTCTTCTCGTCGGTCTTGATGGTCGGCTTGATCGAGCGGATCGGCACCGCGATAGGCCGCGGGGCCGCCGGGTTGATCGCCTCGAAAGTGCCAGCCGCGCTGCCCGGCACGTTGCGGAACGCCGAGGCCAGGGTGTCGGAAAGTATGCGGTACTTGCCCTCATTGACCTGGGAGATCGCGTACATCACGACGAAGAACGCGAACATCAGGGTGATGAAGTCGGCGTAGGAAACGAGCCACCGTTCGTGGTTCTCGTGCTCCTCCTCCTGCTTGCGGCGGCTCTTCACAGCAGGTAGCCCTGCAGGCGGCTCTCGATGATGCGGGGGTTGTGGCTGCGGCCGGCGCTGCGCGCCTTAACGTTCGCTTCGCTCACGTTAGCCTTCGCCGCAATCAGCGAATCCCCTGCCTTCGAGAATGCGCCGTGGGCCGTCATAGCAGGTAGCCCTGCAGGCGGCTCTCGATGATTCGCGGATTGTCTCCATTCGCGATGCCGACGAGGCCGTCGACGAACATCTCGCGCATGGTGACCAGGCGGGCGATGTTGGCGATCAGCTTCTTGCCGATCGGGATGAAGATCAGGTTTGCCGAGCCGACGCCGTAGATGGTCGCGACGAAGGCGACCGCAATG